>JBQTJM010000288.1:0-2907 GCA_052387115.1 Gammaproteobacteria bacterium | reverse complement strand
CCAGCACGGACCCGAACGGCACCAACATACCGACCGGCAATCTCCTGGCGAGCGGGCCGAGCGAGATCTACGCGGCGCCGAGCAACCTGGTGGCGCTCGCCCCAAGCACGGTGGGGAATGTAGGCGGCAGCCAGGCGCATCTCAACATGCAGCCGTTCCTGACCCTGAACCTGTGCATCGCCCTGCAGGGGATCTTCCCATCACCGAACTGAGGACATAACGCATGGCACAACCCTATGTCGGTGAAATCCGCATGTTTGCCGGGAACTTCGCTCCGGCAGGCTGGATGTTCTGCGAGGGGCAGCTTCTGCCCATCTCGGAAAACGAAACGCTCTTTAACCTGATCGGCACGACCTACGGAGGTGACGGCGAGAGTACCTTCGCCCTCCCCGATCTGCGCGGCCGCATTCCCGTCCATCAAGGGAACGGCTTCCTCCTGGCCGAGACCGGCGGTGCCGAGGAGATCACGTTGACGGTCAATCAGATCGCGGCGCACACCCACCCACTTCTGGCTTCAGCCAACACGGCGACCCAGACGACGCCCAGCGCCACGGTCCTCGGTACGCCTACGGTCGTCGATCTCTATCGTGCCGGTAGCGCGAGCTCGCCGCTGGCACCGCAATCGGTAAGCCCCATCGGCGGCAGCCAGCCGCACACGAATTTTCAGCCGTATCTCTGTGTCGACTTCATCATCTCGCTGTTCGGGATCTTCCCGTCGCCAACCTGAGAGGAACCGCCATGGCCGATCCGTTCGTTGCCGAGATCCGCATCTTCCCCTTCAACTTCGCGCCCAGGGGTTGGGCATGGTGTGACGGGCAGCTCCTGCCGCTGTCCCAGAACACCGCGCTGTTCTCGCTGCTCGGAACGACCTACGGCGGAAACGGCAAGTCGAACTTCGCGCTGCCTGATTTGCAAGGGCGCGCCCCGATGCATCCGAGGCAGGGTCCGGGGCTCTCGCTCCATGATCTCGGAGAGACGGGCGGCTCGGAGACCGTCACACTCCTCGAATCCGAGATCCCGGCTCACAGTCACGCGCTGCTTGCCGCGCCAACGCCTGGGAACAACCGCAACCCGGCAGGTAATGTCCTGGCGCGGGCGACCGGGGGTAATGTCTACCTCGCCCCTGCCGGCGGACCGGCGACGCCGCCGGTCTCGATGTCGGATCAATCGCTCGCCCCCGCCGGCGGCAGCCAGCCCCACAACAACCTGCAACCCTACCTGACCTTCTATTTCTGCATCGCGCTCCAGGGGGTGTTTCCGCCGAGGGGTTAGGGCAACGCGCTTGCAGTGATCCCGAAGTTGTTGTAGCATCATGATGCCTCAATAAAGGCATCAAGATTATAAATGCGTACGACATTGACCCTGGATGAAGACATCGCCGCAAGGCTGAAGGAAGAAATGGGGAGTAGCGGAAAGCCCTTTAAGGAAATCGTCAACCTGTACTTGCGGCTTGGCCTCAACACAGCACAAGAAGCGTGGGCGGTTAAGCCGTTTGTGGTCCGAGCACGGGATCTAAAACCACGCATCTCTGTAGAGTACGACAATATCGGCTATTTGCTTGAGCTAGCGGAAGGGCCTCTACATAAATGATGCTCGTCGACGCCAATATTTTGATCTACGCCTACGACCGTTCGAGCCCTCTACACACTGCTGCGAAACAATGGATTGAGAAAACCCTGTCAGGAACGGAACCGATACGGCTCGCATGGATGACGATACTCGCTTTTTTGCGCATTACCACCCATCGGAAAATCTTTGCAAATCCCTACTCGATTTCCGAAGCTGCTGCTCTCGTCAACGACTGGTTAGCCCAGCCCTGCATGGGCATTCTGCAACCAACCGCAAGGCACTGGCCCATACTCACAGAGTTGTTGCAAGACGGTCAGGCAACCGGGCCGCTGGTCATGGACACTCACCTGGCCGCGCTGGCAATCGAGCATGGGGCGATGCTGTGCAGCACAGACAAGGATTTCACCCGTTTTGGCAGGCTTAAACTCGCAAATCCGCTTGCTGCCACCGGTGTGCATGTGGGTCGTCAGACGTGAATCACGCTGAGACTTCGGCTGCCTCCAGCGCGTGGCGTATCCCAGAAGTCCACCCGCTGGCGACGCGCCGCACAACAACCTGCAGCCCTACCTGACCTTCTGCTTCTGCATCGCGCTGCAAGGGGTGTTTCCGCCGAGAGGGTAGGACAGCACTCGGGGTCCATCAAGGCTACTGCTCGATACCCGCCGTTTCTCTAACACGGTAAGGGTTCCGGCCCTCCCCGCTGGCCTCGGGGATGGACCGGATGGTACGATCCACGGTTGACGGGAGGAGTAGGTATGCCAACCGCGCCACAGACAGCCTTGCCCCAGGTTCACGCCGTTCAACCGAGCAGTCCGGACCACTGTATTCTCCTGTCCGGCGTCCGTTGGGAAACCTACGAATCGCTCCTCGCCGACATGCAGGACAGTCACGCGGCGCACTTCGCCTATGACCAAGGAATGCTAGAAATTATGGCGCCTTCACATGAGCACGAAAGCCTCAAACATGTCATTGCGATGCTAGTTGAGGTTCTGGCTGAGGAGATGGAGATGGATATTCATGGAGGCGGCTCGACCACTTTTCGTCGTGAAAACTTGGCGAAGGGCTTTGAGCCTGATGAATGCTTCTACATCCAACACGCCGAGCGGGTACGCGGGAAGAAACAGATCGATCTTGCCCAAGACCCCCCACCTGACCTTATTATCGAAATCGACATCACCATCTCGTCGTTGAACAAGTTCCCCATCTTCACAGCACTGGGGATCCCGGAGGTCTGGCGGCACGACGGAGCGCGCGTCGCCATCTTCACATTGACCGACAACGATTATGTCGAGCGCGTGGAAAGCGTGGTTCTGCCAAAGGTCACGAGCGCAATCCTGA
>JBQTJM010000287.1:0-13626 GCA_052387115.1 Gammaproteobacteria bacterium | reverse complement strand
CGAGCGGCCGCACCCTGTCGGCAGTCGCCTGTGCGACGGGATTCTTTCCCACCACCGCGACCGGCGCCTGCTCGCAGCGGCCCACGCAGGGCGCGGGCAGGACCCGCACGCCGGCGCCGAGCGTGTCCTTGAGCTTCGCGAGCAGCTCGTGCGCGCCCGCGAGCTCGCATGAGAGCGAGTCGCACACCCGCACGGTGAGCGCGGGCGGCGCGGTCTCGTCCTCCCTGACGACATCGAAGTGGTGGTAGAACGTGGCGACCTCGTAGACCTCGGTCGTGGCGAGCTTCATCTCCTCGGCGAGCGCGACGAGGTGGGCGGCCGGGAGGCAGTGGAAGCGGTCCTGGATCTTATGCAGGTGCTCGAGGAGCAGATCGCGCCGCCGCGGCTCCTCGCCGAGGAGCTCCCGCACCTCCGCCAAGGCCGCGGGATCGACGGCCCGTCCCCGGATCTGTCCCTTTCTCTTGATGCTCGTGACGTTCACACAGAGTCTCTCTTTGTAACTATGCGCACGCGAAGCAGATACGTCCGGCCCTCTGAACCGCCAGTTGCCCGACGTCGGTCCGGCCTGCGGCCGAAAAACTGGCGGCGTTGGCCACCGCCAGGAACACATTCATACCCGTCAACCTGTCCATCTTCTCGATCCGCCTCTTTGTATACGATGGTGAAACGGTGCGTCTTACCAAAGGCCTATTGCAAGACAATGGAAGCTAGCCTATAGTTTGTTGCAATGCAGCATAGCTTACCCGATCCACAGACAAACGGCAACACGACGCCTCCTCCGCGGACGACGTACCTCCACCCCCGCCGCGGACCCTTGGTGGGGCAAGGACGCCCTACTTTTTTTGCAGAGCGGCTCGGTGCCGCCACCCTGAGCAGCTCCCGCACATAGTCCGCGCCGGGCGGCGTCCTGCACCAAAAACAGGCGCCACCGAACGGAGTGACAGCGCCGCGCACCAAGAAGGCGCCGTTCGAGCCTGCGGTCGGGGCCTGCCGGCTCTGAGGATATACTGAATCGACAAGGGCATTCACACCAAGCCCTGGCGGTTGCCGGGTCTTGCTGACGCGCACACGGACCGACCTAGCATGACCCTCGATGGCTATCGTATCATCCGCGAGGTGCACGCTAGCAACCGCTCGCAGATCTATCTCGCAATCGACAACGGAACGGGGGGGCAGGTCGCGCTCAAGACGCCGTCGGTCAACTACGAGGACGACCTCGGCCATATCGATCGCTTCGTTTTGGAAGAATGGGTCGGGCGGCGTATCGACAACCCGCACGTCGCCGACATTGGAACAGACTGGAAATAATGTAGCTAGATGGGGACCGCTGCCCGCCCACGAGATCCGCTTCATGGCGGGCTCGGGCGAGAGCGGGGCGTAACGGCGCCGGCCACCGGTGAGGGTGGTGGTGCCCTATTCCCGTTCCCTATTCCCCAAGTAGTCGCTGCGCGGTCCACTTCGCGCCGCGGTGAGCGCCAAGCTTCAACCGCACTCATCGGATACCAGCGCAGCACCTGCACCGGGCAGTTTCCCGGCCCATGGTGGTTCTCCAATGCGCACGGGGGTGGGGTGTTGATGAACTCCCCATAGGAACTCAGGGCCGCATACAAGGCGGTGGTCAGCACTATCGCGGCCAAGTAGCAAAGAAGCCGTAAAAAGCCTTTCTTCGCCGCGGACAGCCGGGCGGACAGCCGGGATAGACCTAGCCAGCGCGGTTTGCTATGGCCTCCTTCTGGACAAAAATATCGGCTGATCCGCCATACGCTCTCGGCAGTAGCCGGATAGGAGGTCGTGGGTACCGTAGCCAAGCTCAACAGCGCGGAAACATCTTTATGGTTCATGGCGTTTCTCCTCTAGGTCTAGGTTGACATCGCGTTCGCGCATTCACCCAACAAACCGTTCTTCAATCCGTCGCCCACATGGGTTATCATTGCTGCGGTGCACCAACTTTAGGGACTGGCGCGTCTCTAAACAACATGCGTTCGGTTTACATGACGTTTCATCGCAGTAAACGATTGACGAGGTAGGGCTATGAATAAATTGGCCAGCATGAAGGTGTTCGCCACCGTGGTGCAGACCGGGAGTTTCTCCGCCGCGGCGGAGAAACTCGCCCTATCTAAGGCGATGGTGAGTAAGCAAATCCATGCGCTGGAAGACCTCTTGGGCGCGCGTGTCTTGAATCGCACCAACCGGCGTTTACATCTGACGGAGGCTGGGGCTACTTACCTGGAAAAGTGCAAAAAGATCTTGACCGCTGTGGAGGAGGCCGAGCGCGCAGTGATGGAGCTGAATACCGAACCGCGAGGCGCCCTGAAACTCAGAGCTCCCTCGTCCTTGGGGACCTTTCATCTGGTGCCGGCCATTGCCGACTATGAGAAGCGGTACCCCGCAGTCAAGGTACTGCTCTCTCTCCAGGACCCGTGGGTGGACCTAGTCGAGGAGGGGCTGGACTTGGCGATTCGGTTGGGTAAACTGCCCGATTCAAGTCTCGTCGCGCGCCAGCTGGCGTCCGTGCAGGCGGTGGTCTGCGGCGCGCCGGCCTATCTCAAGGCGCACGGCATGCCCCGAACGCCAGACGATCTGGCGCAGCACAACTGTTTGATCTATACGGAATGGACGCCGAAAGGCGAGTGGCTCTTCAAAGGTCCAGAGGGCGAGTTCTTGGTCTCGGTTTCTGGTGATTTCGAGGCCAATCTGGGGGATGCCGTGCGTATGGCTGCTCTCAGCGGACGGGGGCTCGTGCAACTTCTTGCCTATGTTGTCGGTTCGGACCTCAGAGCGGGGAGATTGCGGGCCGTGCTGACGGATTACGCACCCGATAAAGTGTCTATCCATGCGGTGTATCCGCACCGGGAGCATCTAGCGGCCACGGTGCGCACCTTTGTGGAGTTTCTTCAGGAGCGATTTCAAAAGGATCCTGATTGGGGCGGGTGATTGAGAAAAGGGCGCCAATGGTACTCGATTAGCTGCGCGAAAAGCTTCACTTCTCCGGAGGAGAAGGGTTGGAACAGGAGAAGCTGCTGTGTCGCGAACACGAACACTGTCAACCTCGCCCTTTAGGCGGAACTCTTCGGAGGTGGCAACGTGACCTATTGTTAGAATGGTATAATTGTGAGGCCCCGGAGGCGTCAACCACCCAAAGATCATCCGTGAGTACGGGCCAAAGCCCAGGTTCGGGTTGGTCTTCGATCGGTGCGGGAAGCACAGCTCCTCCTCGCGATCACGCGAAACGTGCGGCGATGTCGAAGGTCGTGCAATTGCCGAGGTTATCGAAGGTCTCATCGAGCCAGCGCTCGGCATGGGCGCGGCCTTGATCGCGCAGCGTCCTCAGGAAGGACATCCGGGGATTGAAGCGGCTTGAAGGAGTGAGCCCCGCCATCAATTCCTCGCCTTCGATGAGATGGCATCTCAAGCGCCGAAATCTCCGCTCGATGGCGCCGAAGGCGATTAGGCTTTTCGAGGCATGCGCCTTCAACTCGCCGATGGCGCGCATCTCCCGGAGAAAGGTCGCATTGAAGGCCATCTCGGTCATGCGCTCCCAGATCGCCTGGGCGGTGCTTGGCGTAACGGGGCGCTGCAGGGGATGCAGCATGACGATGACGACGTCCGCATGCCGGCACTCGAAGATAAGGGGGAAAACCGCCGGGTTGCCCGAAAACCCGCCGTCCCAATAGACCTCGCCCTCGATCTCAATGGCGTGGTGTAGGGACGGGACGCAGGCCGAGGCCAGCAGGACCTCCGCCGACAACTGTGCATTCTGGAACACCACCATCTTGCCGCTCTGGACCCGTGTCGAGGCCACGAACAGCTTGATCGGGGCCTGGGCTCGGAGCCAGTCGAAGTCCACTAGATCTTCGATGATTGCGCGCAGCGGGTTAAGGTTCCAAGGATTGACGAGGTAAGGCGAGAGTGCGCGCGACAACGCGATGTAGGCCTGCAACCATGGCAATGCCGCCTTCTCGGAGCCGTTGATAGGTAGCCCAGACGGGTGCGGCTCAGAGTTGAAGGGGACACGGCTCCCAACCGCCTCCCAGAAACGCGCGAGATGCGCCCGGGCCCCCTTGGGACCGTCAAGGGCGAGCCCGTAGGCCACCATCACCGCGTTCATGGCCCCGGAACTGCTCCCACTGATCCCTTCGATCTCGATGCGCTCGTCTTCAAGCAGGCGATCCAAGACCCCCCAGGTAAACGCGCCGTGCGCACCGCCCCCTTGAAGGGCCAGGTTGATAACCTTCGTCCGCCGCCGCATCATTCGTTTGCTGCACCACAGCAAAGTAAGGGGCTACGGTAGCGAGGGGCCGCTCGAATGTCAACCGCGGGGTCATAGGACGGCGCCCACGCCAGCTACAGTCAGGATGACTGAAAAGACGCCGGGCAGCTTGGAGTCGAATGGGCGATTATGATGGCCGGCGCGGCTCCAGCCGCGAGCCAGACACCCGTAACCGGAGCGATGCCGACTTTCGACTTCGCAGCGATCAGCCGGGCGTTTGCCGCTATATTACCCGCTGCGTCATCGCGAAACGAACGCTTTACACTCAACCGTGCCGGGCAGGTGGTGCTCACACCGGAGGCACCCTATCGAGATGGCACGACCCCATGGTGATGTCACCGCTGGAGTTCATGCAACCGCCCGGCCGCGCTGGTTCCCCGTCCGCCGTTGCATCTGATCCAGTTCCATGGGCGTGCTCGCGCTCAACGCCACGCTACGTTCCGCGATCATCGCCAGCGCGCCGGTCAACGCTAATGCACACTCAGCTGATCACGGTGAGACATCCCATCCGTCGGCGGCGGTCCGCATGAGCTGGGCCCGTTGGCTTAAACGAGTGTTCGATATCGACATCGAACAGTATCCGAACCTGGCATCTTTTAGCGCCCGCGGCAGGCGGCAGCTGCCGACGTGGATCGCCGCCACTCGCAAAGCCATGACCTCCGCGTGCGCGCTCGCATCCCGCCGGGCGATGGGACAGTTCCAACCCTTGCGCAGCGGCTCACCACTGTGGACCAGTATCGCCCAGACCGGCACCTCGCCCGCAACTGGCGCGCGCTGGGCGCGTTCGAGGGCATGGCGCGGCGCACCTAGCCGGCATCATCCTTGTTCATTGGGGCGTTCACCGGCGGTGTTCACGCCGAGGCGAACTGCCGCGCGACCTCGAAGGCCGTCGAGTGCTCGATGTAGATCGGGGTTTCCGCCTCGATCATCATCTGGAAGAGAGCATGATGGGTCTTGTACTTCACATTCCCGATCGCCAAGGCTCCGACCGCGACGGCCGGCCCGGGCGTGCCTTCGATGGGCTTTCCGAAGTCGTGGCTGCCGACGCCCTCGATCCCCGAGGGCGGGACGGCATTGACGTCCGCGGCGACCAGGAGGCGCCCTGCCTCCCTGAGCTGATCGGTATGCAACACACGCACGCCGGCCTTGGATGCACCGATCAAGACCTCGGCATGCGGCACGAAGGCGTCGATCCTTTCCTGCGAGCTGCTATCCCCGGCCTGCATGGTCAGCCCGTATCGGCCATTGTACTCGGTGACCACCGCGAGGCTCGCTGCCCGGCCCCGAAAGTCGGTCAGCACCACCTCGGCACCGGCTCGCGCCCCTAAGACCCCCGCGCACGCGGCGACCGGTCCCGTGCCGATGATATACACCGACCGGCCCGCCAGTCCCCCGCCGCCCTGCCTCGCGATCCAGGACTCCACACAGGCCATCGAAGCCGCCGCCGTGGTTACCGCACCGCTCGGATCGGCGAACGCCGAGACCGCGAACGGCGGGACCATCGCTGCCCTGGCCTCCTCCAGCATCGCCATCGCGAGCCCGAAATCGCGACCCCCGATGAAGATCCCGGTGCGCCCCATGGCCCTAGGACGCCGCGAGAAGATCGCATCCTGAGTGAGCGTACGAACGTCCTCAAGAGTGACGCCGGTATAGGGGATCACCTCATCGAAGTCGGCCTCGTAGGCCATGTTGACGTCGAAGGGGCTGACATTCTTGGTAGGGTTGAACATGTGCAAGAGATAGGGATCGCTCATGGCGTATCGATGTCGGCGGCTCTGCCTAGAGTCCCGGATACTCGGGCTTTACGCTGGTGGATCTGAGGAGGTGATGACCGTGGTCGATCATCAAAAAGGGCAAGGGCTTGCAGGCGTTCGTCGACGATTCTAGGTACACGGGACCTGACGGTAAGCCTTTGCAGCCTCCTCGCCGGCACCAGCCGCTTCGGCACGGCAGCCATGGACCGGCCCGGACTGGATTGGCCCCTCGGCGTTTCCGAATGTGCGCTCTGGAGGTACCGCCCCGCGCCCACCCAGCAACCGCGTCTCCAAAAACTCGACGAACGTGCGCACCGCGGCCGATAGGCAGCGGTCAGCGTAGACGGCGTGGATCGGGAGCGGGTTGGCCTCATGCTCCGGAAGGACGGCACGCAGCCGCCCGACATCGATGTCGCGTTGGACCACATAGCTCGCGAGCTGCAAGAGGCCTTGCCCGCGCAACCCGGCCATACGCACCGCCTCGGCCACATTGGCCTCGAAGTCGCCGGTCACTGAGAGCCCATACTCCCTGTCCGGCCCTTTGAACCGCCACTCGCCCGACGTCGGCCCGCCGGTATAGATCAGGCAGTTGTGGCGCGCGAGGTCGCCGGGGACTTGCGGTATCCCGAAGCGCTTCAGGTAAGCCGGAGCGGCGCAAGTGACCCATCGGACCTCGGCGATGCGGCGGGCGATAAGGTTCGAGGACGCCAGCCTCCCGATGCGGACCACCACATCGGTGCGCTCCTTGATCGGGTCTTCGGCGCTATCGTTCAGGATCAAGCGCACCTGGACATCGGGGAACAAGGCCGTGTAGTCCGAGATGGCGGGCGCCAGATGGTAGCTCCCGAGCGAGGTCGGTGCCGCTACCCTGAGCAGCCCGCGCGGCTCGGCGTGGAGCGCTGCGACCACACGCTCCGTCTCGTCGATGTCCGCCAGGATCCGACGGCAGTGTTCCTGATACGTGCTACCCGCGTCGGTCAGGCGCACCCAGCGTGTGCTGCGTTGAAGCAAGCGCACTCCGAGACGGTCCTCCAGATGGGCGACGTGCCTGCTGACCATCGCCTTGGAGACCCCGAGGGTCCGGCCTGCGGCCGAAAAACTGGCCGCGTCGGCCACCGCGAGGAACACCTTCATACCCATCAACCTATCCATCTACTCGAACTACCTCTCTGTCTACCCATGTAGAAACGGTGTGTCTACCAGAAACTTATTGCAAGCACATGGAAGCTAGCCTATAGTTTGTTGCAATGCAGCGCAGTCTACCCGATAGACCGCCGACACGGCAATACGACGATTGACCTCCTCCGCGGACGACGTACCTCCACCCGTACCGCTGCGGACCCTTGGTGGGGCAAGGACGCCCTACTTTTTTTGCAGAGCGGCCGATGCCGCCACCCTGAGCAGCCCGCGCGTAGTCGGCGCCCGGCGGCGTCCCGCACCAACAACAGGGGCGACCGGTGATCGGCATCCGCATGATCGGCGAGTGGTTCCCGGCCGGGGTCTACGTGGGCTCGGGCAACTTCGGCTCCGCGGCCGCCGCCATCAGGGTCGAAGTCGATTATCGACGGCCTGCGCATTCGGCAATTCAGATCGACCCCATTAATTCCCGCCTTTTATTCCCGCGTAGTAGCTGCGACGCGTTTGGACGATCGTTTCCACAGCCTTGGCCCGGAGTCCTTCGAGCCGCTGCGCGCTGTTGACCGACACGTCGAGATGCCGCAGCCGGCCGTCGCCCAGCCGGTAGATCCAGCCGTGTATCGTCAGCGGCTGACCGCGGCCCCACGCGTTACGCACTGAGATGGAATTGCACACGTTGAGCGTCTGCTCGAGTACGTTCAATTCGCACAGCAGCGCCTCGCGCCGGTGCTCGGCCGGCTCGGCGCGCAGCACCTCGGCATGCTGGTCGGCAACCTCGCGTATGTGGCCCAGCCAGGAGTCGGAGACGTCGCCCAGCGCTTTGCGGTGCAGCGCGGCATGAATGCCGGAGCAACGGTAATGCCCCACCACCATGATGTGGCGCACGCCCAGGGCCTCGACCGCGAACTGGATCACCGACTGGGCGTTGACGTCCGAATGAGCGACCACGTTGCCGATATTGCGGTGGACGAACAGCTCACCCGGCTCCAGATCGACAATCTCGTTGGCGGGCACGCGTGAATCGGAACAGCCGATCCACAGGTATTGCGGGCTTTGCTGAGAGACGAGCCGCTTGAAGAACTGCGGGTCGGCGTCGACCACCCGCTGCGCCCAGCGTGCGTTGCGAAGCAACAAATCGTGCAGTTCTTCCATTTTCGCTTACGTGTAATCGGGTATGCGCATGGCCGCGCAGTCGAGTCCGATTGTCGCGGACAACGTCAACGACAGCGTTCTTGCGGCGCTAAATCGCCTCTCACGCCCACCTCCGGATTCATTCGCGCCAAGTCAGCCCGCATACTGCCGGTTCATGGCGCAGACGACTCCGCTCAAGAGAAAGATCCTCGCGGTGGGTCATGCCTGAATACCGCGCGGCCCTCTACATCATGTGTTGCCCGCCGTTCAGGGCGAAATCGGCGCCGGTGATGAAGCTCGCGAGATCCGAGGCCAGGAACTCAACCAGAAAGGTGGTGCGCCTTTTTAGCAGAGGTAAACGCATGCGGCGGAATACAACGCGGGATTCCGTCCTGGGCTCAAGCAGCCTGTTTGATCTGCAACTGCACTGCTAAACCTGCCCGAGCAGCCAACAGCACCAAGGCATCCAGGCTGAACTTGTCGATCCTTCCTCGTAATAAATCATTCAGCCGCGGCTGCGTCACCCCCAAATGCCCGGCTGCCTCCTCCTGCGCCCACCCCCTTGAACGCACGAGCTCCTGAAGCTCCATCATCAACGCCGATCGTATCTTCATGTTCTCCGCCATCTCCGGAGAATCCTCCAGGGCGTCCCACACGCTCACAAATGTCTGCTCAGTCATGCTGGTCCCCGATAATCGCGCAACCGCTTCCTCGCCAAGTCCAAATCCGCTCTAGCCGTTCTTTCCGTCTTCTTTTGGAAAGCATGCACTACACAGACAGCTTTGTCAGACTTGGCTACGTAAATTACTCGAAAAGCACCATTCGCATCCCTTAGTCGAATTTCGCTAATCCCGGCACCGACGGTGGTCAGTGGCTTCCAGTCATCTGGCATTAAACCGCGTTGCACACGATCCAGTTGATGGCCAGCCTCGCGCCGAACTTCCGAAGGAAAGTCCCGGATCGCTTCCAAAGAGTCGCCGAGAAATAGAATCGGGTTCATTATACCAGTATATCACAACCGATAACTCCGTAACGCGCGTAAGCCGGAAAAGTAGCCAGCGTACCCGGATGCAACGGAGTGAAATCCGGGCTACGTCCTGGCCCCGATTGCCCCGAATCCCGCTGGGCTGCATCCGGCCTACATTGCTGAAACTGGTGATGCGCAACAGTCTTTGTAGGGTGCGCTGTGCGCACGCGAAGCAGATCATCCACCGTGGTGCACGTGCTCGACGCGACCTGCCCGCGTGCGCACAGCGCACCCGGTACGGTTTCTTCATGGTTGTAACGTTCACCCAGAAACTCTCTTCAGCTCGACAGGAGGACCAATACCTCGCCCTTGCCACCCGCAGAGAGATCGCCGATGAGGCGTTCGGACAAGGGTCCGTAGGTCCTCAAAAAAACCAGGCTCCGGAAGCTTCGGCCGAGCTCCCGGAACAGCAGGCGCAGGAATTCCATCTTGAGCTTGCCGGAGGAATGGAACGTGGCCGGGACGTCGACGGGCCGCTCTGCGAGCACGATGGTCCCACGCCGCATCCCGAGCCCCACCGACTTCCCGGTCGGGCCCAGGACCACGATGGTGCCGCCCTTCATGCGGCTCCCGAGATAATCCCCGGCACCGCCCTTGACGACCAACATCCCACGGCGCATGCGGTCCCCGGCCCGATGCCCGGCGTTGCCCGAAACCAGGATGGTACCCTCGTTCATGCCCTCGATCGCGCCCGGTGCGGCGCCCCCGGCGAAGTCCCCGATATCCCTCGAGACCTCGATAAGACCCCCCCGCATTCCCTGGCCCACGCAGTGCCCGGCGCTGCCTCGGACCCGGATATGCCCGCCGCGCATGCCGCGGCCCAGGTAGTCGCCGGCGCTGCCGTGGACCTCGATGCGGCCCTCGCTCATGCCCGCGCCGATCGCGCAGAGCTTGTCGCTGCTGCGGCGCAGGGTGATCTCCGATTCCTCGCCGCGGACGGCGATCTCCGGCTCCCCACGGTCCTCGACCTCGAACAGGTCCGCCACCGTGACCTTGCGGCGCCCGAGGTGGAGCGGCTCGCCGGCGATGTCCTCTGCGGAGCGGCCGGCGATGGTCTCCGGTATCAGGCCCGGGAGATCCACGAACTGGCTCGGGCGCTTTTTCAAGGTCAGGACGATGCCGCTCACGCGAGGATCTGCCGCAGGTGAAAATGATAGGGGCCGAGCTTGCCGCCGTAGTTGCCGGCGCTGATCCGGTAGATCCCCTTCTTCGGCCCGAAGCGACACACGGCCTCTATCCCGGCACGCATGGATTCGCGGATCGCCTCCTCGTCCAGGCCGTCGATGACGATCTCGAGGACCGATCCGATCTCGGGGCCGACATCGGTGTCGGGCACCCGGCCCTTCAAGGTTGGGCAATAGGGGTGGTTGGTCGAGGCCTTCATGAACTTGTACTTCGAGCCGACCTTGGAGCCCGAGCCCACGATCCCGGCCGGGAACGAGGTCACCGCCCGCGGCACCTTGCGGATCGCGAGGACGCCCTTCTCGCAGGCGGCGAGCGCATGCCGCGAAGTCTTCGCCAATACCAGGAAATTCCCGCCGCCGATGGCGTTCGCGACCCCGGTCTTCTCCTCGCACACGAACTCCCCGTGCATGACCGGGATGCGCCAGTAGCGCACGCCGTTCAGCTTCTTCGAGATCTGATAGCCGTCGCCGAAGAAGCGCAGAGCCTGCCCGAGCTTGATCGAGGGCTCGCATCTCAACCCCGAGAAGCAGGCGCTCGTGGCGGTGGTCATGACCGACTGGCCGACGCGCTTCAATATCTGGTCGGCGAGCTGCTTCGTAGACATCGCGAACACGATGACCGCGATCCCGGGGCGTCCATCGGGGGTCTCCTCCGGGTCCAGCTCGCACTCGATGTCGGCCTCGCAGCCACACGCGATCACCGAGGAGGCGAAGCCGATGAGCGAGTTGGCGGCGCGGTACGCCCACTTGAGCGTCATGCCGGTGATGATGATGCGCGTGGCCTTCATCGGGAAGGCTTCGGCGAAGGTGTCGTCGATGTGAACGCCGTTGATCTTCATGCGCGCCGCTCGGTCGGGACGATGGAGAGGGAACCGCGGCCCTCTTGCACGATCTCTTCGTCGCCGACCGGGAAGTTGTCGATTCCGACCGTCTGGTAGCGGACCATGTAGTCGCGCAGAGGACCTTCGATGGCGCGGTCGTATTCGGGCCGGACGACGTGCGTCGTGCCGCTCGTGACCTTGACGATCTTGCCCTTGCGGGCCACGAGCCGGCCGTCTTTGAAGACGTATTCCGGTCGGTCGAACATGCGCTCGCGGTTCCGCTGGGCTTTGTAGACCGTGATGTCGGCCGCGGCACCGACACCGAGATGCCCGCGGTCGGCGAGGCCCAGGCTCCGGGCGGGGGCCGCGCGCGTCATGATGGCGATTTCGTAGAGGGAGTATTCACGATCGAGGGAGCCGAGCGTGGACATGGCGGCCGCGTCCGGATGGATAGTCGTGAGCCTCTCGTTGCGGAATCCTCGGTCCATCAGGAGCCGGATCAGATGTGGGTAGGTCGCGAACGTCGCGCCGTTGGGGTGGTCGGTCGTCAGGAACACCCGCCACGGATCGTCCACCAGGAGGAACAGCTCCAGACCGATGGCCCATTGCAGGGCGTTGACGAAGCTCTTGTGCTTGTAGCGGAAGGGCACGATCCCGCAGCCGGCATCGCATTCGATGTCCATGCACACCCATTTCTTGGGGTGGGCGCTGTTGCGGTTGCGGTACTGGGCCATGGTGTCGCCCGAGGCCGAGACCGTCTGGCCGAACATGATCTGGCCGACGTCGATCGATAGGTTCCGGTGGGCGTTGACCGCCTCGGCGATGCGCGCCGCCCCCGACGAAAACCCCCGATCGCCCTCGGTGCCGTAGCTGTGGAACTGGACATGGGTCAGGTGCAGGGGCAGGCCGCCGGCGGCGTCCATGGTCTTCAGCGTAGTCTCGACATTGCCCGGCACGCCCAGGTTGCAGCCGTGCACGTGCAGCGGGTGCGGCACGCCCAGCTCGTGCACGGCGCGGGTCAGGACCTCGAGCACGGCGCGCGGGCTGACGTTCGGGTAGTAGGGGTGGGCCTCGTCGAGGTCCAGCGCGCGCCGGTTGAATTTGAAGGCGCTGATCCCGCCCGGGTTCACGACCTTGATGGCCAGGGCCTGGGCGGACCCGAGGGTCCAGGCGACGTAGTCGTTGATGATCGCCTGTTCGGCGTGCTCGGCCATGAGGCGCAGGAGGAAATCGTCGCTTCCGAGCATGACATAGGCGCCCTTGTCGACGATGGGTGTGTCCGCCATCTCCATGTGGGCCTGGCGGGCGTTGGTGGGCAGCATGGCGGGCTCGAAGCAGGCCGTGTAGCCCATCTCGGCATAGCGATAGCCCGTGGCGAAGGTGGACGGCACGATGGAGCCCGAGCCGGAGCGGGTGGAGCGCGTGCGAGGCACGGGGTGGTCCAGGTGGTCCTCGGGGAGCAGGATGCGGGCGAGGGTCATCTTGCCGCCGCCGATGTGGGTGTGGATGTCGATGGCCCCGGCCATCACCACCTGGCCGGAGAGCTCATGCTCGTGGGCGATAGTCTCGCCGTCCCTCGGCGGGTCCACGATGCGGCCGTCGCGGACATAGAGATCGCGCACCTCGCCGTCGACGCCGTTGGCGGGATCGTAGATCGTGCCGCCTGTGAGGCGTGTCAGCATCGTCTAGAGCGCCTGCTCGATGGCCGCGAGGGCTTGGGCGACGCTCGGCAGCCCGGAATCGCGCAGCCGCCGGAGCGGCAGGGCGACGACGCTGTCGAAGCGCACCAACTGGCCCGTGTGATCGACACCAGGGGTCGCCACCGGTAGGAACACCTCGGGGGACCGTGGCGGCCGCGGCGCCTCGAGGCCCAGGATGACGGTGGGGACGGCGGGCGCCTCCGGCGGCGGGGTGGGGCCGATCGAGGAGATCCAGAACAGGCAGTCCACGGCCTTCGCGTCCAAGAGCCGCTTGGTCGCGTAGCGCCTCGGGTCGTGCACGGGATAGCCGGGGGCGAAGCTGGTGGGGAGCGGGAAGCCGCTCTGCCAGCTGGTGACGCTGTGCGCGGTCATGCCGCCGTCGTTGCCGCCGAACGGCATGCCCGCCGAGCGCGTGACCTGGTTGAGATCATTGATCAGGTCCGCGATGGCCTCGATCGTCAGATCGGCACTCTGGGGATCGAGATCACCGGCGGCCCACAGGATCACCGCGTAACGCGCGCCGTGCAGCCGCTCGATGAGCGCCGCGAGCACCGACGACTTGACCCCGGCTACCGTCTTGGCCTTGAGCGCCGCTCCGGCGA
>JBQTJM010000286.1:0-57049 GCA_052387115.1 Gammaproteobacteria bacterium | reverse complement strand
TTCGGGAAGTGCCGGCACCTCGGCGGGGGACGATGCCTCGCCGGGCAGGTCCGGGATCGCGGCGTCCGCTGCCTTCGGGCTTGGCGAAGAGTCGCGGGCCGGCGCTTCCTCCTTCGGCGACGGCGCTCCCTGTGCCTGTTCCGCCTCGGGGATCGGCGCTGAGGCTTCCGGCGCTGCGGCTTCGGTCTCGGGTTCCGGTTTCGCGGTCTCGGCCACGAATAACTCGCTCATCTCCGCGAAGACCCCGGTCAGATCGGCGGGTTGCATGGGTTGGAAGTACCTGCCGTCGGTGGCCTCCGCCAGGTCCTGCATGAGCTCTATGTCCGCGTTGTCGGTAAATGCGATCGCGAAGATGCGGATGCCGGCTTCCACCGCAGCGGTGGCCAGCTCGCCTCGCATCGTTTCGGCGGACTGCAAGTCACGCGCCGAAATTCCGGTGTCGATGATGCCATCGCTCATGAATACGACGGTTTTCGTCCCCTCCGGCTCTCCCGGTTGCTTCAGCGTTTCGATGGCCCGGCGGAGCGCTTCGCTGCTGTTGGTCAGCTGACCTTTGAAGTCGATGCGATCCAGACGGGTGAGGAGGTCCAGGCGTGTGGTCTCGTTGATCGGGGTCAGGGGGGCCAGGACCTCGACCTTCTCATCGAACATGACGAGCGCCACTCGCGACCCCGCCGGACTGCTCTGCACGAACTGCGCGACCGCTTGCTTGGTCAGCGATTGCGGATCGTTCTTTCTCATGCTGCCGGAATTGTCGATGAGGAGCACTATCTCTTGTTCGGCGGGAGCAGTAAAGCTCATGCAGAACGCCAGTATCGCGAAGAGGTAGGTGATGATGCGCGCGAACAGGTGTTTCATGGTAGGAGTGCCTCCGGTCAACGTGCAGCTTGCTGCGCGGTGAGTGTCGCCTGGATGGCCTTTTTTCGAGCGATCAATCCGCCGTCCTCGGGCTGTACTTTCAGGCCTTCATCGACGAACGCCAGCGCGCCTTGGAGATCGCCGGCCCGCTGCCGATCCTGGGCCAGGGCGTGGAAGTGTCTCGCGATCGTCTCGAGCCCGTCACGACCCCTGCCATTGCCCGGATCCAGGGCCAGGATCTGCTGATAGGTCTCGAGCGCGTTGTCCCCTTTGGGTGCGGTCAGGCGCGATGCCACGAGTTGCTGCTCCGCCTTACCCAATAGCCCCCGGATGGCTTCGACTTGGCCGGAGCCGAGCGTAGTCCGCAGTTCCGCGAGCCGAGCATGGCCCGGGACCGCCTGCAAGCCCTGGTCGATCAGGGCCAGGCTGGCCTCCACATTCCCCGGTTCCTGGGCGGCCTCGGCTAGCTGCACGAAACGTTCGGCTATCTGCTCCAGCCCCGCGAGGGCCTCGGATTGCCCCGGCACCACGGCCAGGAGCATGCGATAGGTCTCGAAGGCATTGTCCCCTGGCGGGGTGGTGAGGCGCCCCGACTGGAACTGCCCCTGCGCCCGCGCCAGCCACTGGGCGACGAGGCGGCGGTGCTTTTCGCCCAGCGCGCGCTTTTCTTCGGCGACCGCGTCTTTCAGGGTGTGGAACCCGCTACCCTCGGGATCGACCCGGAGTCCCTGGTCGATGAGCGCCAGACTGCGTTCCAGTGCCCCGGTCTGTCGAGCGCTCTCCGCATCCTCGGTCAGCCGTTGGCTGATCCGGGTCAGGCCTTCCCGCGCCTCGCGATTGTTCCGATCCAGCAACAGGACGGCATTGTACGTATCGAAGGCGTTGTCTCCTTTCGATTCGATGAGGCGCGCCTCCTGCAGGTGCCCCTTGGCCTGGGCGAGGAGCTCGGTCATGATCTGCGCGCGCTGCTTGTCCCAGACTTTACGCCTCATGAACTGCTCCAGGGCCGCGAGCCCGGTGTGCCGGGGTTGGAAGTGCAAGCCCTGCCGTACCAACAACAGCGCCTGGTCCATGTGGCCTCGCCGCCACGCCCGCCGCGCCCGGGTCTCGAAACGGGCCGCTACGTCCTTCAGCCCCTCCATCACGCGCGGATGGCCCTGCAGCATCGCCAGCGCGAAGGTATAGGTGGCATAACGGCTCTCGGCCCCGATCTGGCCGAGCAGGGACTCCACCGGTTGAGTGCCCTCATAGGCGAGCAACTGCTGCAGCACGTGCTCGGCCTGGGGATCGAGCGGATACCAAAACCTCGGCGCCAGTCCGTAATGCCAGACCGTGACGGCCACCGCGCCCGCCGCCACCCACCCCAACCGCCCCAGCAAGCGCTTGGAGCGCGAGGCGCCGCGAGTGCGGGCCCCGACGAGAGGCCGACCGTGGCCCAGGTCCTGGGTCTTATCGAAGACCTGTGATACGGCGGAGCGGTCCGCCAAACCCTGGGTGGGTTTGACCAGCAGGGTCACTTGATCTTCCAGCCTGCGCAGGAGGTCGGCGTCGTCCACGAAGCGCGCGCTCATCGATTCCTCCAGAGACTCGACGAGCTCGCGCGTGTCGCGAAAACGTTCGCCGGGGTCCTTGGCCAGGAGTCGGTTCAGGATCGGCTGCAGGAAGGCGAGGATTTCCGGGAGCTCGGGGATCGGCTCGTGTACGTGCTTCAACGCGGTGGCCTGTGCATCTTCGCCCGCATAAGGCGGGATCCCGAGGAGCATCTCGTAGAACAAGGCGCCCAGGCTGTAGAGATCGCTGCGTGCATCCTCCGGCTCGCCCTTGACGCGCTCCGGAGGCACGTAGCCCGGCGTGCCGATGAGGGCGTCGCCCGAGTGTAGGAGGATGCCCTCATCCTGAAGCTTGGCGACGCCGAAATCGGTCAAGACCGGGAATCGATCATCCCGGAACAGCACGTTCGTAGGCTTGATATCCCGATGCACGACCCCGTGCCGGTGCGCATAACCGAGGGCCTTGGCCAGTTGCACGATCACGAGCACGCTCTCCTTGAGCAGCAACCCTTCGCGGATGCGCTCCTTGAGGTTTTTCCCGGGGATGTACTCCATCGAGATGTAGTAGCCATCCGCCGTATGGCCGAGGTCGTACAGGGTGATGATATGGGGATGGTTGAGTCTCGCGACTACTTTGCCTTCGTCGAGAAAAGCCTTGCGGAAGGCGGGATTTCGCGCCGGTGCCGCCGGCAGGACCTTGAGCGCCACCTGTCGATCCAGGGCCTTCTGGATGGCCAGGTAGACGACCCCCATTCCCCCGCGGGCAATCTCGTGCAACACCGTATAGCCGGGAATGTTCATGCTCATCTCGTCACCTCAGCACCTCAATCACAGGGCCTGACACTATGGGCCTGATGGATCGGCAGCTCGGTCCCGCCGATCGCATCACCTGAGCATCTTATTCACTATGACCTTCCCAAGGACTCAAGGATACGAAGATCAATGCCTTTTCGCAATGTGCAGCGTCTCGTCGCACGGAACGGCAGAGCCGCGGCGAGTCTACGGTACGACCTCGAGCACCCCGCGCATGCCCTTGTCCTTGTGGCTCTCGAAGAACAGGAGCCGCTTGCCGCAATAGAACTCGAAAATACCCGGGACCGCCGGCATGAAACGGATCACCCTGGGCTGGTCGTCGAGCGTCTCGCGGACGGTGATCCCGGCCTTCGGGGCTTCGATCACGAAGTCGTGGGGGATGAGGCCGGGCTCCGAGACGACCGTTAGCTCGACCGGTACGTGGGCCTGGACGCGGACCTGCCGGGGCCGGAAGAAATAGCTGCCCGCCAGTACGCGCACCCGCTGAATACCGTCTGGGCCCGGCGCCGCCTCGAACCCCTCGGCCGCCCCCGTGCCGAATGACGGCGCGGGGGCGGCCAGGAGCGCGATCAGACCGAGACCCCGCGTTGCTCGCAATAGGCGCACAGGATCCCGACGCAGTTCTCGATCGCGCCCAGGTGGGCGATCTCGTAACCGTGGGTGTTCTGGGTGGGGAAGCCGAGGCAGGCGGCGCGTCCCACGTGCCCGTACTTCATGGCCATCGAGGCGTCGCTGCCGAAGCCGGCGATGGCGGCGTGCTGGATCGGGATACCGGCGCCCTCGGCCACGTGCCGGAGCGCCGCGTTCAGGCCCTCGTCGTAGAGGCCGTAGCCATCCTGGGACAAGAGCACCGGCGCCTCCCCGTCCTGGATGGGGTATTCGGGGGCGAGGGGGCAGATCTCGAGCGCGATCAGGGCATCGAGTGCCTGCCGCTGGGTGAAGTACAGGGCGCCGAGCCCGCCCACCTCTTCTTTGGCGCTCGCGACCAGATAGACCGTCGGATCCGGCGCCGGCAGTCGCTCGGCCAATCCCAGCAGGATCGCGAGCGAGGCCTTGTTGTCGAGCGTGTAGCTCGCGATGTAGTCCTTGATGCGAAACGGGCGCTTGCGGTGCTTGCCGATCACCATGCGGGTGCCGGGGCGCACGCCGGCGGCCTCGATCTCGTGCGGCCGGCACTTGGTCTCGACCCAGGCATCCTGCCAGCGCAACGGGGCCTCGTCCTGCCGGACCTTCTGTGGGGACTCGTGCGAGACATGCCGCGAGCCGAACGACAGCACCCCGTGCAGCACCGCCCGGTCGCCGAGCAGGTCCACGATCCCCTCGCCATAGACCCAGGGGAAGGCCCCTCCCAGGGCCCGCACCTGCAGGCGGCCGTCTGCGAGCACCCCTTTGACGATGCCGCCGATCTCGTCCTTGTGCGCGGTGATGGCGAGGGCCTCGTCGCGCCGGCCCGGCAGCCTGGCGATCACGTTGCCGGCGCCGTCCTGCCGGGACTCGAGCCCCAGGGCGTTGAAGTGCTCCAAGAGGCGCCCGTCGATCTCCCCTTCGACGCCGCTCGGCGAATGGTGCATGACCAGCTCTTCGATGGTCGCGAACAGGCGGTCGTAGGCGGGGGAGGGCATGGTCCCGAGACTACCACAAGGCGGGCGTTGACAGGCATGGCCGCGATAGCCACCATGCCGGGGCATGGCGCGCCAGGCTCCGTCGGATAGTAACCTATACCCGGAAGGCCGCTTCGCGATCAGCCTCCTCGAAAACCAAGAGAATGCGCTCTTGTTCCTCAAGCGCGCCGCCGGCGCCCGCCTCGGGGCCGGTCTCTGGGGCTTCCCGGCCGGTCACATCGAGCCGGGGGAGGGCCCCGAGGATTGCGCGCTCCGGGAGATCCGCGAGGAGATCGGGGGCGATTGCCGGCTGGTGCTCTTGAATCGCCTGGGGCCGGTGCGGGATACGTTCTATGGCGGGGTGTTCGAGATCCATCTGTTTCACTACCGCTGGCAGGGCGGTGTCGTCACCTTGAACGACGAGCACAGCGCTTACGCCTGGGTGGGGCGCAAGGACTATCGAAGCTACCCGGTCATGGATGGGATCGACGAGGACATCGCCTATTTCGGGATCTGGCCGCGGGCGTATCTCAACGCGAATAGGTTTTCTCCCTAAGGCCCCATGCCGTTGGCGCTGCATTACGAGGACTTTCGGGCCGGGGTGCCGCTCGTCATCCTGCCGGGTCTATTCGGCTCCACCGGTAACTGGCGCCCCATGGCCCGGCGCCTGGCGGTCAAATACCGGGTCCTGGTCGTCGATCTGCGCAACCACGGACGCTCCCCGCACGCCGACAGCATGCGTTACGAGGAGATGGCCGAGGACGTTCTGATGCTGCTCGACAAGCAGGGCATGGCGCGGGTGGCCCTGCTCGGTCACAGCATGGGGGGCAAGGTCGCCATGACCTTCGCGCTCGCTTATCCCAACCGGGTCGGGGCGCTCGTCGTTGTCGACGTAGCGCCGGTGCGCTATGGACGTCATATGGATGGGCTCCTCGCGGCGCTCCTGACGATGCCGGTGGCGACGCTCCGGGACCGCACCCAGGCCGATGCGGCCCTCGCGCAGACTGTCGAGGATGAGCGCCTGCGGCAGTTCCTGCTGCAGAACCTGGAACGCGAGGGCACCGGGTTTCGCTGGCGCGTCAACCTCGGCGCCATCGCCGCGAACATGGACGCGCTCGCGGGATTTCCGGTCTTCGACGCTTGTGTCACGTATCCGGGTCCGACCTGCTTTCTCGCCGGCGGTCTTTCGCGCTATCTCCGGCCCGAGCACTGGGATGCAGTCGTCGCGCACTTCCCGAATGCGCGGCTCGTGACTTTGCCGGAGGCCGGGCACTGGCTCCACGCCGAGGCGCCCGAGGACTTCCTCGCCGCCGTCCTGGGTTCCTTGGCGAGCGCCCGGCTCGGGCTCTCCACACGTTTCCTGGCGGACGAGTGATCCGGCCTACGGCAGGACCCGCCCTTCGGCACTCTGCCGGCCACGTGTCGTTCCGGTTACGTCTCCGTCGCTGTCAGTCTCCATCCCTATGGCGATGGTGGACACTTCCATTGGCCCGTCGCGAAACACGCCTCTATGGGTAAACCCTACAGCACCGAATTGTCTGAACTGCCGCGGACCTTTGCTTGGGCGATGGGGAGCGACATTACCGAACTCCGCCAAGCCGTGAGAACCTCGGGCTTGTATCCTCTTCTCGCCATTGGTTCAGGCGGTTCGCTTACCGCCGCTCATGCGCTCGCGGCCCTGCATCGAAAGCGAACAAGTCGGCTGGCGGCTGTCGCGACTCCGCTCGAGGCTGTTGCCGAGCCACTTGAGGACGGCGTCGCAACATGGCTCATAAGCGCCGGCGGGCGCAACGCGGACATCCTGGGGGCCTTCCGTACGCTGGTGGGCCGTGAAGCCCGTCAGCTTTGCGTCCTTTGTGGCCGCGAAGGAAGTAACTTGATGGAGCTCGCCCGTGGACATGCGCATGTTGACGCGATCGCGTTTGAGCCACCTTCAGGCAAGGACGGGTTCCTCGCTACCAATTCATTGCTCGCATTCGTCACCCTCCTGAGTCGTGCCTACAAGGAAGAGTACGGCGAGTACGATACCGATGGCAAATCCCTGCATGCGGTGGAGTCCGCGTTGTCTCCAGGAAGCGAACTTGTTTCGGGTTGGCGCTCGGAGATTGAGCGGCTGTGGTGTCGAGAGACGATCCTGGTTCTCTACGGCGCAGACAGCCGGATCGGCGCGATCGACCTCGAATCAAAATTTACCGAAGCGGCTCTTGTAAATCTCCAGATCGCTGACTACCGCAATTTCGCCCATGGGCGCCACCACTGGCTCGCCAAGCGAGGCACTTCGTCAGCTGTCCTTGCCCTCGTGGCGCCTGGGGATCGCGATCCTTTGGAGCGCACGCTCCGCCTGATCCCACGCAACGTTCCGACCGCGCGGATATTCCTGGAAGGCTGTAATGAAGCGGTTTCGATCACGTCGTTATTGGCGGCCCTTCATATTACTGGTTGGGCCGGTAAGGCGCGCGGCATTGATCCGGGCCGTCCCGGTGTTCCCGAATTCGGCCGGCGGCTCTACAACCTCCCATTCCTAAAGCGGCGGCCGCAAATGGCCATTCCGAGAGTCCCCGATGAAGATGCAGTTGCTATCGAACGGAAAGCCGGCCTTTCGCTTGCCAGACTTGATCAGCGGGGCGCTCTGGCACAATGGCGAACAGCATTGACGTCCTTTCGCAAGCGCCTTACTCATGCTCGGTTCGTTGGCGTCGTTCTCGACTACGATGGAACAATTGTCGATCCGCGCGACCGCTTTTTTCCGCCTAAGCGCCCTGTGATCGACGAACTGTCGCGCCTCGTGGAAGACGGGGTGTATGTTGCAATCGCGACTGGCCGCGGTGCTTCGGTACGGCGCGATCTACAGAAAACCCTTCCCAGATCTCTGTGGCCGCGGCTTCTTGTCGGCTATTACAACGGTGCGGAAGTCGCAGGGCTAGACGACGATTCGGTCCCCAATGGCGCTAACGGCGCCGGCGTCGCATTAGCGCCGTTGGCGCTAGCATTGCGGTCCCAGTCAGAGCTTGCAGAGATCGCAAAACAAACCGACCGACCCCACCAGATCACGATCGAAGCGCGGCAACCGGTTCCCGAGAATCGTCTCTGGGATGTCGCACACCAAGTCATCCTGATGACGCGCATAAGCGGCGTGACGGTGACGCGTTCCAGCCACTCGATCGATATCGTAACTTCGGATGTATCGAAGTTAAACGTTGTCCGATACATGCGGCGTAGCATGCCCAACGGCGTAATTCTGGCCATTGGCGATCGCGGCCGTTGGCCTGGCAATGACTATGAGTTGCTACGGGAACCGTTCGCACTTAGCGTTGACGAACTCAGTGTTGACCCGGAAACTTGTTGGAACCTAGCCCCGCGTGGTCAGCGGGGTGTTTCGGCAACCCTTGCCTATCTTCGCGCTCTTGAGTCTGCACCAGGCGGGTTACGGTATCGTGGGATCGGCTCGTCATGAACCAAGAGCTTGGACTTCGAATCCTGAGCCAGATCATGGCCTGGACCGACGACCGGGCGCGCGAGGAATTTGCGTGGCTACGTCTGATGGCGAGGTTGAAATACGATGGTTACCGAGACTTCCAGGCCGGCATGCGTTTCATAGAGAGCCTCGCGACGTGGCTCCAGCAGTTCAAGCCCGCCGAGCGTGACACGGCCTATGACTTTGTTCGCCGGACGCTCGTTTATATCGGCCCGAGTGAGATGCAGCGATTGGTCGAACAATTCTATCCCCGCACGGTGAGCGAGCGCCTAGTGCACACGATCGCCACCCGGCGGAAGATGCCTAAATACCGGGTGTTGGCCGATGCGACCGCACGAGCGGAGGTGGATAAGCTCAGACGAAAGACGTTGTTCATGGCACTGAGTGACGGAGCGCGCATCGATACTGTGCGGCACGCCAACGTTGGCCTGCTGACTAATGAACAGCTCGTCGTCTCCACGCAGCCTGACACGGACAAGTGGCAGGACCTCCTGCAGAAGCTGCGCGACGAACTGACGGAGCCCGACGCCAAGTTCGCGCTCGTCTATCTGATCGATGACTTCATGGGGACGGGCACGTCTCTTCTTCGTTTCAATGCCGAGAAGAAAAAGTGGTCGGGTAAACTTATCCGGTTCAAAGACTCGGTTGCATCGGCGGTCAAGGACCTAAAGAGCGATCACGTGTTTGAGACGGGCTGGCGGCTTTGCGTACATCATTACGTAGGGAGCGACGCAGCCCAACGCGACGTGGTCGAGCGCGAAGCCAGGGCGCGACCCACGATGGGGGAGCGCTGGGCGGCGGACGTGCATTTCTCGTTCGGTATGGTCCTGCCGTCCTATCTCAAGATCGATGCGGAACCAGAATCGCACAGAGCATTCATTGCACTGACTCGAATCTACTATGATCCGATCTTGCGCACACGGCACACGGATATCGGCGGCGTTGACCATCTGGGGCTTGGGTATGGTGGCTGTGCGCTACCCATCGTCCTTGATCACAACACGCCGAATAATTCGGTGGCCCTGCTGTGGGCTGAGACGGACGGAGGAGTACGTGAGGGGGGCGTGACCGCCCCCGCCATGCGTCCGCTCTTCCGACGCCGCCAGCGGCACGCGTGAGGGATATGCGATGGTGAACCACTTCGAAAAGCGCGCGACAGAATACCTGCGGGACGACGAAGCCTTCCTGGCTATCGTAACGCCTGAACCACTAGCGACTTTCTTCCAGAAACCGGCGCAGGAGGGTCGCCTTTACGATCGTCTGTCAGTCATCATCGGCACGCCCGGCAGTGGTAAGACCACACTCGCGCGTCTGTTCCAGTTCCCAACGCTCAGGACCTTGTTACGTAACCGCGATCTAGCAGCGTTCAAGCCGCTGATCGACACGTTGTCTGCTTGCCGTGCCATCGCTGACGAGCGACCAACCGTCGTCGGTGGACGTCTACCACTGGAGGCGGAATATCGGGATTTCTGGGAGTTCCCCTATCCCGATGAACTGAAAACCGGTTTGATGATCGCGCTGCTGCAGGCCCGCAGCATATTGACTTGGCTGCGGAGCTTCGTGTCTGCAGGTGTAGCGCTCGATCGGGTCGAGATCGTACCGCGTGCCGAGGCCGAGGCGGCGCTAACGGCGATCGGCGGTGTCAAGGCTCCCAGCCTTCTTGACCGCGCCCGTCAGGTTGAGCTCGCCATTTATCGCATTTCGGCAGCACTGATGCCGCCGGCGATCAGTGAGATCGACGGAGAGGCTGCGGCCGCCTATCAGCCATTCGACGTCATCGAGTCTTTCCGGATCGTTAGTGAGGACGAGACGCTTACTTTGCGGCCGCTCGTCATCGTCGATGACGCCCACAGTCTCCACCCGGCCCAGCTATCAGAGCTGATTCGCTGGCTTACGCGGCGCGAAACGAAGGTCGCACGCTGGGTCCTGACCAGGCTCGACGCTCTGACGCCGGCCGAAGTATTAACCGAGCCCGGCGCCGAAAAGAAAACTGGGGAGCCCGGCATCAAGCGGACGCGTGAGGTCACGGGCATCTGGTTGCAAAGCAGCGCCGACCGCGCCAACCAGCGCCGAGCATTCCGCAAGATGGCGAAGGACATGGCCGGCCGCTATCTGCGGCAAATGGAGGTCTTCAATCGGCGAGGGCTGCACAATCTGGGTGACCTGCTCGCGACCGAACCGGAACCCGTCGCCGCGAGTAGGCGCAAGCAACTCGCCGATCATGTGGATGCCATCCAGCGGCGCTACATCGTATCCCCCGAGCGGCGGCAAAGCGTGGAGAAGGAAGTTGATCGCTACCTAGAGGGGGCTAGCGAGAACGGCGAGGATCTGCGGCTCGGCATGCTAGCGATTCTGTTCGAGCGGTATGCCAAGCGCATTCCCCAGCGCGGTTTGTTCGAGGAGGCCGGGAACGACGCGGAGCCGAGCCGGCCGCTGACCGCGGACGCCGACGTGGCGGATGGGGCGCGCGTGCACCTGTTACACAAGTACGATCGTCCTTACTACTTTGGGATCGAAACGCTTTGCGACGCAAGTTCGGAGAACGCTGAGCAGTTCTTGCAGCTCGCTGCGCGCCTTGTATCGCAATCCGAAACTCAGCTTATACGCGCCAAGCCGCCCACGTTGAAAAGTGGTGTCCAAGACAGCCTTCTCCGGGCGCGCGCCGCCGAGATAGTTGGCGAGTGGGATTTCCCACAACATCAGCTTGTACGGCGCCTTGCCGAGGCGATTGCCCAGGAATGCCGCAAGAAGAGCCTTGAGCCGAGCGCGCCCCTCGGTGGCGGGGCGTCAGCGGTTGGCATCCCGCAAGAGGAGTTCGACGCCATTCCCGCGACGCATCCTGATCTTGCACGCGTGCTGCAGTTCGGCGTTGCCTATAACGCTTTTGCACTAGTGCCGAACCACGGCACGAAGAAGAAGCTGTGGTGCTTGATCGAGCTTGGCGGTGTCCTGCTGCTACACCACCGCCTTACCTTACGGCGCGGCGGCTTCATCGAGCGACAGACGGATGACCTCGTTCGCATGTTGAGCGACGGTTGAGCCATGCGCCGTTGGGACCCATGTATCGCTCACACGGGCGCAGACGTTGATGCCTTCATACGGGACTACTTCGGGACGGCGGATCGCAAGGTGCTATTTGTAGCGGGGGCAGGATTCGATCCAAGAGCAACAGCGGTTGGTATTCGTCTCGCCCAAGCGGGTGCTTCGGTGATGGCGCTCCTGATCCGGGAGGAACGACCTAATCCGGCGGGCG
Organism: Gammaproteobacteria bacterium; assembly: GCA_052387115.1. Lineage (GTDB taxonomy): Bacteria > Pseudomonadota > Gammaproteobacteria > JACCXJ01 > JACCXJ01 > JACCXJ01. The sequence continues at coordinate 45,499 of JBQTJM010000286.1, read as the reverse complement.
ATCTCATCGCCCGTGCGAGCGGCAACGCTAATCGTCTCTCCGCAGCCTTCAGGGACCACGAAGAAGTCGTCGTATCGATCTTCGGTTCAGACAACGCCATCGTGGGCGGGCGGAACGCCGTCATGGCGCTCCATCGGCAGAAACTGGACGACGTGAGCGATGTAGTGATCGACGTCAGCGCAATGTCGGTGGGTACGAGTTTCCCACTGATCCGCTACCTCGTAGAGCGGGTCGAGCAGGGTCACGGACTGGCAAACCTGCACATCTTTGTCGCTCACGAGCCGACACTCGACGAGGCCATACATTCGATCGCCAGCGATTCGCCCAGCTTCGTGCACGGCTTCCGCGGTCGCTGGGCGCTTGAACAGACATCCGCTGCCGCCAAGCTATGGTTGCCTCAGCTTGCGCGAGGTCGGCGCGCGGCGCTCATTCGGCTGCACGACTTCGTCAGGCCGCACGACACCTGCCCTATTCTTCCCTTTCCAGCGAACAATCCTCGACTCGCCGACGCGTTGGCTGAGCATTTTCTTACGGAGCTCGAGAGCACTTGGTCCGTCGATACGCGAAACATCGTCTACGCCGCGGAGGCCGATCCACTCGATTTGTACCGAACGATTCTCAGCTTGGACGACCTAAGGAAGCCGGTATTCAAGGAGTTCGGTGGATCTATGCTCGTGCTCTCCCCATTGGGAAGCAAGGTGATGGCGCTCGGCGCGCTGATGGCCGCCTTGGAGCGCGATTTGCCTGTAGCGTATATTGAGGCGATTGGCTATAATCTGCCGGCCTCGGTGCCTTCGGAAAGCCCGTCACCCCACCTGGTGCACGTCTGGCTGGAGGGAGACGCTTATCCGGCACCCCGGCCCAACCTAATCAGCGAGGGGATACGCGCATGACGGTTGCAAATAACGATAAAGGGCGGCCCAGTATATTCGGTACAGGGTTAATTGCCCTCGACCTAGTGATTAGCGCCAATCCCGCTACTCCCGTGCAGTCGTGGGTCGGTGGTACCTGCGGCAATGTTCTTACTATCTTAGCGTATCTGGGCTGGGAGGCTTTCCCGATCGCGCGCATGAACAGTGACCCGGCCTCCCAGAGAGTGAAGGCCGATATGAAGCGCTGGGGAGTACGCTTGGACTTTGCCAACTGTACGCCGGCGACACATACGCCGATCATAATTCAGGAGATTCGGCGGGGACGTGACGGTTTACCTATTCATAAATTCTCGTGGTCGTGCCGACGCTGTGGTCACTGGTTGCCTGGCTTCAAGCCAGTGGTGGCGAAAAGCGTCGAATGGATCCTCCCGAAGGTCGCCGGCGTGTCTGTTTTTTTCATGGATCGTGTCTCACGCGCAGCACTGAACATGTCTGCGGCAGCTGCTAACGGTGGTGCCCTTGTCGTTCTTGAACCCTCCGGGCGATCTGACGGGCGTTTGCTCACCGAAGCCCTGAAGATCGCGCACATCGTCAAGTACGCGGAGCAGCGGCTTCCAGAACTCGCTGGCGTTATGGGGAAAGGTGCAGCAACTTTGCTTGAAATCCAAACGCTTGGAGCCATGGGACTACGATTCCGCCACAAGCTGGGAGTGCGGCTATCAGCTTGGCAGCACCTGCCGGCGATCGCTGTACCAGCGCTTTCTGACACTTGCGGCGCTGGCGACTGGTGTACCGCAGGGTTTCTCGCGATGGCAGCCAAACATGGGGTGGAAGGTTTTCGAGTGGCCGGGGTCGAAGCGCTCGGCGTGGCTCTTCGGTATGGCCAAACGCTGGCTTCCTGGAGCTGCGGATTCGAGGGTGCCCGTGGTGGGATGTATGCAGTGGAACGGGCCGTCTTTAATGCCCAAACGAAGGCTTTATGGTCGGGGCGGCCCCGCGCGAAATCGTTCGAACACCGGATGCGGCCGCGGATACATACCGCCGCGGTCTCTTGCCCGGCTTGTCCTCTTTGAAATTCGTACACCACGACTCTTACGTAACTTCGGTCGCGTAGGGCAGAATTCGCCGTAACGCCTTCGCCGTTTGCCTTCATCCGGAGCGATCACATGATAAAGAAAGTCGTACTAGCCTATTCCGGTGGCCTGGACACCTCGGTGATCCTGAAATGGCTCGCCGAGACCTACCGCTGCGAGGTGGTGACCTTCACGGCCGACATCGGCCAGGGTGAGGAGTTGGAGCCGGCGCTGGCCAAGGCCCGGGCGCTCGGCGTCAAAGAGATCTTCATCGACGATCTCAAGGAGGAATTCGTGCGCGACTTCGTGTTCCCGATGTTTCGCGCCAATGCCCTCTACGAAGGTGAATATCTCCTCGGCACCTCGATCGCACGGCCGCTCATCGCCAAACGCCTCTGCGAGATCGCGGACGAGACCGGTGCCGATGCGATCTCGCACGGCGCGACCGGCAAGGGCAACGACCAGGTGCGTTTCGAGCTCTCGGCCTATGCCCTTCGGCCCGACATCCAGGTCATCGCGCCGTGGCGGGAATGGGAATTGGGCTCGCGCGAGTCGCTGCTCGCCTATGCGCGCCTGCACCGCATCCCGGTCGAGGCCCAGACCGGGACGAAACCGCCGTACTCCATGGACGCCAATCTCCTGCACATCTCCTACGAGGGCGGCGTGCTCGAAGACCCGTGGGTCGAGCCGGAGGATGGCATGTGGCGCATGACGGTCTCGCCCGAGCGCGCGGCCGATGAGCCCCGTTACGTGGAGCTCTGTTTCGAGCGCGGCGACCCGGTGGTGCTCGACGGGCAGCGCCTGTCGCCGGGGACGATGCTCGCGGCCCTCAACCGCGTCGCCGGCCTGCACGGGATCGGACGTCTCGATCTGGTCGAGAACCGCTACGTGGGCATGAAATCCCGCGGTTGCTACGAGACCCCGGGCGGCACCCTTCTGCACAAGGCCCACCGCGCCATCGAATCACTCACCCTCGATCGCGAGGTGGCGCATCTGAAGGACGAGCTAATGCCGCGCTATGCCTCGCTCATCTACAACGGTTACTGGTTCAGCCCCGAGCGGCGCATGCTGCAGGAGATGATCGACGCGTCCCAAGCACGCGTTAACGGTGTCGTGCGCCTCAAGCTCTACAAGGGCAACGTGATCGTGGCCGGGCGGCGTTCGGACACCGATAGCTTATTCGACAGCAGCATCGCGACCTTCGAGGACGACGCGGGTGCTTACGATCAGCGCGACGCCGCCGGTTTCATCAAGCTCAACGCGCTCCGGATGCGGATCGCCGCACGGCGGCAGAGATCGCAGAGATCGTAGCCAAGATCGGCGTCCGACCGATCCTGCGAAACAGGCGCGTGGCGCGGCGGCGAGGCCGAAATTGTTCCCGCGCGACCGTGCCCATACGATCCCGGCCGTCCCTGCAGCGTCACGAATTACCGCCGCGCGATGACAGCGCTCACGCAACTGGGAAAGTACGACCTCGACCCCACACCGCTCGGTCAGGGCGCGATGGGGGTGGTGTACCGGGGCTTCGACCCGGACCTGAAGCAGGCGGTGGCCATCAAAGTGATCCGCAAGGAGCTACTCGAGGGGGCCGGCGCACACAACGCCCGCGAGCGCTTCAAGAAGGAAGCGATCGCCGGCCGGCGCCTGCGGCACCCGAACATCGTGCCGGTGTACGAGTACGGGGAGGACGGCGATCGCTCCTACATCGTGATGGCCTTGATCGAAGGGAGACGGCTCAAGGACGTGCTGGACGGCGGCCATCGATTCGCCCTCCCGGAAACGCTGTCGGTCATGGAACAGATGCTCGAGGCCCTGGACTATGCGCACCGCCAGCACGTGGTGCACCGGGATATCAAGCCGGCCAACCTCCTCTACAGCGAGGAGGGGCAGCTTCAGGTGGCCGATTTCGGGATCGCCAGGATCGACGCCTCCACCCTGACCCTGACCGGCGCGGTGCTGGGGACGCCCGGCTATATGTCGCCCGAGCAATGCCGGGGGGCGCCTTCGGATCACCGGGCGGACGTCTTCGCCGCCGGGGTCATCCTCTATGAGCTCTTGAGCGGCGAGCGGCCGTTCCGGGGGAGCTCGGGGATCGCCATCGCCCACCAGATACTGAACGTCGAACCCGCAGGCCCGTCGCGCCTGAATGTCGAGGTCCCGCCGGCCGTCGATGCCGTCGTGGCGAAAGCGATGGCCAAAGGACCCGACGATCGATTTCCGTCGGCGCGTGATTTTCTGGCGTCCCTCGAACAGGCGCTCGCCGGCCGCCGGCCGAGCGCCGCCCTGGAGATGGATGCGGCGCCGACGATCCCGGGCACGCGCCTGGAAGAGCCGACCCCGAAGACACGCAAGGCCATGGTCGCTGCGGCCGGGCTCGCGGCCACGATCGCGCTCGGGGCGATGGCGATCCGAGTGGCGAAAGAGATCGGCCTCCCAGAGGCACGGATCGACGGTACCTGGCAGGCGGTCGTCACCTATGACTGGGGAGCCACGCACAGCGAGAGTTTCTTGTTCCGTGTGGACGGCGATGAGGTCGCCGGAAGCGCGTCGTTTCTGGGAACGAAACGCGGAGTGCTCGGGGGGACGTTCGGCGGCGACCGGATCTCATTCGACACCAGGACCCGCGAGACCCTGGGCGACGGAGAAAAAGAAACGGTGCACCATTACCGCGGACGGATCTCGGGCGACGAGATCCGGTTCATCCTCCAGACCGAGGGTGGTTTCTCGGATCACCCGCCCGTCGAGTTCACGGCCAAACGCACGCCCTAGATAGGTTCGTGCGAGCTCCGAATTCCGGTCTCGAAAGCCGAGTTGATTCTCGACGATGAAATCCGGAATCTTTCCGTATTCAAGCATATTCTTACAACGGTCCCGACCGACGATCGCTGGTATCCTCTGATGCAGCGGTACGTCCACCACTTGGGGTTGAAGGTAAACGCGCTGGGCGGAAGCGCGGGCAGCATCCACCCAAATCCCGATGGGTCTGGCCAGCCTTATGATCCTGGGCAAGATCAACCGTCGGTTCCCGATATCGTCGCCAACAAGCTCACATTGTGCTGCGAACGGATTTCGCAACGGCTTTGGGCTATCTCGGTGGTACTAGCGGTCGTTGCGTTGGCGCTGATTCTACTGTTACTTCAGAGATAATTGGTCTTGTCATACCCCTGGCAGGGGGAGGGCGAGGGTGGGGGTCGAGCGTCGCATGGTTCTGAGAGCCTCGACCCCCATCCTATCCTTGCGCTGGGGACTATTCCGGAGGGACGCGTCTCGGGGACGCCGGCCTAGGAGGGGTTCTTTAAGGAGGCGATGGATGACCGTGACCAGTACGAGTGACCCCGGCCTCGGGTTGACACGCCCCGACGGGGCGCGTATGTTGCGGGGCAACATGACCTAGTGTCGTGGAGAGGGGTGCCCTGATGCATGACCGCAATACCGAGAGGTACCTGTGGTTCCCGGGGTTGGTCGCGCTCGCCGTGGTCCACTACGCCCCGCTGCCCGCGCGCGCGGCGGATCCGCTGCCCGCGTACGGTGCGGACTTGAGCCAGACCTCCGTCTCGGGGCTGTCCTCGGGCGCGTTCATGACGGCCCAGTTTCACGTCGCGCACTCCGCGACCTTGGTCGGGGCCGGGGTGATCGCGGGCGGACCGTTCTATTGCGCGGGGTCTTACCGGAGCCTTTCGTACCTGGAGGCCGCCACGACCGTCTGCATGCACCCCTTCGGGCCCTGCCCGGACGGCAATGAGCTCTACGCCAAGGCGCAGGAGTTTGCCCACTCGGGGCGGATCGATCCGGTCGCGGACCTGGCCGAAGACCGGGTGTATCTCTTCAGCGGGGAGGCCGACGAGGTGGTCACGACGGAAGTCGTGGATCAGACGCTGGCGTTTTACCAGGCGGCCGGCGTGTCCGCAGCGAATGTCAAGTACGTCAAGACCGTCGATGCGGGTCACGCGATCGTCACGAGCAACAGCGGCGACTCGTCGTGCGCCGTCACCAAACCGCCCTTCATCAACGATTGCGACTTCGTGCAGAGCCACGAGCTCTTGCGACACATCTATGGCACGCTGAAGCCGCCCGCGCCGAACCTGAGCGGCCGCATCGTGACCTTCGACCAGCGCGAGTTCATCGACTCCGACCGATCCAGTATGAGCGATTCGGGGTACGCGTACGTGCCGAAGTCGTGCGCAGACGACCGCTGCCGGGTGCACGTCGCCTTTCACGGCTGTCAGCAGGGCGCGGCCCAGATAGGCGATCGCTATTACACGACCACGGGTTACAACGAGATCGCCGACACCAACGCCATGATCGTGCTGTATCCCCAGGCGCAGGTGTCCGACCCCATCCCTTTCAACCCGCAGGGATGCTGGGATTTCTGGGGATACTCGAGCCCCGTTCGATCCGATCCCAACTTCTATTCCAAGCAAGCCCCGCAGATCGCGGCGGTCATGGGCATGCTCGAGCGCCTGGCACAACCACGACCCTAACCACCTTACCCGAACCGGAGAAAGCGCATGCAAGAGACATTCTTCAAACAATGGCAGGATCTCAATCAGATCTCCCTCGACTGGTATCGCGACACGAGTGAATCGCAGGTGGCCGCGATCAACGACTGGATGGGGCTGCAATCCGACCCCGGTGCCTGGGCCAAATTCGCCAAGTCCTCGCTGGAGTCCTTCAGGTCCTGGTCCGATCTCGGCGAATCCAAGATCAGCGACCTGTGGCAGGCACAGATCGGCAAACTGGATCTCGACGGCGTGGCCGCTGCGCTCAGGGAGCTCGGCGGCATCCAGACGAGCGCCTGCACGGCGCTCTTCAAGACCCAGACCGGCCTCATGAGCCTTTACACCGATACCACCGCGCAGTACCTCGATCTGTTGAAGCAGGCGAAGAGCGTCGAGGACCTGATCGCCACCCAGGCCCACATCGCGACCGGCGTCCAGGACAAGCTCAAGAGCTACTCCCTGGAAGGCTTGCAGATCGCCGGATCGGTCAAGGCAGCCATGAGCGCTTGGGCCGAAAAGGCCCTGGACACGGCCGCGGCCCAGGACGAGAAGGCCGCACCCGCCTCGGCGCCGCGGCGCATCTCGAAAAAGACCGAACCATCGGCCTAGACGGGCGGTCTGTGGACCGGATACACACCGTGCCCTAACGGCCCGGCAGGTACAGACACGCCCGGGCCACCCCAACAAGACAGCTATTGGTCCCGCGGATCGGGCTAGCGCAGGCTGATGATCGGCCAGCCGCGCGCGCGCGCCACGGCCGCGAGCGGCGCGTCGGGATCGACCGCGACCGGATGGGTCGCGGCGCATAGCAGCGGCAGGTCGTTGTGCGAGTCGCTGTAGCACCAGCTTTCCGTGAGCGTCTCGCCGTGCTCGGCGAGCCAGGCAGCAAGCCGTGTGACCTTCCCACCAGCGAACGACGGGGTCCCGATGGCCCGCCCGGAGTAGCGTCCCTCTGCCCATTCGGGCTCGGTCGCGATGAGGTGTGGGACGCCGAAGAGCGCGGCGATCGGGGCGGTCAGGAAGCGATTGGTCGCCGTGATGATGAGGAGCGTGTCGCCCCTGCCGCGGTGGTCCTCTACCAATCGAACCGCCTTGGGCAGCACGATCGGCAGGATCTTCTCCTTGAGGAACTGGGCCCGCCAGCCAGACAGCGTATCCATCTCGTACCTGCCGAGTACCTCCAGTTGGAATCCGAGGAACTCGTGGATGTCCAGAGATCCGTCCAGGTAATCCTGGTAGTACCGTCGGTGGCGGCGCTCGTGTTCCGCACCGTCCACATGGCCCTGTTCGGCCAGAAACCGCCCCCAGAGCCAGTCGCTGTCGCCACCGATGAGCGTGTTGTCGAGGTCGAAGAGGGCCAGGCTCATGGGCAGGGTCATTCTAGCTTGGAATTTGCGGTGCTCGCGCGCTTTGTGGACAATCCACCAGACTATCAACTTGGGCCCCTAGCCCCCAGTCGCTTTCGCCGGAGGAGGATCATGATTGACGCGCAGGGATTCCGCTTGAATGTCGGCATCATCTTGAGCAACGGGAACGGCCAGGTCCTGTGGGCGCGGCGCGCCGGTATGGACGCCTGGCAGTTCCCGCAAGGGGGGATGCGGCGCCACGAGACCCCGGAGGCGGCCATGTTCCGCGAGCTCCGGGAAGAGGTCGGTCTCGAACGCGAGCACGTCGAGGTCATGGGCTTCACCCGAGGCTGGCTTCGCTATCGCCTGCCCAAACAGTTCCTTCGCCATGACAGGAGGCCGCTGTGTGTCGGCCAGAAGCAGGTGTGGTTCATGCTGCGCCTCACCGGCGACGAGCGCGCGGTGCGCCTGGACCTCGGTGCCCGACCGGAGTTCGATCAGTGGCGTTGGGTCGGGTACTGGGAGCCGCTGCGCCGCGTGGTGTCCTTCAAGCGCGCCGTCTACGAACAGGCCTTGGCCGAGTTGGCGCCACTCATCGATCAGGCGCCTGCGCCGCTGGTCCGGTGCGACGAGTAGCGATGAGCGTAGTGATGCTTCGGCTCAACAACATGACCTTACTATCTGGACTATAATAACTTATCGATAGGGCAGGACCTCTGCCGATCGCTCGCCGCAACGGGCATTCCCGAAGGAGGAAGTGAGCTCATGACCAAGAGAACGACGCTGCTCGGGGCGCTAGCCGGGGTGCTCGCGGCCTGCAGCGGTCTGGTACCCCCGCCTCCCCCCAGCTCGCCGGCGCACCTGCGGCCCGACGAGGCGCCTGGCACCGGTCCTATCCCCAGAGTGGTCGAGCAGGCGCCCTTCCTGCCTCCGCCGGTGGCCGCCCCCTCGACCGAGAAGTACACCGTGGTGGTCCATGAGGTACCGGTCAAGGAGCTCTTGTTCGCGCTGGCCCGCGACGCCGCGGTGAATGTGGACGTGGACCCGGGAATCGATGGAATCGTGACCTTGAATGCCATCGATCAGACCCTGCCGCAGATCCTGGACCGCATCGCCCGCCAGGTGGACATGCGTTATGAGATCCGGGACCAGAATCTCCTGGTGATGCCCGATCGGCCCTATTTTCGGAGCTATACGGTCGATTATGTCAACCTCTCGCGCGATACCACCGGCACCATCAATGTCGCGACCCAGATCGCGACCACCGGTGCCGGGGAGATCGGCGAGGGGGGTGGCGGGGGCGGGGGCGGCGGAGCCGGAAACAACAACTCCACGACGGCCATCACCAACACCGCCAATAACCGCTTCTGGCTCACGCTCACCCGCAACATCCAGGCGCTGGTGGGCGAGACCGTGAGCGGCGGCGCCCAGGACCTTCCCGTGACCGGGTCCGTGATCCCAAACGCCGAGGCCGGCCTCATCAACGTGCGCGCCACCGCCAAGCAGCACGAAGCGGTGCAGTCCTTCGTAGACCGCGTGGTGGCCAGTGTCCAGCGCCAGGTGCTGATCGAGGCCACGGTCGTCGAGGTCACCCTGAGCGACCGGTACCAGCAGGGGATCGACTGGCGGGTTTTGCACAAGCCGGGCGAGGACGGGTTCGACGCCTTCCAGTTTCTCACGGGAAACCTGGCGCCCGCCGCCGCTGCCTTCGCGCAGGGAGGCGGTCCGACTCCACCAGGGTTCTTGGGGGCCGCGAATTCCTTCGTGCTCAATTATTCCAACACGGATGACTCCAAGCGCATCGATGTGGTGGTGCAGTTGCTGAGGCAGTTCGGGGATCTGCAGGTCCTTTCCAGCCCGCGCATCATGGCGCTCAGCAACCAGCCGGCGGTGCTCAAGGTGGTCGAAAACGTGGTGTATTTCGAGATCGATGTGGAGCCCGGCGTTGCGACCGGGAACACGCAGAGCATACCCGCCATCGAAACGACGGCGAAAACGGTTCCGGTGGGCCTGGTGATGACCGTGACCCCTCAGGTCAACGAGAACCAGTCGGTGACCCTCAACATGCGACCGACCATCTCCAGCATCACCCGATTCGTCAACGACCCGAGTCCGGATCTGGCCGCGGCCAATACCGTCAACGCGGTCCCGCAGATCCAAGTGCGTGAGATGGAGTCGGTGCTCAAGGTCCAGAACGGCCAGATCGCGGTCCTCGGCGGGCTCATCCAGGATTCCGTGCGACAGGACAGCAACCGCATCCCCCTGCTTTCGGATCTGCCGGTCTTCGGCGATGCCTTCTTCAAGAGCCACGACAACGAATACCAGCGTTCCGAGCTGGTCATCTTCCTGCGCCCGCTCGTCATCGACAACCCCAGCATCGACGCCGATCTGTCCGGCTACCGGCCGTTCCTGGAGGAGCGGGTGGAACGGAAGTTCTGACGAGGTCTTGATCCGCCGGGGTCGCGGTGCCAAGCTGCCACTGGTGATCGTCGTCAGCGCTGATCGTTGTCAGCAGAGAGCGTGAGGTTGGTCTATGAGCCTTCTGATGGATGCCTTGAAAAAGGCCGAGAAAGACAAGAAGAAGGCGGCCGACGAGACCAGACCCGAAATGTCGGTCCAGACACCGGCGCCGTCCGATCCGGGCCTGACGACCATGAGACCGGTCGCGGGAGGAGTGGCGACGACGGAGCTTCCGGCCCAGGGCGGCCTGAGCCTCTCGCCGCTGGGCGGGGGAACCGCTCTTGGCGGACAGGGGGAGGTGGCGACCGAAGCGTTGGTCGCCGAGGGGACGGGGGGCGGGGACGTCGATCCCGATCTTACGCGCTTTTCGGCGGAGGGCGAGATCAGCACCATCGGGCTCTGGGGCGCTACGCTCGAAACCCGGGAAGGCGCCGCAGGAGGGGAGGTCACGCCGGCCCTGGATCGGGACAGCACGCTACCGTCCCAGCGCGCATTGAACGCCTCCCTCAAGGATTACTTCGAGTCCTCCCAATCCCTGGAGCGCTCGCGCACCGGCGCCGCCGGAGAGGCCTCCGGGCCGCGGGCCTTCCGGGTCGGGGACACGGTCAGCCGCGTGTCCGCCGACACGGTGTTCTCGGCGTCGCGCCGGTCCTCGCTACCGAAGACCGTGAGCGCGGGGCTGTGGGTAGTGCTCGTCCTCGGTGCGTCGCTCGCGGGCCTGTGGGTCTGGTCCGAGCTGGATCCGGGGGGCGGGCTGGGGGTGGGGCTCCCCCCGCTGCCGGCCTCGGCCAAGGTGCCGCTGGCGACCGATGCGGCGCCGGCCGGCGGCGAGCTCGCGTCGGCGGCCCCCGGAGCCCAGGGAACTACGCCGGCGGTCGCGCCGGCTGCTGTGGCGCCCGCTGCTGCCGAAACACGCCCCGAGCCGGTAGCGGAATCGCAGGCAATCGACCCGCCCGGGCTCGAACCCGACGCGTTTTCCGGAGGGGCGCCCCTTTCCTCTTCGCCCCTTTCCTCTCCGGATTTGAAACCCGTCCCGACATCGGAGGTCTCGCCGCCCGAGCTCGATCCCGAGACGTTAGCACAAGACGACTCGCCGGCCCCACGGGAGTCCGAAAACTATAAACATGAAGACTCGCCGGAAGCGATAGGAGCCGCCCGGAGCGCGCCGCCCTTCGCCCTGCCGAGCGCCATCAGGATCCGTAGAAGCCCGCCGCGGGACCGCCTCGATCCGGATCTGACCGAGGCCTATCGGGCCTTCCAGTCGGGGAACCTGGCCCGTGCCGAAACCCTGTACCGGAGGGTCCAGGCACGGGAACCCGACCGCCGCGATGCGTTGCTCGGCCTCGCGGCGGTGGCGGTCCGCCACGGCCGGACGCAGCAAGCCTACGGTTATTATCGGCGTCTCACCGAGCTCGATCCCCGCGACGGCGTGGCGCTCGCGGGGATCGCGAGCCTCACGGGCAGCGGCGGGCGAGCGGCGAATGAATCGAGACTCAAGCTCCTGCTCGATCAGTCCCCGGATGCCGGCCATCTCAACTTCGCCCTCGGCAACCTGTTCGCCAAGCAGGGACGCTGGGCCGAGGCCCAGGCGGCCTATTTCAAGGCCTATACGAGTGACAGCAAGAACCCCGATTACTCGTTCAACCTGGCCGTGAGCCTGGATCAGATAGGGCAGGGGAGGGCGGCGCTCGGCTATTATCGGCGCGCCCTGGACGCCGCCGATCGGGGGGTCAAGGGCTTCGACACCGCGCAGGTCCTCACGCGCATCCAGGCGCTGTCGAGCCCACCTTCGAGCCCTTGACACTGCCAGCCTTGATCACTGCTAGGCCGTGAACGAGATCAAGAGCCCGCTGCGCATCGGGGAGTTGCTGGTCCAGAAGGGCGTGGTCAGCGCCGATCAGGTGCGCATCGCGCTCATCGAGCAGAAGAAACGCAGGGAGCCGCTCGGCAAGATCTTGGTCAGCCTCGGCTTCGCCACCGAGGCCATCATCCGCGATGTCGTCGGCGGGGCGCTCGGACAGGACAGCGCCGATCTCTCCAACGTCGTCGTCGACGCCGAGGCCATCAAGCTCATCCCCAAGGAGATGGCGCGTCGCTACCGGATCCTGCCCCTCACCTACGATGTGACCCGCAACCGCCTGACCGTGGCCATGGCGGACACCTTCAACGTCGTGGCCCTGGACCAGATCAACGCCCTGCTCGGCGGCGACATGGAGGTGGTGCCGCTCCTCGCCGGCGACACCGAGATCGAGAAGGCCATCGATCAGTTCTACGGCTTCGAGCTGTCCGTGGACGGCATCCTCCAAGAGATCGAGACCGGCGAGATCGACTACGACAGCCTGGACCCCGAGAGCGAGGCCTACAGTCAGCCCATCGTGCGGCTGGTGAACGCGCTCCTCTCGGACGCCGTCAAGCGCGGGGCGTCGGACATCCACTTCGAGCCGGAGCACGGGTTCTTGCGTTTCCGTTACCGGATCGACGGCGTGCTGCGCCAGGTGCGCAGCCTGCACCGCACCTATTGGGCAGCCATCGCCGTGCGCCTCAAAGTCATGGCCGATCTCGACATCGCCGAGACCCGCGCCCCCCAGGACGGCCGCATCTCGCTGACCTTGTCCGGCCGGCCCATCGACTTTCGCGTCTCGACCCTACCCACCGTGCATGGCGAGAACATCGTCCTGCGCGTCCTCGATCGACAAAAGGGGCTGGTCCCCATGGAGGGGCTGGGACTCGACGTGGAGGTGTTGAATGTCTTGAGGCTCATGGTGGCCCGGCCGGAGGGTTTGATCCTCATCACCGGTCCGACCGGCAGCGGCAAGACCACGACCTTGTACTCCCTGCTCAGTCACTTGAACAGCGAGGGGGTCAACATCATGACGCTCGAGGATCCGGTCGAGTATCCGATGGTTCAGATCCGGCAGACCTCGGTCAACGACGCGGTGCGCCTCGATTTCGCCAGCGGAGTGCGATCGATCCTGCGGCAGGACCCCGATATCATCCTGGTCGGCGAGATCCGCGACGAGGATACGGCGGGGATGGCGTTCCGCGGCGCCATGACCGGACACCAGGTATTTTCGACCTTGCACACCAACTCGGCGGCCGGGGCCGTGCCACGCCTCCTGGACCTCGGCATCCGCCCCGACATCATGGCCGGCAACATCAGCGGGATCATGGCCCAGCGCCTGGTCCGCAAGCTCTGCCCGCACTGCAAGGAGCCCTATGCGCCTTCGGATCTGGAGCACCGGTTGCTCGGTACCGCTCATGTCAACCCCATCCCCGCGATCTACCGCGCCGATGGCTGTGCCTTTTGCGAACAGCAGGGCTACAAGGGCCGCACCGCACTCATGGAGGTGTTGAGCTTCGACGGCGAGATGGACGAGCTGGTGGCGCGCGGGGCGACCACACGCGAGATCGCGCGTCACGCCTTGGAGCAGGGCTTCACGCCGCTCGCCGATGTCGGCATCGCTCGCGTCCTGGACGGCACCACCAGCCTCGATGAGGTGTCGCGGGTCGTGGATCTGACACACCGCATCAAATAAATGGAGCTCTACCGCTACAAGGCCGTGGACGCCGACGGGCGGCTGCAACGCGGTCAGGCCGATGCGGTCAACCCCATCGACCTCGAGATGCGCCTGACCCGGCTCGGACTCGATCTGGTGAGCTACCGGCCGCTCAAGGCCGGCGGGTTGTTCGCCGTCCGGCAGGGGATCAAACGCCCCGACCTGATCACCTTTTGTTTTCACATGGAGCAGTTGCTCGAAGCGGGTGTGCCCATGATCGACGCCCTCACCGATCTCCGGGACAGCCTCGAGAACCGGCGCCTGCAGGAGATCACGGCGGCGATGATCGAGTCGATCCAGGGGGGCAAGGGCCTGTCGGAGGCGATGCGGGACTTTCCCTATGTGTTCAGCACGGTGTTCGTCAACCTGGTCCGGGCGGGGGAGATCAGCGGCACCCTGACGCGGGTGCTGCGCCACATGATCGACAACCTGAAATGGCAGGACGAGCAGGCCGCCCATACCAAGCGGCTGTTCATCTACCCGGTAGTGGTAGCCGTGGTGGTGGGCGGGGCGATGTTCTCGCTCATGGTGTTCGTCGTACCGGAGCTCTTGAAGTTCGTCCAGAGCATGGGGCAGGAGCTGCCTCTGCACACCAGGATCCTGATCGCCGTCTCCGGTGCCTTCGCGTCTTACTGGCCTTTTTTTCTCGCGGCCCTGGTCTCGGCGATCCTGGCCATCACGGCGGGGCTCAAGTACAGCCCGGGCTTTCGCTTGTGGTACGACGCGCTGGTCCTGGGCATCCCCTTGTTCGGCGTGATCCTGAAGAAGCTCATCCTGACGCGCATTTCGACCTATTTCGCGCTCATGTATTCCTCGGGCATCACGGTCCTGGAGTGCATGAAGGTGGCCGAGGATATCGCCGGTAACCGGGCCGTCGAGGAGGCGCTGCGCGGCGCCGCGCGCCAGATCGGGGACGGCTCCGGGATAGCCGCGAGCTTCGCCAGCACCGGCCTCTTCCCGCCGCTCGTCCTGCGCATGCTGCGGGTGGGCGAGAACACCGGTGCGCTGGAGGCGGCGTTGAACAACGTCAGCTACTTTTATACCCGCGACGTGCGGGAATCCATCGATCGGCTACAGGCCCTGATAGAACCTGCGATGATCCTGATCCTGGCGGCGCTGGTCCTGTGGGTTGCCCTGTCGGTCTTGGGGCCCATCTACGATGTCATCTCTACCTTCAAGTATTGACTATAGCCCGCGGCGCGCCGCCTGCGTCGCGCCCGAGGCGGTGACGGTCTACCACTGGGCAGGCGGCGGGATCACCGATACCTTCGTCTTCGACGCCGACGATGCCGGGCTCAACTTGTTCGACCGTTACCTGCGCGAGTCCGACAAGAGCCCGCTCTACATGCTGGTCGATGTGGTGGAAGAAGAATATCGCCACGAGACCATCCCCCATCTCTATGGCCCGGATCGGCGCGCGGTGCTGGAGCGCAAGCTCGCATGGTTTTTTCGCGGCACACCTTACAGTCACGTCCTCCGGCAGGGGCGCGAGACCGAGGGCCGGCGTGACGACAAGGTGTTGCTGAGCGCCATCACCAACCCCGAGCTGGTGCAACCGTGGACCCGGTTGTGCGCGCAGCAAAAGGTCCCGATAGCCGGCGTCTATTCCCTGGCGATCGTGAGCACGGCCCTGCTCGACCGGATCAACGTCAAGTCCCCGAACGTGCTCATGGTCAGCATGCAGAGTCACAGCGGTCTCCGGCAATCCTATTTCCGGGACCGGGTCATCAAGATCAGCCGGCTGGCGAAGATGCCGAGGCTCGGCACGGTGCCCTTCCCCCCGTATATCCTGAATGAGCTCGACAAATTCGAGCACTATCTCAAGAACGTCCAGCTCCTGGCCGAGGGGCCGCTCGATATCTATATCCTCGCTCACGGCGAGCTGCTCGACCAGCTCGAGCGGCAATGCCGCAACTCCGAGACCGTGCGCTATCATCTCCTCGACGTGGCGGATGTCGCGCGGCGGCTCGGGATCCAGGGGGTGTTGACGACCCCCTTCAGCGACTACATCTACGCCCATCTCCTGCTCAAGAAGAGGCCCAGGAACCACTATGCGCAGGCCGAGGATCTCAAATACTACCGGTTGTACCAGGCGCGCTCGGGGATGCTCCTGGCGAGCGCTGCGATCCTCCTGGCCGCTGCCGCCGGCGGCGGGTTCAATCTGGTCGAGGGGCTATCGCTCCGGCAGCGCGCGGCGAGCGCGGAGCAACGGGCGGGCATTTACCAGGCCCAGTTCAATGCGGCGAAGGGGCGGCTCCCGCAGACCCCGGTCGAGCCCCAGGACATCAAGACCGCCGTGGACATCGCGGACACCCTGTCCCGGTACAAGGCGACGCCCCTCGAGACGATGCGCGTGGTGAGTCGGGCCCTGGACGGCTACCCGGAGCTGCAGATCGAAAGCCTCAACTGGCTGGCCGGCACCGATCCGAACGCCGTGGTGGAGGGCGAGCCCCGTGGTGCCGAGGACACGCCGCCGCCGGGCTCGAGCCCGGCGGGCGACAGCGGCGACCTTTACTATCAGATCGCGGTGCTCACGGGCGAGATCAGGCCTTTCGATGGCGACTTCCGGGCCGCGCTCGATCGGATCAACGGGTTTGCCGCGGCGCTACGGGCGCGCCCGGCCGTGCGTGCGGTGACGGTCCTGAACGTGCCGTTCGATGTAGACCCTGCCGGCGAGCTGCAGGGCAGTGCCGACGATGCCGCCCGCCCCGAGACAGCGGTGTTCTCGGTCAAGGTCGTCCTGGGGGTGGGCCGTGCGGCTGGCTGACATCGAGTGGGGCATGATCCGCGGGGCCTTGGGCGCCTTGGTGCTGGCGGCGGCGATCGGGGCCACGCTCTACACCGCCGCGACGCGGTTCCGGGATGCGATGCAGGTGCAGTACGGCCAGAGCAACCAGCGCTTGCAAAGCGTTACGGGCAAGTACCTCGCGGTGGACCAGGAGGACATGATCATCAAGGAGCAGTATCCGCGCTTCGTCGAGCTGGTCAGGAAGGGCGTGATCGGGAACGAGCAGCGCCTCAACTGGATCGAGGTGCTCAAGCGCACGGCCGCGATCACGAAGATCCCGAGCCTGCGCTACGAGATCGCCGCGCGCGAGCCGTTCACGCCGGATTTCGGGCTCGCCACCGGGCCCTATCAGGTGCAGGTGAGCAAGATGAAGCTCGATCTGGGCCTCTTGCACGAGAACGATCTGAGCGCCGTGCTCGCGGCCCTGGACCGCAAGGCCGATGGCATCTACAGCATCCGGGACTGCACCTTCCGGCGCTCGGCCGAGAGGGTCGAGCCGAGGCTGGACCAGGAGAACTTGAAGAGCGCGTGTGAGCTCCTGTGGTTCACGATCCGGTTGGCGAACGGTAATGACATCAACCTCTGAGGCGCCCCGCTCCCCCGGTGCACATCGATCCAAGGTGTGGGGCAAAGGAGCCGGCCTCTTCGCGCTGGTCGCCTTCGCCGCGGCCGGGCAGGCCCAAGACCTCGGCAGGCTCTTCACCACCCCCGAAGAGCGGGAGATGCTGGAGGCGCTGCGACGCCAGCCGCCGAAGCCGCAGACCGAGGCGGCGCCGGTCGGCCCGCCGGCCGTCGAGCCCCAGCCGCCCGCTTCGAACGTCACGATGAACGGCCTGGTGCGCCGCTCGCGCGGCCGGGGCATGGTATGGGTCAACGGCATGACGTCCCTCGAAGGTGATCTCGATGCCCAAGGGATCGAGGTCGATGTCGGCGCGCTACGCGGCACCACCCTGCCGGTCCGCATCGGGAACGCGCCGCTCGCCGTGGGTCTGAAACCGGGCCAGACCTATGATACCGAGGAGGCACAGGTCCGCGAGGTTTACCATTCGGCACCCGAGGGCGAGACGCCGCCCTAGGCTGACAACGGCAGCGGGTTCCCGGCCCTCACCCCGTACGCCGGTGAACCGTGCTTGAATCGGTCATTACCTGTGACTACCATCGGAACATGAAGGTCGTCGGAATCAAGCAGCTCAAGGCGAGGCTGTCCGAGTACATTGGCCTGGCAAAGACGGGCGAAACCGTACTGGTAACCGAGGGGGACCAGGTAGTCGCGGAACTGCGGCCAGCGCGGCGTCAGGCACCCACTGGCGATGGCGTCGAGGAGATCCTAGAGACGCTCGCTGCGGCCGGAGAAGTCACGCGAGCCGCGTACCCGAAAGGGGATTGGGTATGGCACAGCCGCGGCCTCGGGCTTGCGCCGGGCACGGCCCAAGCGCTACTCGACGAGCTCCGGCAGGATCATACTTGACCGCCGGGAGGTCTGGGTTGAGGAACGAAACCCAGAGTTCGAGTCGGATGTGCCGGCGTTAGTTGGGCTTCAGGCAGGCCGCGCGCGATCCGGGGGGGCACTAAGAGTGCCAGGAAGTCAAACCACTTGGGGGTTCCAAGATGGGTCACGTTTTCGCGGACATCGAGCTTAGCAATCCCAGAGGGCCCGACCTGGCGCCGGTGCGGGTCAGGGCGCTTGCCGATACCCGTGCGCTCATGCTATGTATCCCTGAGCATGTCGCCTTGCAGCTCAAGCTCGAAACGGAATCGATGCGCGTAGTGTCGCTGGCCGACGGGCGGAGTATGACCGTTCCCTACGTCGGGCCGATCCGCGTCCGTTTCGGGAAGCGGTTCTGCTATGTCGGCGCGTTGGTGTTGGGCGATGAGGTCCTGTTGGGCGCTGTGCCCATGGAAGACATGGACCTGGTGGTATCGCCCAACCGGCGCGAGATCACGGTCGATCCCACGAGCCCGAATATTCCCCATGCGCGCGTGAAAGCTACCGGCGACCGCCTCTGGAGATGCGCCAGCAACGTCGGCGGGTAGGCCATATCTAAGGTACGGAGATCATTATGCTGATGAATGTATTACGGAAGTCGCTGCACGAGGTGGTGATCCCCGAGATCAAGCTGGTCCGGGCAGAGAACGCCGAGATCAAGACGACCTTAGAGATCACCAACAAACGGCTCGATGATCTGAACGCCCATCTTGCCGAGCAAAGCCGCCGAATCGACGAAACCAACCAGCGCATCGATGCGGTGCAGACGGATTTGTTGGCGCGCATCGACGCGGTACACAGTGATCTGATAACGCGCATCGATGCGACCACCCGAAGGATCGACGCGAACCACAATGATGTGATAGCCCACATCGATGCAGCCAACCAGCGGATCGACGCGGCGCACAGTGATCTGATAACCCGCATCGACACGACGGGCGACCGTTTGAATCGCCTTGACGAGGTCATCGGCCGACCCGAGGAGCACGACGACCTGGCGCAGCGTCTGACGCGCCTGTGGAGCAGAAAGTCGAGGACCTGATGGCGCGCCATGCGGCCTGAAACGCTGGTTGGGCGGCCGTGTGATTGGAACCATCCTGGAAGGTGGCTATATGCTAACGCAGCCAACGTCATACAGACCGACTTCGACAAACGCGAAGTCCCTTCTCCCTCAGGGAGAAGGATGGGATGAGGGGAATCAAATCAAATGCTTTCATTGACCTTGATCCCCGCATGCCGGCGCGCTCCCGGTAGCGGTGGAGTGGTTTCCGGTCCCTCCCCTGCGGAGCGGGGAGTAAACTTCCGGTCCCTCCCCTGCGGAGCGGGGAGTAAACTTCCGGTCCCTTCCCCTGCGCGGAGCGGGGGATCGGATTTCCGATCCCCTCCCCTGCGCGTAGCGGGGGAGGGTTAGGGTGGGGGTAAAGGCGCCGCGCCCGGGACACGGCTTGATCAGCGCGCGTCACGACGCAACGTAATGCGCGGCGCGCGTCCGGTCGCCGGGTTGCGGCACAGACGGCGCGCTTAACCCGCCCTGCGACGGTGACGAATTGACTCCCCCTATCGGAGAGAATGGGAACGAAATAAATGAAGTGGAAATTCACATTGGAATATTGGCGTGACGATAGTTCGTATGTGGGAAAATTGAAGGAAGTACCCGGTGTATTCAGCCAGGGGGCGACCTTGAATGAGCTGGAAGAGAACATTCAGGATGCTTATAGCTCGATGCTGGATGAGAACCCCCCTCTGACCAATCCCGGTACGCAGGTCAAGGACATCGTGCTCGATGTTGCATGAAGAGGGATGATTTCGTCACGGAATTGGTACGACTATGTAGGGCGGGTTAGCGGCTTTATCGCGTAACCCGCCTTCCGGACGGCCGCGCATGAGGTAGACGCCGGAAGTTGCTCTTGACTGTTCTTGGTGGGTTACGGTGCAAACGGCGCACCTAACCCACCCTACATCTACTATGTCTAAGTGATCTTGGGTCGAGGTATCGAATGGCCGACCAATACATTCATAGTCATCCATCGATCATGATGGGCAAACCGGTAATTGCCGGCACGAGGATTACGGTCGAGCTGATCCTGGAGAAGCTTGGCGCCGGGGAAACCGTGGATCAAATGTTGGCGGCCCATCCGCGTTTAACGAGAGAGGCAGTCGCTGCTGCACTGGCCTTTGCGGCGCATGTGTTGCGGTTGCGGTGGGTGTAGCAGGCATGAGCCGGCCGCGGTTTCGATCGTACCCGGTCAAGGGGCCGCAGACCGAAGCCGGCGCCGCGCTGTTGGCATTCTTATTGGTCTTGCTCGTCGGGGGATCCTATGCCCTCCTGAACGACGCGAAGTCCCTCGCCCAGCGTGCGACGCTAGAAGCATCGCGCAAGACCAGCGAGGCATTGGCTGAGGCAAGAGCCGCACTAATCGGATATGCTGCTGGAGCGAATATCGTGCCCGACGATAGTCTGTCCAATTCTTGTGGTTCCCAGTGTCCGCGACCAGGCGATCTTCCGTGCCCGGACAGGAATAATGATGGTCTTGCGGACGGACCCTGCGGTGGGGCCTCCGCTGCGCCACGCCTTGGTAGGCTACCGTGGAAAACGTTGGAACTGGCTGATCTCCGCGACGGAAGCGGTGAGCGCTTGTGGTACGCCGTGTCTACGAATTTCAAGAACTTTCCCAAAACGCCTTGTGGTTTATCGACCGTCGTGACCTGCTTGAACAGCCGCAGGAGAGGCACTATCACTATCAGAAACGCCATTGGTACCGGGTTACGTCATAACGGTAACGATCCACGGGACTCCCTCGGCCCCACCGGGGCTATTGCCGTCATCTTAGCACCCGGGCCTACCTTGCGCCGGCAGGGTACCGGCGCCAACCAAAACCGCGTCTGTTCAAACTGCACCGTCGATGCAATTTGTCTTGGTACACCGCCGACAACCGTTCCCAAGTGCCGCCCGTTGAACTACTTGGACCGCAGACAGACTCCTTCCCCGAGTGAAGACAATGCGAATTTTACAGATACCCCTCCAACAAATGGCTTCATAGAGGGCCCTGTTTATGACTCTCAGGGGAATCTAATCATAAACGACCGTCTCGCGGTCATTACGTACTACGACATCATGCCCCTCTTGGAAAAGCGAGTAGTTGGTGAGGTATCCAACTGCTTGATCGCATATGGCGCTGCAAACCTGAATCGATATCCGTGGGCAGCTGCATTAAATCCTGGGGCTCCGCCCGCGTACGATGATGATAGCGTCTCCGATGATCGCTTTGGTCGTGTGCCAGATGGCTTTCCTAATTCTGGAGTTGTCTGGGATACGACCACACTCACTCCAACAGAACAGTTTACTGCTACGAATGCCGACAGCGGCACGTTAATGGCCAAATCGTGGCCTTTATCGCAATGCTCGATTATCTCAACGAAGTCCAAGAATACATGGTGGCTGAATTGGAAAGAGGAAGTATTTTACGCTGTTGCGGATGCGTTCAAGCCAGGTAATGCAACTGCACCACCCCCAAGCGACGCTAGCGCGTGTCCTACGCCTTTCTCGTGCCTTACCTTGGCCTCCACGGCGACGGCAAACAACCGGTTTCTTGTGGTGGCCAGTGGAAGAAGGCTGGCCGGACAAGACCTGACAGTCGGTAGCAACGCTAATAAAGGGACGCCATCGAATTACCTTGAAGGGGAAAATGCCACCTTTACCCCAGGGGGAGATGAAACATTCACTTCCGGTCCGGCGACAGCCACTTTCGACGACGTAGTTGGTTTCGAATGACGTCGGAGAAGTAGCGACGGAAGAAGACCAAACCGTATGGAACGCGGGTTCACGCTGGTTGAGATCGCTATCGTCGTCCTCGTATTGGGGGTGCTACTTGCGGGCTTGTTGGGACCGTTGTCCGTACGCATCGAGCAGCAGGAGATTCGAAAGACGTCCGATCAGATGGAGGAGATCAAGGAGGCCCTCTACGGCTACGCGGCTGCGAACGGGGCGCTGCCGTGCCCTGATATCGACGATAACGGTACGCAAGACCGAACTGGTTCGCCAGAGGTTTGTTCAGGTGTCGCCGGCAATATTCCGTCGGTCGATCTCGGGATTTCTGGACTAGATGCGTGGACCCGCTCGTTTCGTTACCGCGTAACCAGAGACTTTGCAGACCAATTCGGTGTAGACGTGTTTGGGACTCCGATCCCACCTACCCCACCATCCTCTCCCGGATGTCCGGTGAGCCCGACACAGGCATCGTTCGCCTTGTGCACCAACGGTGACATCACTGTGCTAGAGGGCGTTGGCGGTAAAGTCATGGCGAGCAGCGTTCCCGCGGTAGTTATTTCACACGGAAAGTACCGTTTCGATCCAGCGAATGCCTTGGATCTCCCATCTCCACACGAAGTGGAAAACTTTGAAGATGAAGCCGTGCCTATTCCGGGAGACACGTTAGGCACCGTTGTGGCACGAGGGTATACGGGCGGAACCGGGCAGGAATACGACGACCTCGTCGTATGGCTTTCGCCTAACATCCTCAAGAATCGCATGATCATGGCCGGCAAGTTGCCCTAATCATGTAAGCCCGTGTAGGCTGGGTTCAGGGACGAAAACCCAGCATGCGACGCCGATTCTGCTGGGATTCGTGCCGCTCATCACGGCCTACGAGGATACGGTTACCTGATGCAGGCTCTCCGGCTGACCAGGATGCCGTGGAGCAATGTGCTGAGCGAGGAGCCGCCGCGACGGAGGTTGCTATGCTGTCGAATAGGGTTCCCGTGTGTCGGCAAAGCATGGGTGAGCGCTGCGTAGATATAATTTCTCCCATAACGGATCGTGGCAGGGGAACCCCTATGCGATAAAGCAGGTGGCGCCTGTTATCAAGAATAACCGGAAGGAATCGTCGCCGTCGCGCCGAGCCAATGGCGCCCTAGGTGCCGGTGACGATGACCGCAGGTTTACGGTCGCTCATGCGCACGCACACACGGCACGGGTCGTATGCCGCCGATGGTTCCCCAGGCGGGCATGACGGTCGCGTCGGAACAAACTTCAGTTGCCGTAGCCCGCGTAGCCCGCGTAGGATGCGGTGAACGAAGACACGGATGGGTTCGGCAGGTTGCCGACTGACCTCATTCCAGTTTCCATGCGTTCAAGCTGCGAGGAATCTATCCGAAGGAGTAGAGTGACGAGGATGTTCCAAATGTCGCCGCAGGGGAGTGACGCGAGCGATGCGGTTCCCTTCGTTCAACGCATCCTACACGGGGCTTATCTTAACGTTCGGCGGCACCATCGGGTCTCCGTTGGGAGGCGATGAGGCATTCCGCAATGAGCCCGCGTAGGATGCGGTGAACGAAGACACGGATGGGCTCGGCAGGTTGCCGACTGACCTCATTCCAGTTTCCATGCGTTCAAGCTGCGAGGAATCTATCCGAAGGAGTAGAGTGACGAGGATGTTCCAAATGTTGCCGCAGGGGAGTGACGCGAGCGATGCGGTTCCCTTCGTTCATCGCATCCTACACTGGCTATATTTTTTGGAGGGTGCTCCAGGAAGGGGCCTCCCCGGGCATGTTGACGTGACGAATGTCACCGGGTATGGCAGAATGTCGCCGACAGCGGTTTCGGCGTGGAGGACTGGAATGAGCCAGGTGATCCTTTCTATTCCTGATGAGACACTTTTGGCATTGAAGCTGACACCGGAGCAACTCGGGACGGAATTGTGCCTAGTTGCCGCCGTCAAGCTCTACGAGCTCGGCCGGCTTTCCTCCGGTGCAGCGGCAAGGCTTGCGGGGGTACCGCGGGTCGTATTTCTCAGCAAGCTGGCCGATTACGGCGTAGACACCTTTCGCCTGACGGAAGAGCAGTTGGCGAGGGAGGCGCGGTTTGCCTGAGGTGATCTGCAATACTTCGCCCCTCCAATACCTTCATCAGCTTGGTTCGCTGCACATTTTGAAGGTTCTCGCGGGACGCGTGATCGTTCCGTCGGCGGTCGCAAGTGAGTTGGAAGTTGGTCATCGTCTGGGTGTGAGCCTGCCCAACCTGGATATACTGGACTGGATCACGACGGGCGGCCGACGGGTGCTGCGGTGCTGTCGCTGGTGACCGATCTCGGACCGGGCGAAACCGAGGTCTTGGCTTTAGCGCTCGAATCCCAGGATCCCATCGTCATCCTTGACGATGCGTTGGCGAGGCAGGTCGCATCAGTCTTGAAATTGCGATTGACAGGTACGCTCGGTCTGTTGGTTGACGCCAAACGTAAAGGCTTGGTCCCTAGCGTTGCTCCGCTCCTAAACGAGCTACAAGCGCTGGGCTTTCGCACGGCGGTACATACCCGTGCCGCGGTGCTCAAGCGCGCGGGGGAGGCCATGTAGGGTGAAACGCCGAAGGCGCTTCCACCGGACGGTGTTGGCCCTACACGGGCTAAACTCGTACTCATGATTGACAAAGGATTTAGTCTATGCTTGCAGAAAAGTTTATAGTACACACCGATAGCCGGGGCCGTTTGACCGGCTTGCCGAATCTAGCGCTCAATGAAGAAGTGAAGCCCGTGTAGGATGTGGTGAACGAAGAGAACCGCATCGCTCGCGAACAGAACTGGCTGATTGATGACCAATACCGTCGACCCTGGATGCCGGCGAACGGGGTCTATGGTAGCGCCGTTTGTGGGGACATCTCATTTATGATCAAGACGACTTCAACCGGCACGTGGATTATGTCCATTGGAACCCGGTAAGACACGGATGGGTTCGGCAGGTTGCCGACTGGCCTCATTCCAGTTTCCATGCGTTCAAGCTGCGAGGAGTCTATCCGAAGGAGTAGAGTGACGAGGATGTTCCAAATGTTGCCGCAGGGGAGTGACGCGAGCGATGCGGTTCCCTTCGTTCACCGCATCCTACACGGGCTGATCTGAACGTTCGGCGGCACCATCACCCGGAGGCCGGTCAGGTCGTTCCCGGCTCGGGTGGAGTTCGGAAACTGCGTTGGGCGCGGCCGGGCATGGGCAAGCGCGGTGGGCTACGAGTCATCCATTTCGTACGGTACGGTACGAACCAAACGAGTTCTGGATGTTGGCGATCTATGCCAAGGCCAAGCGCGACGAGATCCCCGCGCATATAGTGAAGCAGCTGTTAGAGGCATTCCGCAATGAGTAAGAAACTTACTGGAAAGGCATTGGCCAAGTTCGAGGCCGACCGTGATGTGTGGCAAGAAGTCCTAGACGGCGTACGAGAGATTAGGGCAGGGGGAGGCAAACGCACGAAAGTCGAGCCGAACTCTCGCGTAGTTCGCGTGCGGCTGGCGAGCGGGCTCTCCCAAGCGCAGTTTGCAGCAGCCCTTGGCGTTTCGAGGCGCACCCTAGAGCAGTGGGAGCAGGGCCGGCGCGAGCCCTCGGGCGCGGCACAGACGCTTCTGAAGATCGCCGAGCGTCATCCTGAAGTGTTGCTTGAAGTTGCGGCATGATGCACATGGGCTGTGCTGACCATCAGGGGCCGAACAAGCGCGGTAAAATGGACGTACAAACAGGGGCGCTGCACGTTCTGTTTGTAAGCCGGCTAAGTAACGCTTACCCCACCCTAACCCCCGCTTCGCAGGGGAGGGGACCGGCGGTCATCAGCCACCCGCGTATGGATCGAGGAACGAAAACCAGCGACGGCCCTTATGGACATGGGAATCGCTGGGTTCGCGAGCCTAGCCGACGGTTTTGAAGTACCGATTGGTCGAGGGGAGGTTGCTGCAGGCCTCGCAAGTTCGGGTGAATGCGATGAACCGTAAGCTGCACGAAAGGTTTTTATTGAAGTGCTTTACAGGATAGAGTATTCACCGGATGCTGAAGGGCATCTTCGCTGGTTGACGGCACGCCAGCGTACGGTGGTGCTGGATGCTGTGGACGAGCAACTAACGCATCAGCCGATGGTCGAAACGAGAAACCGCAAACCCATGCGTCCCAACCCGCTGGCTCCCTGGGAGCTCCGGATCGGCGAGTCGCGGGTATACTATGATATCGAGCAAGAGCCTGATCCGGTCGTATACGTGCGTGCGGTCGGCGTTAAGGAGGGTAATGGCGTTCGTATCGCGGGCGAGGTGATTGAGCTATGAAGATCCTAGAGAAGTCAGACGCCACGGGTTCTCTGGCTGAGTATACCACGGACATCGAGAAGGAACCGGTCATCGTAACAAGCGACGGGATACCGATTGCGGCCCTGGTGCCGATTGGCAATGTAGATTTGGAGACGATGTCTTTGAGCACTAACGCTGCGTTTATCGCACTTATCGAGCGTTCGCGAGCTCGTCATCGGACAGAGGGTGGCATATCGAGCGACGAGATGCGGCGTCGATTGGGAGATGAACAACGCGCGTAAGGCAGAAACGTAGCGCGGAAGCCGCTTTGTGGCGTTCCGTCGTATGGCTGGCGGGAAAGTCGCCCATGCGGCGGATCGCCCTGCGGGCATCCGCGCTACCGATTCTGGATAGGAAACGTGTGTTCGGCGCCGAAGAGTTTCCGAGTCTCTGGGTCGCGCATGTGCGGCTTGCCGCCTCGGGCTGAAGACACGACGGCTTCAGACGGAAAGAAGTAGCGCGGAAGCCCCTCGTGGGAGTTCCGCCGAATGAGGCCGGATCGCCCTGGCGGACATTCGCCCTTACGAGGTCGCAAGACTCCTTCCGCTGTCCGCGCTTCATGCGGACGGGGGATCGGGGTGGGGATCCGGCCGGCGTTAGCCGAGCAAGCGCGTTTCCTGCCGCAACGCGGTGACCCCCACCCTAACCCTCCCCCGCTACGCAGGGGAGGGGACCGGAGATCTCCCTCCCCTGTCTGCGCTTTTCGCGGCCGGGGGGAGGGTCGGGCTGGGGACCTGCGGCGCCACGCTGAACGTCGCCCACCGGCAGCAGGCACGCAACGGATGTGACCGTGGTGCCCGCGGATCGCCTCCTCTGTTTTCAGTTGCGATTGCGGATAAGGCCACTTAGCTTCCAGCGGAGCATGCTCGGCGATCGGCAGTCCCGAACGGGTCGGCGCGTGGACCAGCATGGTGTCGGCATACACGAACTGATCGACGTCGAAGCCTTTATCGATTACTTATCACTTGTTGACGCCGTAGCACCCGGGTAGGTATTGCAACCCTTACAGCCCCGACCGGAAACTGTTACCGATTCGGCCCCCATAGCACGCCCGTACCCTCTCGCTCGCAGACCCTAACTCCCTGACTGGGCACGTTTATGTCGGGACGTGCCAGGACGGGCATGAAGAATGCCCTCCAGATAGTCAGGGGTCACCAGAAGAACTAAGGGTCTCGGCTACGGCGCGTGATGCCTGTCTCCGATTTGCCTCCCCATTTGCCCGCCCTGGGGTGCTCCCCTCCCCTAACTGGCACCACGGGCGGGATTCTTTTTGGCCTCGCGGTGGAGTTGGCGAAGTGGTGTGCGGCCGAGTGCGCGTCCGAGGGCGATAACATGAAGGGGGTTGTGTTGGAAGGCCAGCGTTTGCCGGGTTCCTGGGCCGGAGCGCTGAGCCCGGCCAAGCGGAGAAGGCGTTTGATCGTGGCATCGAACCGCTTGCCGGTGGTGCTTCGGAACGACGGGGAGGGACGATGGAATGTAGCACCCGGCTCGGGCGGGCTGGTCACCGCGCTGGTCCCGGTACTACAGGAGCGCGGCGGGACCTGGATCGGCTGGCCTGGGACCCGCGACGGCGACGGCGATCTCGACCATGCGGTTACCCAGGCGGGCGAGCATTTCGGGTATACGCTCAAGCCCGTGATGTTGAGCCCTGCGGAGGTCGAGGGGTTTTACGCTGGATTTGCCAATGAGGTCTTGTGGCCCCTGTTCCACGATCTGCAGTCGTTTTGCAGTTTCGACCCGCAGTACTGGCAGAGCTATCGCGAGGTCAACCGGAAGTTTGCCGAAGCGATAGGTCAGACCGCGACCGGGGAAGATCTCATCTGGATCCACGATTACCATCTCATGCACGTCGCCGCCGATCTGCGAAAGCTCGGCGTGCAGTCGACTGTCGGGTTTTTCCTGCACAGTCCCTTTCCGCCGCTCGACATCTTCCTGAAGCTCCCGTGGCGAACGGCACTGTTACAAGGCTTGCTGCAATGCGATCTCATCGGTCTGCAGACCCTGCGGGACCGGCGCAATCTCGTGCAATGCCTGCAGTCTCTGTTCAAGGGGATCAAAATACAGGGCAAGGGACAGGTCCTGACGGCCACCACCTCGGATCGGCAGGTGCGGATCGGGCATTTTCCCATCAGCATCGACTACAACGCGTTCGTAAAGCGGGCCGCTACTCCAGCAGTCGCGGACCAGGCCACGGAGCTTCGCGATCGCCTCCCGGAAGGAAAGCTGATCTTGAGTGTGGATCGGCTCGACTATACCAAGGGTATTCTTTGCCGTTTGCGGGCCTTCAGGCACGCGCTGGCCCGCTACCCGGAGCTTCGGGGGCGGGTGTCGCTGCTGCAGGTGGTGGTGCCGAGCCGCGTCGATGTCCCCGAATACCTCAGACTCAAGACGGCGATCGAAGAGCTGGTAGGCGCGATCAACGGCGAGTGGGCGCAGCCGGGCGACTGGCTACCCATCTGGCACGTATTCGGCTCCCTCAGTGCCGCTGACCTCATTGCCTACTACCGTGCCGCGGACATCGCCTTGGTGACGCCGCTCAAGGACGGCATGAATCTCGTGGCAAAAGAATATTGCGCGTGCAGCATCGATGATGAAGGCGTATTGATCCTGAGTGAGTTTGCTGGTGCCGCGGCTCAGCTCGGAAGAGGCGCGTTGCTGGTGAACCCCTATGATTCGGAGGGTGTGGCCGATGCGATCCGCCGGGGCTGCCGCATGAGCGACGATGAACGGCGGGCGCGGATGCAGCGGTTGCGGCGTTCCATTAGCAGGAATGATGTCTTCCGGTGGGCCGATGCGTTCTTGCGCGCCGCGCTCGCAGAGGACGTTAACGCCTCTTCGCCTGCCCGGAAGCTGCGTTTGGTTGCTGCCACCACCGGAGATCTCCGCCGTTTCGCGGGCCTGCCTTGACAATCGCGATACGTCCCCGCATCACTGACGGATAAGCACGGCGGTTTCGGTACATCTTACCGAGTCACTGGTAATCGTTGCTGACACGCGCTCCTTCGGATGGCTGGGAGGCGAGCGTTTTAGCGCTTACCAATGAACGTCTTAACATCAATGCGAGCCCCTGGCATCCGGGTTGCCCAAGACTTTTGTGGGTTTCACGTGAGGTGGAGACATGTTCAATAGAGATCCTATCGCGGTTAGCCTATTCGGCAGTTTGACGACTGACCTGATGGTGCTGTGCGGGACGCTTGGGCTGGCGTTTCTCGGCGTGGCCATCACCTATGTCAATAAGGACGTGAGCTATCTGTACTGGCTCACGATGGTTCCCGTGTTCGGCACCCTCTGTTTCGTTGCTCGGCGATCGCGTAGCCGGGGTACCGGGGTGAAATGGTCCAGATTATTCCTCACCGAGTTACTCCACTGGGGCGGGCTACTGCTCGCCGTGGCATTGATTTACATGCTGCTGAGCGCGGGCAAGATACCGCGCGACACCACCGGCATGGTGACCCTCCTCCTGTTTGCGCTGGTGACCTTTCTCTACGGGGTACACCTGGATCGGCGATTCTTGGGCGTAGGCATCTTTCTGGGTCTCAGCTACGTGGTCATGACCTACCTGGCGGCGTACATCTGGATCCTGCTGATTATCGCCGCGCTCGCGGTGTCCGTTGCGATGTTCCTGGTGAAGCGAGTCTATTCGCAGCAGGCCGTGACCAGTCCGGTGACCCACGAAGGTATCCTAGGCCTGATGCCCAAATAACAAGGCAAGAAGCAATGGGCTACAAAGAACTGCCCGATCTCCCTGAAGACCTGCGGGACGAGCTCCCTCGACGTGCGCAAGAGATATACCAGGCCACCTATGATCGCGTCTACGAGACATCCATGTCGTCGGGAGATGATCATGGCGCGCAATCGACCGCCGAGACAGCCCATAAGGCGGCTCTGCTCGCGGTCGAGATGGAATATCAGAAGGACGAGCACAACCGCTGGCGGCGAGCACCAATAAGCGAGGACATGGACAAGCTCCCACATGCTTCTGAGGCTACATGAGGCAACGGTGCGACCGGCTTTTGTGTACGAGCTGCGGAGCGATAGGGAACGTTTACCGAAGGGCGATCGAAGACCACCATTACTACCCGATTGGCGAGCGGCCAAGTCCTTGAACAAAAAGCTCCCGGCGTCAAGACGCGGCACCTGGCACCGTGATTGCCACATGTGGCTGTACAGGCAGAACAGAAAAGCTGCGTGCTGAGAGAATGCCGAGCGCGCTTTGATTACCGAGGAACACTGATTATGATACGCGATATCCGTACACATGGGTTGAAACGCAAGCAACGACTGCTGCGTCTGGCAATGCGGAAGCTGAAACGGTGGGGAGAGTCGGCAGATGCCGACTCTGACATCGCCCCGTTACTAGAGTGCTATCAATATACCTACGGTACAAGAGACATGGAGCTCCGATGTCTAAGTATGGGGCATGGACCATGATACGACCAAAGCCGAAGCGCGGGCGGCGCGCGCGGGATTATGGTATGCTGTGTCCTGGACAGTTGTAGGGGTACCGACCCTGCCGACCCAGGCGCAGGGAAGGGATGGCGCGCCGGCGGCTGCGCAATACTAAACTGACATGGATGGCCTGAGCTTATCAACGATTCACCTACGTGAGGAGGAGGACGGTATGAGTGCGATAGTCTGGATAGCCATAGGCGCTGCATTGATGTATTTTTTCGATCCGGCTTCTGGCAGGGCCCGCCGGGCGTGGTTGCGCGCCAAGTGCGACCAGGTGGCCAAGAAGGGCACGGCGGCGGCCCCAACCACGGCAACGGATCCTCGTCGCACGATACCGGAACAATCCATCACGGAAGCACCCACATCGGGTGGTGCTGGAGAGACCCTTTCCGGCGAGGGGCTACGGGGACACGTACCGGGCAGCGACATCGCCGACGAGCGGGGAGATTCGGCGACGAAGGTCCAGCTCTGAGCACCGACGATCCGCTTCGCGGGTGGTACCGGTGGCGCCAAACGGCGCGCTTATAGATTTCTTTGATTGTCGGAGTTGCCCATGAAAGTAGCATGTTCAATTGGCTTGGCGATGCTCATCGTAGGGCAGGCGCACGCTGAAGAGATCGGGTGTATCTCGACCACCTTCCGTTTCGTAGGCGCCAACGACAAAGTGTGTGTCGAAGCGTTCGATGACCCTGAGATCCCGGGTGTGTCTTGTCATATCAGTCAGGCCAGAACCGGTGGCATCAAAGGACCGCTGGGTTTGGCGGAAGACCCCTCCCGGTTCGCGATTGCTTGCCGTCAAACCGGCCCCATCACGGTGACGGAGAAGATATCGGAGGAACGAGAGGTCTTCAGTGCCAATACCTCCATCTTGTTCAAAGAGACGCAGGTCCACCGTATGTACGATCGTAAACGCAACACCCTCGTGTACACCGCCATCAGCACCAAAATCATCGAGGGATCGCCGATGAGCGCAATCTCGACGGTGCCTGTGGTGCGCTGGAACGGCGCAGAGACACCTTAAATAAGGGAATTCCCATGTTTGAGACCGGGATCAGCACCTCCCGTAGGATGATCGTTGGTTTGCAACTGCTCGTTGTCGGTTTCGGCACCCACGGCGCCGCAGATGAAGGCTCAGACGGAACCTTTAACATATTGGTCGAGAACGACAGGTTTGCCGGCACCGACCGCCATTACACGAACGGCCTGCAGTTCTCGTACCTTTCGCCCAGAGATACAGTGCCTGGGTTTTTGAGGGCTTTCGCGGGGGTGCTGCCTGGCATACCCGAGGGTTCCGCCTTGCGGGCGGGTTATGTGCTGGGCCACAACATCTATACCCCGGACGATACGGCGGCGCGGGAGCCGCTACCCGATCAGCGCCCCTATGCCGGCTGGCTGTATGGGGGTCTCGCCGTGCTGGGGGAGACCGAGGATACGCTGAGCACCTGGGAGCTGGACGTGGGCGTGGTCGGGTCGTCGGCGCAGGGTGAGGAGGTCCAGAATACCTTCCATGATTTGCTAGGAGCGGAGGACGCCAAGGGCTGGGACAACGAGCTCGATGATGAGCCGGGGGTGGCGCTGATCTACGAACGCAAGTGGCGCAACCTGGCCGAGTTCCGGGAGTCGGGCTTTGGTATCGATCTCACGCCGCACCTGGGCGGAAGCCTCGGTAACGTCGGCACGTATCTCAATACGGGGATCACGCTCCGGTTCGGGAAGGACCTGAGCAATGACTTTGGTCCGCCACGCATCCGCCCGAGCTTGCCCGGCTCGGGTTTCTTTGTGCCCCGGAGCACGTTTGGCTGGTATCTATTCGCCGGCGTGGATGGGCGCGCCATCGCCTATAACATCTTTCTCGACGGCAACGCCGACGGCGACAGCCTCAGCGTCGACAAGGAGCCCTTGGTCGCCGACGTTCAGGCCGGCGCTGTCGTCACGATCGGGTGGCTACACCTCGCGTATACCCACGTCTACCGCACCCAGGAATTCGAAGAACAGGATCGAGGCGATCGCTTCGGCGCGATCAGCCTTTCCGCCAAGTTTTGAGGCATGCAACGCTCGCCGGCTGCGCGGCGCCGCTGACGACGTCTCGGACAAATCGAAGTTTTTCGATCGCCCTCGGTGTTGGACACACGAGTCGCGTGTGCGTTCGAAGCTGCTGGTGTGATGAGTTAAGACCGAATGGAGGTAAGAAAATGTCGCCTGCTCCTAATTCTATTGTGCTTTCAAGATGAGACTAAATATGGCACAGTGGCTGGATGGCGAGACCACGACGAATCGACGAAGAACTTGTGGCGAAAGCTCGGCAAGTTGTCGCCCACACCACCGAGGTGGAACAACTGCGCGCTGCCCAGGCAGTGCTACTTCCGGCCTTGGCATCGGCAACTTTGGAGCAAACCGCTGCCATCTTGGGCGTCGGTCGGGCTACCGTCCCCCGACTACAGCAGCGCTTCCGCGAGTCGGTAGGGCCCCGGGCGACGCGGCCCCCCTTGGGGTGGGCGGCGCAAGGCGCTGCTGAGCGTCGAGCAAGAAGCGGAGTTCTTGACCCCGTGGGCCGAGCAGGCCAAGGAGGCGGGACTGCTGGTCCTCTCACCGATCCGGGCAGCGCTGGCGCAACGCTTGGGTCGACCGGTGGCCGCCTCGGTGGTATGGCGGCTGTTGGCCCGGCACGGCTGGCGCAAGGTGGCCCCGGACACGCGGCCACCCCAAGAGCGATCCCGCGGCGCAAGAGGCGTGGAAAAAAAACTTCCCGAAATGCTGGCTTCCACGCTGAGTCAGGTCGATCTGCGAGGACGATCGGTACGGCTGATGTTTCAGGACGAAGCCCGATTCGGCCGGATGGCGCGCCCCCGGCGTTGTTGGGCCCCCTTGCCCTGGCGACCGGTCATGCTCAATGGCTATGAACGGCAATTCGTGTATGTCTATGGCGCGGTTAGTCCCCTGCAGGGCGACTTCGACTGGATGCTGTGCGGCGAGATGAATACCCTGCGCATGGGCGAATTCCTGGGACAAGTCAGCCGTGCCCATCCCGACGACTTCATGGTGATGATCGTAGATGGGGCTAGTTCGCACCGAGCCAAAGATCTGGCCATACCTGAAAATATCCGGCTGTCGCCCCTGCTTCCGTACGCCCCCGAGCTCAATCCGCAGGAGCATATATGGGATGAACTGCGAGAGAAGGAGTTCCCGAACCGGGTGTTCAACCACCTCGATGCCGTGATCGCACAGTTGCATGTGGGGTTGCCACGTTTAGCGGAGGATCATAACCGGGGTACGCGGCATAACGGCGTGGCCGTGGATAGTTAGTCTCAACTTGAACGTACATTAGAATAAGCGCTATCCGAACACGGCCGCGGTCGCCGTGCTGGTCTGGTGTGCGGCTGTGGGGGGTAGCCTTGTGATCGCGTATCGCCAGGCGGTTGCGCCAGCGCATGCGCCGAAACCGGCCTTTGAGCAGGTCGGCGTGGCCTCTTGGTACGGTCCGGGTTTCCACGGCCGGGAGACCGCGAACGGCGAGGTCTACAACCAGAACGCGATCACCGCGGCTCATCGAAGCTTGCCGCTCGGGACCCGAGCCCAGGTCACCAACCTCGAGAACGGTAAATCCATTGAGGTGA
This sequence comes from Gammaproteobacteria bacterium, assembly GCA_052387115.1. Classification (GTDB taxonomy): domain Bacteria; phylum Pseudomonadota; class Gammaproteobacteria; order JACCXJ01; family JACCXJ01; genus JACCXJ01. The sequence goes on along the minus strand of JBQTJM010000286.1, from coordinate 11,260 downwards.
GAATCAACGACCGGGGGCCCTATGTAGGCAAGCGCGTCATCGATCTCTCGCGGGCAGCGGCAGGACGTCTGGGTATGGTGGACGAGGGCACTGTGAGCGTAAAGATCGAGGCCGATGCGGCGCCGAACACTAAAACAGACGGTTCCGAGGTCAAAGGCCGAGGGCCAAGCGCGCGACTCATGACCCCGTCAGCCCGCATGCGATCCGGTAAGAGTTACAACGGATCTCACAATTCTTACGGATGCAAGGCGAGTGCAAGCCTGCATCGACGCGTAATTAGAGTCGTTATGTCATTGTAAAGAGGACATTATATCCTAGAGCTCCGGTGTCGGCGCGGACCTTGATTGGAAGACTATATCCAGGCGGATACCCCGCCCAGTAATTTTATGAGAGGTAATGAACCATGAACCGGACTCACATCGATGAGCCGCGGCGGCAGCACCAATGGGAGGAATGGCTCAAGAATAGGTGCCAGGCACGCACCACCGGGGAGAAGCCTAATCAGCAGTCTGAACGGGTGAGGGCCGTAGGTTTTGAAAGGCGCGCCCAACTCTCTCCTTCAAGCGGAACCGGGCGCAACTATACCGCCTTCGGCGCTTGGTCCGGTGGCCATTCGTTTATCCTGTCTTTCCCAGAGAAGCAGGTGTTAGCCCCGTGTTCGGGATTGGAGCCCAGGTCATGACACGTGAGCAGGCCGCTATCGCATTGAATGGTTGTACAGGAGCATCATGATGACCAAAGAACTTATCGGTTTGTTATTTCTAGCGTTCGTGCCTGCTATCATCCTCGTCATCGCCGGGACGGTATCGGCGGTAAGAAACTATGGCGTCGCGTTCCTATGGTGCCTCAGATTTGAACCGGTACGTGAAAAGCTGACGTCGATCGTGCGCGAGATGCATCCGGAGGCGCCTGTGGTCAGCGAAGCGGTGTATGCGGGTCAACAGGATTTCGGAACGGTCGTTCCTGTCGTCGCGACTCGCGGTAGATCTCATTCGGCCCCCCCGGTCCACCGCTGCTCATATTAGAGTGGTCAAACACCATACGGGCAGCAGGCCGGCGGCGGAGGCCGCGGAGCAACGGTGCGCTGACCCGCAGCCCGCCGCGCGAGCTGCCTCCCGCCTATGCCGGCCGCACGGCGCCTCTCAGGAGGCCGTTGGCGGCGACCTCGGTCTACGCCGGTGACGGCGATGCCAGGCGCCAGACCGCGCCGGCTTATGCGCGCGCGATGGCGTCCGCTTTCGCCCACCGGGGGCGCCGGCCCGCACCCGCAGTGCTATAGCCAGCGCCACGCCCAGGCGTAAGAAAGTTCTGTTGCTCGTCGCCATTGGCCTCCTCTGCTAACCCGACTTAGCCGATTCGGGGGGTGATTGATTCACTCATAGGAGCCCCGCTAGGTCTGCACTACAGAGCGGTGGCTGAAAACCGGCCTGGCGGTGATCTTGGGTGGCGGTTGGGCGGGGCAGATCGAGCGCGCGTTTGTCCAACAGCAGTGTCAAATCAGGGTCAGGCTGGGTGTACCGGGCGAGGACGATCTCGGTTGCCATCGTTGATTCAGCGTGACGCGCAGGCAATACGCGAGGAAGGCGATGAGGTCGATGTGGTAATTGGGCAGGTTGAGTAGCAGGGACGCATCCTTCGGTCCCACACGAAACGATACGAGCGTCCCTACGTTCCCGAGAAGATGATCAAAACATCCACTTTGAGAAGTCGCTCCTTGACGCCTTTCGGCGAGGAAGAGACAAACACCACAGGAAGGAGGAATAGGCTATGCGACACGCATCCCTGACCCCGCTATTCGACGCTGGCGCGCGGGCGGCTTTCGAGATGTTGGCCGGGACCGCGGGGCTCGGGTCCGCGCCCGAGCGCCAAGCTCTCCTTCCGCGCTACGCGCGTTACTACGTTGCGCTATCGCGCCTGCCCCGGCGGGCACGCCGTGCCCTGCAGCGGCGGTGGCGCCGCTCGCTCGCCGCGATCGCCCTCCTCCTCGCCCTCGGGCAGGGACCGGCACTCGCCGCGGTCCTCACGGTTGGCCCAGACATCGCTCCGGACATCGTGCCGGACGGCTCATGCGCCCTCATCGAGGCCATGGAGAACGCCAACGCCGATGCTCAGACGCATGCCGACTGCCTCTCGGGCAGCGGGGCCGACACCATCGCGCTCCCCGCATCGAGCACTCAGTTGCTGATCGACGTACACAACAGCACCTATGGCGACAACGGCCTGCCGGTCATCAACTCGGCCATCACCATCGAGGGCAACGGCAGCACCATCATGCGCGATGCAGGCGCGGACCTATTCCGCATCTTCGCCGTGAGCAGCAGGGGAGATTTGACCCTGAACGAAACGACGGTGAGCGGGGGGTTTGCGGATGGAGACGGCGGCGGTATCGAGAACCGTGGCGGAGCGGTGACCCTCACCGACAGCACCGTCTTCGCCAATGGCGCATACTACCGTGGCGGCGGCGTGGAAAACGACGTAGACAGCACACTTACCCTCACGAACAGCACCGTCTCGAACAACTACGGTTTCCGCGGCCGCGGCGGTGGCGTGTACAACGGTGGCACCGCGACCCTCACGAACAGCACCATCTCGGGCAATAGTACTTTTGAGCTAGGGGGCGGCGGCGTGTCCAACTACGGCGCCCTGACCCTCACGAACAGCACCATCTCGGGCAACAGTGCGACCTACGGCGGCGGCGTGTACAACGGTGGCACCTTGATCCTCGCCCGCAGCCTGCTCTCGGGCAATACCGCCCTTAACGGTGCGGAAATCTACGGCGGAGTCATTGCAGACAACTTCAATTTGTTCGGCCATAGCGGCATCACCCATGCCCAAGCGTTCTCCGGCTTCAGCCCCGGCGCGAACGATCTCATCGCGACCTCGGACGGCACGACCCCCACGGCCCTCGGCACCATCCTCGTCGGCACCCTGGCCGACAACGGTGGGCCCACCAAGACTCACGCGCTTGCGGTCGGCAGCCCGGCCATCGATACAAGTCCCGCCGACAACGACTGTCAGCGCACCGACCAGCGCGGGATCGGCCGCCCCCAAGGAATTAGCTGTGATATCGGAGCGCTTGAGGGCACGCCCTCCCGGGCCGCCGATCTCGCGATCAGTCTGACGGATAGCCCCGACCCCTTGACCGTCAACCAACCGCTGATCTATACGATCAAGGTCCGAAATTACGGCCCTTCCTTGGCTAGGGGGGTCCAAATTACCGATAACCTGCCCGAGGGCGTGGTGCTCAATTTCAAGCCCCCCGAGTGCGCGGGCACCACGACGGTGACCTGGCCCGCTCGCGAGCGGCGCTGAGACCACCGTGACCATCGGCATGATTCCGACCCTTCCGGGAACCGTCAGCAACCTGGTGGTCGTGCTCGCGAACGACCCCGACCCCAACTGGCGAACAACTCCGCCACCGAGACGACGACGGTTCGGGAACCGTTACCGGATGCTGCCGACTTGGCGGTCACCGCGGCCGCGACCCCGGATCCCGGGGCCTCCGGGCAACCGTTGACCCACACGGTGACCGTCAGGAACAACGGTCCGCATGCGGCCACGGGTGTGCAGCTGACCGATAGCTTGCCGAACCGCATCGTGCTCGACGGTCCGCCCGCCCCAAGCCAGGGCGACTGCCGTGGTACCGGTCCGGTGACCTGTAACTTGGGTACCCTCTCGAGCGGCACCGAGGCCAGTGTGACGATCTACGTCATTCCCACGGCAGCGGGCATCCTCACCAACCGGGCCACGATCAATTTGAATCAGATCGATCCGGACTCGTCCAACAACGCCGCATCGACCACAACCACCGTCGAGCCTCCGCTTGAACCGACCTCCCAAGCCACCTGCACCCCCGTGCGCCGTGCGCTCCGGCTGGCCTGCAACCAGGCAGAGTCGCTCGGCGATAACTGTGAAAACTACGTTACACTCGTCGTCAACGTCCCTGCGGCCCGGCTGAGCAGCGAGCTACAGACGAGGAAGGTCAAACCGATCCGCTTCGCCACCGCCATTACCAACGTCCCTCCTGGGCGAATCAAGAAGGTGATGCTCCAACTCACGCCGCGGGGCAAGCAGACCACGAAGCAGCTCATCGAGATGGGCAAACGGAAACTCCGGGGCGCCCTGCAGATCAGGAACGCTGTCGGGGGGCATAGACACCATAGGCCTCAAGGTTACGGTGAAGTGACGGGGCTTTCACCTCTACGTGATCCTCGTGGGCAATCGGGAGAGGCGCAGTAGACGATGATCTCCTTGTCCTTGGCAAAGCGCCGCTCGAACAGGTGTTCAGTATCGTGCGGCATATTGATCGAGCCCGGTATGTGCGCCATTGCAAATGCTCCTTCGCCGAGGACGTTGACAAGCGCAAAGCCGCGGTGCCGGTTCTGGGAGGCTATGCGCCCCTAGTCGTTGCTCGAAATCGTCTTGATCGATCGTGGAAAACTTCTGTATTGGATCCTGTTGCTGATCGGAACGGATATCTCATTGATATCTCATTCATCGACACATGGGATGCCCGTTTTCGGATGCACCTAGGCGCGCGCCACGTTCCCCCGTGCCGCCGGGACGGGGGAGACGCGGTGGCCCCACCGTTTAAGCCACGGCACGAAAACTATCGCGCAAGCCGCGCACGAGGTCATGGTTGGCGATGACGCCTTGATACTGCCGCTCGATCAGCTTGCGAACATCACTAGGAAGATCCTGCGCCAAGGCGTCCTTGTATGCCACGACTGCCATGTCCTCGCCGCGCTCACATTCGGCAAGCACGGCCACCTCTTCCTTGCCGGTGATGGCCGTCTTGACGTCCAGCCAACGACGGTGCAACGCGCCGAGGACGCTACCATGCGTCTCTGGATCACCTCCGAGGCGGCGGACCTCGCTTTGTAGCTCCTGTGCAGACTTCGCGCAGTGTTCCGAACGCTCCATCAACACGTCCCTGAGCTCAGCGTTCGGGACCTTCTCGGCACAGGCGCGAAATCCTTCTTCGCCATCCTTGCAGGTTTCAATGATACCGTTTAGCGTCGAGATCACATTCTGATTATTCATACAGAATCCTCCGTCGTACAAGGTTTACGTAACGCAAGGTGGTCACGGCCCTGCGGTGAGTCCTAGACGGCCATGGCCTTGCAATTACTGGCCGGATTGCGTGGTGCTCGACACGTTTGCGCTAGATCCTGCCCATTAGCAACAGGATGAGCACCACGACCAACACAATACCCAAGAGTCCGCTCGGGCCATAGCCCCATGCGGTGCTATACGGCCAGGTCGGCGCGGCCCCGATCAGGAGCACGACCAACACGATCAACAGTATGGTTCCCAATGACATTGCTTTTCTCCTAGTTTAATGATCTTATGTCTCCAATGCAGTTCTTTAGGCCAGTATGTCTCCAATGCAGTTCTTTAGGCCAGTTCCGCCACAGTGTCCGATACCTTACCCGCTACGCACCCTCGATCAATTGCTCGCCCAGCAGGAAGATCAAACAACATGCTGCATCGAGGTGCCGCGCTCCGGGGCCGCGCGAGCGGCCCCGGAGCGCGGCATCGATCCTGGTGCTTACTGCAGCTTTCTAACCCAGTCGTCCGCCTCCTGCTCTGCCCTTTCCTTCGTATAGCCATACGTAGCCTGCAACCGGCCCACGAGCTCCTCGCGCTTCCCTTCGATGACATCCAGCTCGTCCTCGGTAAAGTCACCCCAGACCTGCTGGGCCTTGCCTTTGACCTGCTTCCAATTACCCTGTACTTGCTCCCAATTCATGGTCCGTCCTCCTGTGTTCGAAATAGTTCGGTGATGTGCGCGTCCCCGGCCGCAGCCGGGGCACTCCCCATCAGGGTCAAGTTGCGTGCCGCGACCGGCCTTGCAGTATATTGCTCTTATAGTTCAATGAGATAAGCTGGTCGTTGGCGCGACTACCGGGACTGAGCTACCAGCCGAAGCAGTAAAAAAAGCCGGTTCGCCCTGCAAGCTTTACCGGGAGCGAGATGACACGGAAAGACGATGGGGGTATCCTTGGGGCTGCCGCAACCTCAACGGGCTATACTTGAATCTTCCGGTCGAACGCGCCTGCCTCCTGGATGTGGGCGATGACTTCCTCGACGTCGAAGACCGTTGCGGAGGTGCTGGCCTAAAAAGTGTGAATGCCGGTTCGTGGACCTTGGCCTTTCCGATCTGCCAGCGCATCCGGGGCGGACCTAAGCACAACTTGAGAAGGAGAAATCCTCGTGTCCAAAGAAACCATTGATAAAGCCGCAGTGGTGGTTAAGTTGAACCAGATCCTGGAGATGGAGCTGGCAGGGGTGGTCAGGTACACCCACTATTCGTTGATGGTCTTCGGTTATGGTCGCATTCCCATCGTTTCCTGGCTTCGCAATGAAGCCGACGAAGCTCTGATGCACGCCCAAGAAGCGGGGGAGATGATCACCCAGATCGGTGCGCATCCTTCCCTGGGCATCGGTCCTTTATTGGAAACGCATAAACATGACATCGGCGATATCTTGCGGGAGTCTCTCCAACATGAAACGGCTTCCCTGCGGCTGTATTACGAGCTCCTCGATCTAGTACGCGATCGCTCGGTGTTCCTGGAAGAATACGCCAAACGTCTCATTGCGGTGGAAGAACTGCACGTGGGAGAGGTCGACAAGATGTCACGAAAACCTGGAGAGGTGGCAGCGTTCGTTGCGGATTGATGTTGGAGGCCTCGGGCAGGCATAGAAGAGATTCACCGTTGGACCAGCGTGAGGAGATCCCATGACACACGACGAGGTACGACAGCGCGCCTTCGCGATGCCATTGACAAGTCCGGCGTATCCAAAGGGACCCTATCGCTTCGTGGACAGGGAATACCTGATCTTTACCTATCGCAGTGATCCTGCGCTGCTGGAAACAATCGTGCCGGCACCACTCAAACTGCATGAGCCTCTGGTCAAGTTCGAATTCATGAAAATGCCAGATTCCACGGGGTTCGGCGACTACTGCGAGTCGGGACAGGTGATTCCGGTGAGCTTCCAAGGCGAAGTCGGCGGATACCAGCACGCGATGTACCTCAACGACCATGCCCCGATTGCCGGAGGACGGGAGCTTTGGGGGTTCCCGAAGAAGCTGGGCTGTCCCGATCTCCGAGTGCACAAGGATACGCTCGTCGGCACCCTCGATTTCAATGGCATCCGGATCGCGACCGGCACCATGGGCTATAAGCACGTACAGATGGACTCGCAATCGGTGTTTGACGCTCTGAGCGCCCCGACTTTCCTATTGAAGATCATTCCCCACGTGGATGGGGCACCGCGGATCTGCGAGCTCGTGCGTTATACTTTGCGAGACCTCACCATCAAAGGCGCCTGGAGCGGACCCGGGGCGCTGGCACTCTTCCCTCACGCCCTGGCTCCAATCGCCGAATTGCCGGTCTTGGAAGTGGTCTCGGCCGTTCATATCCTGACCGATCTTACCCTCCCGCTGGGCGCGGTCGCTTACGACTATTTGGTGGCCTAAGACCGTGGTATTTATTCCGAGGTGACCCTATGCGCATGAAAGGCCGAGTGGTGCTGGTAACGGGTGCCGCAAGCGGCATCGGGAAAGACATCGCCGAGACCTTTGCTCGCGAGGGCGCTAAGGTCGTCATCGCCGATGTAAGCTTCGACGCCGCCCAGGCGGCGGCGGCGGAGATACAAAAAGCGGCGGGCGTTGCTCTTGCGGTCGCCATGGACGTGACTCAGGAGCAGCAGGTGGATGCGGGGGTCGCCGAGGCCATCAGCACTTTCGGTGGCCTTGATGTGCTCGTTAGCAATGCCGGTATCCAGCACATCGCCCCGGTAGTCGATCTCTCCTTGGACCAGTGGCGTAAGCTTCTGGCGATCCACCTGGATGGCGCCTTCTTGACCACACGGGCCTGTTTGCGGCACATGGTTCACTCGGGAGGCGGTGGCAGTATTATTTACATGGGCTCGGTCCATTCGAAGGAGGCCTCACCCCTGAAAGCGCCCTATGTCACCGCCAAGCACGGCCTGATTGGGCTCTGCAAGGTCGTGGCTAAGGAAGGCGCGGCCCATGGGGTACGCGCCAACGTGGTTTGTCCAGGATTCGTGCGAACACCGCTCGTGGAGAAACAGATCCCCGAACAAGCCAAAGAGCTCGGGATTTCCGAGCAGGAGGTCATCAAGAACGTCATGCTGAAGGAAACGGTCGATGGCGAGTTCACGACCACCGAAGACGTTGCCGCAGTGGCCCTCTTCCTTGCTGCCTTCCCGACCAATGCGCTAACCGGACAATCGATCGTCGTCAGTCACGGGTGGTTCATGCAATGATGACCGCCATGGCTGGTGGAGATCACTGCTGGTGACGCAGGAGGTCGATTTCTTATTGATTGGCGGTGGGCTCGCCAGTACCACGACGGCAGAAACACTCAGAAGCGAGGGCGGGCAAGGTTCGATAGTAATGCTTGCAGCCGAACCGGTACTGCCCTATCACCGTCCCCCACTATCGAAGGACTACCTGCTCAAGGATGGCGGCTTTGACCGGCTGCTCATTCAGCCCGAAGGCTATTATCGGGACCATAACATCGAGGTTCGTCTCGGCACGCGCGCGACTCGACTTGATGCCCAACACAAACTGGTCACGACAGATCGCGCGGGGGCCTTTCTATATCGCAAGCTCCTCATCGCCACCGGCGCCCGCGCGCGCCGGCTCCGTGTGCCCGGCGCGCAGTTGGCGGGCATTTATTACCTTCGCACAGTCGCCGACGCCGACCTGCTCCGTGACACCATGGCCACATCCAAACGGGCCGTTATGGTTGCATCGAGCTTCATCGCCATGGAGCTGGCGGCGGCCTGTATCACTCGGGGCATCCAAACAACCCTCATCGCCAAAGAGAAACTACTGTACGATCGGTTGGAGTCACCGGAAATATCGACATTCTTTTACGACTACTATCGCGCCCGAGGTATCGAGATCGTCTTCGGGGAAACAGTCTCAGGGTTCACTGGCGAGCAGCAGGTTACCGCAGTGACTACCGAGAGCGGGAGGGTCTTTGCCTGTGACCTCGTGGTGATCGGTGCGGGGGCTGAGCCCGAGCTCGACTTTCTTCGTGACAGCGGACTGCAGCTGGAGGATGGTATCGTTGTCAACCAATACCTTGAGACTCACCTGCCTGGCATCTATGCGGCCGGGGATATCGCCAAGTTCTTCGACCCCGTATTCCGACGCAATCGCCGCATAGAACACTGGGACAATGCACTCAAGCAAGGCCGCATCGTTGCACGCAATATGCTCGGCTGCCATGAATCCTATCGCGCCGTATCCTATTTCTTTTCCGACGTCCTCGATCTCAGCTTCAACTTTATAGGTGATGTCGATGGAACCACGCGGCGCATCGTCCGGGGGGCTCCAGCAAGCTCCTCGTTCGCGGTCCTGTATTTCAGGGATGAACAACTGACGGCGGGCTTTTTGCTCAATCGCCCCGTTGGCGAAGAACGGGCCATCGCGTCCCTCATGCTCAACCGCATCCCCCTCGACCAGTCCGAGACCCTGGGCGACATCTCGCTGCCCCTCAGCACGTGGACGAAGCAAACCGTGTTGATTCTCCAGGGCGGAGGAGCGCTCGGAGCCTTCGAATGCGGTGCCGTCAAGGCGCTCGAAGAAAACGGGATCTATGCCGATGTCGTGGCCGGTGTCTCGATCGGGGCCTTCAATGCGGCCATTGTTGCGAGCCATCCGCGCCGCGCCGCGGCGGCCCTCGAAGCATTCTGGCGGGAGCTTGCGATTTATGTCCCGGCTGTACCGAATGAGGAGGCGCGTAGGGCCCTCTCGTCCTGGTATGCATTGGTCTTCGGTGTCCCCAAGTTCTTCCGCCCCCGCTGGCTGATGCCTATGCTAAGCGTACAGGACTGGTCGCACAACTGGCTGAGCTTTTATGACCCTTCCCCGATCAAGGACCTCCTGCGAAAGTATGTCGACTTCAAACAACTCACGGATAGCCCGATCCGCCTCTTGGTCAACGCGGTCAACGTAGAGACGGCGGAGGTGGAGACCTTCGACAGCTACATCGAAGAAATAACCCCCGATCATCTGGTGGCCAGCGGCAGTCTGCCCCCGGGATTTCCCTGGACGACCATCCACGGAAAGCATTACTGGGACGGCGGCATTGTCAGCAATTCCCCCCTTGACCAAGTGACCGAGCGGTGCGGTTTAACCGACAAGCGAGTCTACATTGTCAATCTGTTCCCGGGGAGTAAACGTTTGCCGCGAGATCTTCCGGAGGTGATGGCGCGCCGGGACGAAATAGTTTACGCAGAGAAACTCAATCGAGACGTTCGGACTCGAGACTTGCTCGATAACTACGGTAAGCTTGTTAATGAGCTCATGAGCGAGCTCGATCCGACCATCGCCGAGCGTGTCAAACAGCGACCGCTTTATATTGAGACCGTAGGTACGACTGGAGCGATTGCGGTTACTCGAATTGTCCATACTGGAGAACCGGGAGAGGGTCCTTCCAAGGACTATGAGTTCTCAGCCGAGACCGTGGAGGAGCATATCGAGGTGGGTTACACCGCTGCATGCGAGGTTCTCAAGGCCACAGGAAAATAGGCGATGTCGGGGGATTCCCGGAAACGCTGCCGCTGCCAACGTCAAGCTGTTTCGTGCCCTCAGCCATTTCGTGTTTCAGAAAAATGCTGGATTGTGGTAATCCTCCTGACGGGTGGGATGCATTAGTCGCGGAGGCGCGAACTGCCATAAAAGGTTAAATAGGACAGGCACCATGACGTGGCTAGCGCCGGCGTTCGGGTGCCACGACATACGAGGCGATTTCGTATGCACGATGTGATCAAGAAACTGACCGCAGAACAGGCCCTCGAAGTGGTCAAGCGATTAAGCGAAACAGGGGGCAAGATACAAGAAACGGTACTCGCCGAGGCGAGGGACGTGCTGAGTGAGATCGACCTGGATGAGACGGCCGATGAAGTCTTCTTCGTTCTTGACTCGATAGACGTAGAAGATTGTTGGGACCGGGCGGGCAGTTCTCGCAATGGTTACACCTCGCCTGATGAAGCCGCGGTTGAAATGGTGGACGAGGCACTTCAGCCCTTTTTAGACCAGGCGAGGCGGTACCACGAGCTGGGTATGCGCGAGGAAGAGATGACCCATTGCATGGGACTGATTCTGGGGATCTACCGCTACGAGCATGAGTCGAAGTCGGAATTCAGGGAATGGTCTGTTGACGTTCCGCTCGAATGTGCTGGCGATCGGCTGCGTGAGTGGCGGGATCGAGGCCAA
>JBQTJM010000285.1:0-30399 GCA_052387115.1 Gammaproteobacteria bacterium | reverse complement strand
GGGGGCGCCCCTTTTTCCCCCCCGTTGCGTTGTGTACGCCCCCCCTTGTTCCCCCCCCGTGGTGCCGGGGCCCCCCCCCTTGGTCCCCCCCCCTTGTGTGGGGTGTTTTTTGGGGGGGCCCCCGCGCTTGGGCTCAAGACGGCGCTGGTCTCAGACAACGTCTTGACCCCCTCTAAATCTCCCCCGTCTGAAGGGGGAGACTTTGAGCAAGCAGCGCCTCCGAGACTCGGCCCATGACTCCTGCCCAGTCCCCCTGGCGCTCCTGCCGGAAGAGCCGCATGCTAGGGTACCAGGGCATGGTCGGATCGGTGAGGCCCCAGCGCCAGTCTGGCACTTCCGGGAGCAAGGTCCACACCGGTTTGGCGAGGGCGCCGGCGAGGTGCGCGACCGCGGTATCGACGGTGATGACGAGATCGAGCGCATCGATGACTAACGCGGTGTCTCCGAAGTCCGCCAAGGACGCCTCCAGGTCCCGAACCCGGCAGTCCGGCGGCAGCCCCAGGAGGTCCCGGCAGCGCTCGCCCTTCTGCAGGCTGTAGAAATCGAAGTCCGGGAGCCGCAGGATCGGCAGGAGCTCCGATACCGCGATGGAGCGATGGCGGTCGTTTTGATACGTCGGGCTCCCGGCCCACGCGATGCCGATCTTGGGCCGGGTCCCGGCCGGCAATATCGATGGCGTCTTGCGCCTGCGCAAGGTCGCGATGTCGAGGTAAGGCACGGTCCTCGGGATGGTCTCCACGGTCGTGCCGAACACCTGTGGCAGGCTCAACAAGGGACAATAGGTATCGAACTCCGAGACCTGGAGGGTGCCGGCCTCGCGCAGCTCGGCGATGCCACGGATGGTCGAAAACAGCGGCATCAGATCCGCCCGGCACACCAGGATCAATCTCCGGCAGCGCTCGGCCGCGAGCGTTAGATAACGCGCGAATTGAATGGCATCGCCCGCGCCTTGCTCGGTGTGGATCAACAAGGTCTTACCGGCGACGGGGCTCCCGTCCCATTTCGGATGAGGGCAGGCGAAGGGCGTGAACTGGCCCGTCTGCCAGCGCCATTCATACTCGGAGAGACCGCGCCGGTAATCGCCTAGCTGAAGGAGCGTCATGCCCAGGTTGAAGTGCGCCTCTGCATAGTCGGGTCGCAATTCGATGGCGCGCTGGTAGTGCGCGATGGCCTCCTCCGGACGGCGCCGGCGGTTCTCTAGGTAACCGAGGCTGTTGTAGGTCTCGGGCCGTTCCGGCTCGGCCTCGACCACCTCCCGAAGGCACGTCATCGCCTCCTCGTATTCCTCGGCATCCCCGAGCGCCACGCCCAGGTTGTAGCGGGCATTGGGAAAGGCCGGATCGAGCCTCAGACACTCGCGGTAGGCGGTGATGGCCTCGGCGAGCTTGCCCTCGTGATAGGACTTGGTCCCGTGTTGAAAATGGAACGCCGGGGATCGGGCCAACTCCTCGGGGCTCGGCAGCTTGACCAGGGCGAGGGCCTCGTCGGGGAGGACATAGGAATGCGCCAGGCGCTCGTCGTTCCACTCCAATAGCTCCGGAAACCGGATCCCCGGCAACACCTGCACCGCGAAGATCTCCTGCACCCCCGCTTCGAAGCGCATAAAACCCACCGTTTCTCCGCTCTCGACGTGCACGATCCAAACACCGCAGGTGCGCTCCCGCAGTCGCTCAACGAGCGGGATCCCGCTGAAGACCGCGGTCTCGCGGACCTGCGACAGGCCGATGAAGGCCAGCGGGCCGTAGAAGTCCAGGCCGCGCGTGAACCCCGGCACCTGCGCCACCGTCCGCCAGGTGCCGCGCTCGAGATCGGCTACCGCGAGGCTCCCCTGACCGGATTCCAAGAGCCACAGCTGGCCCTGGTACCAGCGTGGGGAATGCGGCATGGACAAGCCGCGGAGCAGGACCTCGTTGTTGTCGATGTCCATCAAAAGCCCGCCGCTGCGTTTGTTGGCCCGCCATCCGCCCGGCGTGTCCGTCTCCCCCAGTGCGGTGATGTATCTGGGCCGGCCATCGACCAGGCAAAGGCCGTTGAGGTGACAGCGGTCCTCGGGCGCGAGGGCGGACAGGAACGGCGGCCGCCAGCGGGGATAGAAGCTATGGTCGGCATCCAGGGTGCAGAGACACCCGAAGCGCGTGTTGACCACCCAGAGCTCATCTTTGGCATCCCAACAGAGCTCGTGGATGTCGATGTCGCCGGTGACATGGATGCGCCTCGGCAGATAGCACGCGTCGTACTTTCCGGCCGGCTCGAGCTTTCCGGCCACGGCCGGGAGGTTTCGGTAGTACCACACCGTGTTGGTCCCGCCGATGGTCAGGCGCGCCCGATCGGCCGCGATCCCCATGGGCTTGCCGAAGGTACGGAAATGGGTGTTGAGGACGCCCTCGTCGTTGCGGATGAGGATGACCTTACCGGCCTGGTAGGTCGAGACCACCAGGCTCACCTGCAACTGCCCGAAGAGCGCGGGCAGGTTCGAGGTGTGCACGCTGCGCAGGGCGGCGTCGGTCGCTGCCGGGGGAGGGGTATTGGACATCGGCGGGGTGCCCTTTTCTATTCGACCTGGCTGCGATCCTATCCCGGATCGGCAACCCCGGAAACCGATCCGCTCGGGATCGGCGGGGCCGGCGGCGGGGCGGTCCCATTAGCGGCGCTTGTGCCTGATCGTGACCCGTGTGCTGCTCACGACGTCGGTCCCGGCAGCGTTTCGAATCTCCATGACACCCCGGAGCTTCCTGCCGGTGCGCAGCCACCGTCGGCCCCGTTGGGTCGGTCGGAGCCTCACTTCCGCGGTCGCGCCGGCCTCCATACCCGCGATGCCGGTAGCGAAACGGATCCGGTTGGGCAGCTTCGCTCGCGTGTCGTCGCGAACGGCGCTCGCCCGGACGAAGACGTCGATCCGGTTGCTGCATGGTGCGCCCGAGCCCTGTGTCACGACGCATTGGATGAGCACGCGGCAAACGGACCCGGTGCACCGCAGCCGCGGATCCCGGTTGACGGGCGTGGCTTCCGCCAGCGGAGGGGGAGGCGCCGGTACTGGGCGGCCAGGGACCTCTGAACACGTGGCGGACAGGGCCCCATACGGGGTATCTTTCCGCAGGATGGCAACCCAGCGGTCGCTTCCGTCGCTGGGGTCGCTCGGGCGGAGGACATTGTTGGCCGGTCCCGCGATAAAAGAGGTCGTCCCGGCGTCTTCCCAGCATCCCCTCCGGACATCATACCAACGAAGGTGGGCCGTGCTACCAAAAGCAAAAGCCGGATCGTCCGGACCTTTGGCGGTCATGTCGATGTTCTGATCATTGGTTTCGAGGAAATTCAGCACGCAGCTATCATTCTGCTTGCACGACAATGTGTAGGCGGTCGCGCCCACGGCCACCTTCTTGAAGGCGTTCCATTCCCAATAGCGCACGTCTACGTCGGCATCGTGGAAGAACTTGTACAGGTTCGGGTGATAATATTTGAAACCGGGATCATCCAGTCGTCCGGTGTCGATGCTCGACTGGCTCCCTGGCTTGATCCAGGGGCTGCCGTAGAACATCCCGGCCGCCCCGCCCAACATGGCGCCCCAAACGTCCTCGAGCAGGTCCAGGTCCACTTGGTCGGCCTGGTTCCGATCGTCATCGCCGGCGCGCCTTTCGAAACCATACTCCATGTTCACCCACGGCTTGGGGTTGCTGCTCAGGCCCGGAATATTCGTGCCCCAGGACGCCGACCGCGCATGCTCCCATGCCGCGGTGTCATCCGGCCCGGCCTCGTCCAGGTTCCCGGCGCCCCCGAAGCGGTCCGTCTCCTGCACCCCGAGAAATCGTGGAGAGATGGGACCGGTGCTCCAGGCGTCGTGGTTCGTGTAGGCATTGAATGCAGGCACGGTGTGTGGCAGTTTGTGATTGCTCGTCAGCCTGAAGTACGGATCGTTTCTGTGCATCCAGTCCAGGTAGGCGAAGATGTAGCCGGTCGAATGGCAGCCCAGCTCATCGGCCTCCTGGTGTCCCATCCAAAGGACGTTATAGGCACCGTATCGGCCGATGAGGTACAACAGGAAATGTTTGTAGTCGTTATCGGGCAATCCGTTGGCGCTACCAAAGCCCAGGGTGCCTCCGACGCAGGTGCTTTGACCGAGCTTGATTGCCGCCGTCAAGCTGCCTGATGCCGTGGCCAGCACGAGCTTTTTCAGGCGCATATCCATCGACTGCCAATACGCCGGCACGATCCTCGTCTTGTCGCTGCCCTTGTTCTCGAACGGGTGCAGCTTGTCGGGGCAGTCACAGTCGGTGAGACGGCTCCCGCAGGTCTGCGGAGTCTTGCACAGATAGCTCTCCAGGTTGGCCGCGGCGTTCCGGTTGCCATCGGCGTCCTTGTTGACGATGGCGGGATCATCGGTCCATCCTCGGTAGACCTCGAGCACGATCGCGTTGAAGTTGTTCGGGGCGGCTGCCGAGGCGAGCGTGTCGATATGAGACTCCTCGTATCCGATCGATCGTTCCTCCCCCTTGCTTTGCTGACTGAGGCCCAGGGTGGCGCCGGTCGCAAAGATCCCGTTCAGGATCGTGCGATTATCGGGATTGCCTGTCATGTCCTTACGGTCATAGCGGAAGGACCTCGCGCCGTCGGTGGTCAACCAGCCCCTCCCCTCCCAGGTGAAGTCGTCCATTTCGGAAGTCGTGGCGTTGTTGATCGTGTGGGTATGCTCTATCGTCGCACTGTGAAAGCTCGGTTTGGTGGCGCAGTAGGAGGGGCTCCCCGTGGCAACGAGGCTGCAATCGCATACGACCTTGTATCGGTACGTCCCGGCGGTGTTTCCGGCGATGCGGAGCTTCCACCGGTACCTATTGGTACCGTCCACCGTGACGATGCCGTCGTAAAAGAGCGGGATCTTGAAGGTGTCGTTTCCCCCGCTCGTTCGGGGAACGATGCTCGTGGCCTGGGCCGCATCGCTCGGTGCTGCGGTCAACTCGGCTCGACAATCGAGCTCCTGGTAGGGGCCGGCGTTGGTTCCACCCCAGTCGGCGGCATTGGCATGATCGAAGTCGATCTCCGCGACTTCGTATCGCATGCTGTAGGTCGTAACCGCGTCGACCGCTGGGGCCATCAGGATGCCAACCACCACCAGGATGGCCACCACGAGCATCGGCGGGCCGAGAATCGGATGGCGAATGGTCATGGTGGCGAGCGCAGGATCCAAGAGTCTGGAAGCCGGGGCCGCCTAGCGGCGCTTGAGCCTGAGCGTAACCCGCTTACTTTTTACGATGGCGGTGCCGGTATCGTTTCGGATCTCCAAGACCCCCTTGATCCTCGTTTTCTTGCCCGTGCGCACAAACTGCCTGCCGCGTTTGGTGAGCCTGAGCTTCACGTCCGCGGTGGTACCGGCCGCGATTTCCGCACGGCCGGTGGCGAAACGGGTGCTCCCCGGCGCTCTGGCCGGGGCGCCGTCGCGCCGCCCTAAGGCACTGTTCCGGACGAACAAATCGAATCGATTGCTGCATGGCGCGCCCGGGCTCTGTATCACGATGCACCTGATGAGAACGCGGCAGGAAGATCGGGTGCACTGTAAGCGCGGATGGTCACGGCTGAAGGCCAGCGTGTCGTCGTCGAGCAAGGTTGCCACGGCTTCGTCGTCCGCGAGCGTCGCGTTGGTCGGCCCGCTGAGCCTCAGCAAGAACGTCTCGGTCGGCTCGGCCAGCGTGTCAGCCACGACGGGGATACTGAGGGTGTGCGTGGTGACCCCCGGCGCAAAGCTCAGTGTTCCCGAGCGAGCCGCGTAGTCGCCGGGCGCCGTGGCGCTGCCGTCGAGCGTGGCGTACGCGACCGTGACCGGCTCCCCGCTCGCCGCCGACAGGCTGACGTCGAACTTCGCATTCGCGTCGCCTTCGCCAAGCGTGACGTCCGAGATCGAGAGGGCGACCTGCGTGCCCAGGCGGTAGGTGACGAGCTGCCGGGCGGCGGCCGCGCCGCGAAAGCCGTCGGCGAGGATGGTCGCCGCGGCCAGTGGCGTCTCGATGTGTGTGGTCCGTTCGGCCGCGGCGATCGGGGGATCGAGACTGACGGAAAACGTCGCGTCCGGTCCCAGGTTCCACAGCCGCACGACCATGCCCTGGTCGATGCCCTCCTCTGCAGGCTTGAGCGACCAGAGCAGCACATCGGGGTCGGAGATCGAGAGGAACGAGTAGCGATCCGCGGGGTAGGCCGAACCGCCGGTCACGACTTCGGTCACGAGCGGGTTCTGGTGCTCCAAGGCGAAGCGCATGGCGGAAACCGCGTCGTAGCCCCCGTGGCTGCGCAACGCGAAACGCTGAAGGAAGTTGGAGTCGCCCCCCTGGTTCGGGATGCCCAGTCTCGAGCCGTCCACCTGGCCGCCGGCCAGCACCGAGATCTGGGGCGTGGACGTGTCGAGGACACTGTTGCTGCTGGCTCCAAGGCGCATGAAGGACAGGTCGGCGCTCGAAAGCGTCACGCCCGGCCCTGCTGGCCCTTCGCTCATGTCGGCGAAATGGTTCAGCGTGAGCCAGCTGTAACGCGCGTTGCGGTCCGAGTAGTGCCCGCCCTGGGATGCCAGCCGGGCTCGCAGGATGGCCCCCACCTCCTCGTGATGCACATCGGGCGTGTCCAGGTCGAAGCCGAAGGCCCACGTCTGGACCGAGGAGAAG
Source organism: Gammaproteobacteria bacterium (assembly GCA_052387115.1). GTDB lineage: Bacteria > Pseudomonadota > Gammaproteobacteria > JACCXJ01 > JACCXJ01 > JACCXJ01. The sequence goes on along the minus strand of JBQTJM010000285.1, from coordinate 23,758 downwards.
TTCTGCGTGATGTCGTTACGGATCTCGATGCGGTCGCCATCGGCCAGGAGCGTGACCCGGGTCTCGTGGCTGAGGGGCGTACCGGCGGCGGCCTTCAGCGTCACCGACACAGGCCCCTGGTTCTCGACGGCGAGCGTGCCTGCACCGATACCCAGGTCGTTGACGGATCGACCCGCGATCGACCGGACCAGCTCGCGATTCTGGCGCCGCTTGTCCAGCAGGCTGGTGATCGCGCCCGCGCCGGCCAGCGTGATGCGGTAAAGATCGTTCTCGATCACGCTGCCCGCGACTACTGCGGCATCTGGGAACGCCGCGCCCGCGCCCGGCCGCACCTCATAGACCTTGTAACCGACAGACGGCACGTCCCGGGCCATCACGCGCAGCCGACGCTGCCCATCCACGGTCACGATCTGCGAGGGCACTTCCTGGCCGCTCTCCACCTCTACGACGTGCACCGGCGCGGGATCGGCGTACGGCAGGTCCGCCATGTCCGTGCGCGCCCAGCCCAGCGGGTTGAAGGCGTAGAAGCGCAGGTTGCCCCCGGGAGCCTGGATCAGCCCGCCCAGGGCAGACGCGGCATCGGCGTGAAGATCTCCCACGTAGCTCTCGATCTCGCCTGCGATCCGGCGCTGCCAGGCCGCCCGTTCGGCGCGAGGCACGGGTCCATCCGCGGTCCAGTCGTGCTCCCAGTACAGGCCGATGTCCATCCAGGCGAGGTCGCGCGCCGCCTCGCGGCCTGCCAGGAACGCGGCGTCCCGCAGGCTCACCAAGGTCGCCAGCGACTCCGCGCTGCGCAGCTTCTCGACGGCGCGCCGCACGCGGCCCGTGACTTCCGCCATCGAGGCGCTGTAGGTGTCCCATTCGTTGCCGAAGCTCAAGGAGACCCTGGGAAGCCCGGCACCGTGGGCCGCCTCGAAATCCTCGAAGAAATCGGCCTCGTTGGACACAATCACCTGACGCGTCGCGTTCGTCTGGCTTTGTGCGACGCTCGGGAACTCATCGGTGAGCGTCTTGAGGTCGTCCCAGCCGTGGCCGAAGGCCCCGCTGACTTGGTAGGGCCAGCGCGCCAGGAAGCCGGGATCGCTGTCCAGGAAGCTCACGGCGGCCACGGGATCACGACATTCCGCGTAGCCGCCGATGCTGCGGTTGTTGGCGAAGAGCGAGTTCCACTTGATGAGCAGGGAGCTGCCGTCGAGGCCCGCCCAGCGGTAGATCTCGTGGTCGCGGTCGGAAAGCTCCGGAACTTTGGTGACGCACCGGCAGACACCCTTCCAGGTGTAGCGGGCGCCGGCGCCGGCCCACAGCGCGCCCAGTCCCAGAGGCATCGTCTGGTTCTCCATGGCTTGCACCAACGGGAAGCGCACGCCGAAGCGGCGCTCGAGCCGGCCGGCGTAGTACATCCCGCGCAGCACCGCCTCCGCGGGTTGGGCGCCATAGGTGGAGACGAGGGCGTTCAGGGGCACGCTGATGTGCCCGGACCGGATCCGGTCGATCAGCCGATCGAGCTCGGCGGGCGTCTTGTTATGCTCGTAGGTCCAGATCCAGAAACTGCCGTCGGTGTTGAAGCGGGACTGATACGCTGGCGGATCCGACGCGGTCTGGTCGGCCAGATCGAGATAGTAGTCGAGCATCTCGAGGAAAGCCTGCTGGTACTGTTGCTCGTTGCCCGACCACAGGTAGTCGGTGTGGTCGTCGAGTGCGAGGTAGATCCGCTTTGGAGCGGCGGAGGAAACGGGGCTGGCGAGCAGAGCCACCGCGAGCAGGGCACCGGCGGCGCACATGCCCCGCATCCCTTTGACAACCACAAGCATCAGCGGGCCGAGAACCCGATGGCGAATGGTCATGGTGGCGGCCGCAGGATCCACGATTCCAGAAGCCGGGTCCGCTCAGCGGCGCTTGATCCTGAGCGTGACCCGAGTCCTTTTCACGATGGAGGTCCCGGAATCGTTTCGGATCTCCAGGACCCCCTTGATCCTCGTTTTCTTGCCCGTGCGCACAAACTGCCTGCCGCGTTTGGTGAGCCTGAGCTTCACGTCCGCGGTGGTACCGGCCGCGATTTCCGCGCGGCCGGTGGCGAAACGGATCCTCCCCGGCGCTTTGGCCGGGGTGTGGTCGCGCAAGACACTGTCCCGGACGAACACATCGAATCGATCGCTGCATGGCGCACCCGGGCTCTGTATCACGATGCACCTGATGAGAACGCGGCAGGAAGATCGGGTGCACTGCAAGCGCGGATTCTCACCGACGGGCACGGCCTCAACGAGCGGTGATGGGGGCGGAGATGACGGAGGCTGCGCCGGCGGTGCTGGCTGGGGCGGTGGTCGTTCAGACTCGAAGGCGCCGATGTCACAGGAGGCGCTGCCGTCCCCATCGCCGTCGATCGGACGGACGAACGGCGGTCCGCGCTGATCGAGGTTGTTCACGGGTGCCGCGGCACAGACGCTGTCCAGTGCCCAATCGATGGCGTCGCTGGCCGCGGTGAGCGCGATCGTGTCCGTCGGACCACCGTGGTTCTGGAGACCCGCGAGGTCGAGACCGGCGGCCCCGTTCGGAATGGACATGCCGGGAGCCAATCCACACGTGCTGCCGTCGTCGAGGTTCCCCTCCTGATCGATTATCCGCCCCCCGGTCGACGCGACTCCGCAGTTGTTCCCGGGGTTGGCTGCGAGGAGGGTGTTGCGGAGAGTGATTTCGCCACCTCTCTCCGTAAAGACAGCTCCCCCACCGGCAGCCGCGCTGTTGCCGGTGATGGTGCAGTTGATGAGGGTCACCTCGGCCGTCGGCTCGGAGTTATGGATGGCCCCGCCGGTGTTGGGGGCGTGATTGCCGACGAACGTGCTGTTGACGATGGTCGCCTCCCCGTCGATGTTGACGATGGCGCCACCCTCTTCTTGCTCCCTCCCCGCTTCGATGCCGCTGTTTCCGGAAAAGGTGCTGTTCAAGACGGTGAGCCTGGCGCCCCGCCCCTCATTGGAGATCGCGCCCCCATCCTCCGGCGCCTGGTTCTCCACGAAGCTCGTGTTCCTCACGGTCAGCCTCCCGAAGTTCAGGATGCCGCCGCCGTTCTGGATGGCGCGCCCGCGGGAGATCGTCACCCCCTCCACGGTGACATTTACGCCGGCGTTTACGCGCAGGACCTGACGTATGCTGTTACCGCTGATGGTGAGCAAGCGTGCACCTGGCCCGATAAGGTGGAGATCCTGGTTGATCGCCGGCAAGGCGTCCGAAAGGGTGATGGTGCCAGTCACGGCCAAGGTGATGGTGTCGGTTACACCCGGGTCACCGCCCGGACAGCCCCCCCTTGGACCCGAGGTGATGACCGCCAGGATCGCTTCGTGTAGCGAGCAATCGTTATCAGAGATCAGGCCATTCCCTTCGAGTGTGTCGACCACGATGTTGGCAGCCGGCGCCGGAACGACCAGAACAAGACTCGACAATACGCCCAGCGCCCCTGCACGCAGAGCGCTCGCGCGCCATCGCGCCGCCATGTTCGACCGCGGTGTATGTCTCGACATGGGTTACTCGTGGTACCCGCCCTGAGCCTTCCCGGCGTTGATGGTATCACGGACAAGAATACACATCGCTCTCCGACTCGGGAACGGCCAGCGCGTCATGCGCCATTACTTTCCGGGTTCAAAGCGACGGGGGTGATCTCTGTCACAGTTCTGAGCACGCATCGGACTGGGTCCCATACGGGGTGTCTTTTCGCATGATGGCAACCCAGCGGTCGCTTCCACCTTCTTGAAGGCGTTCCATTCCCAATAGCGAACACTTGCGTTGACGTCGTGGAAGAACTTGTAAAGGTTCGGGTTATAATAGCTGGAAACCTGGATCATTTAGCCGTCCAGTGTCGACGCTTGATCTATTCCCGGGCTTGATCCAGTAGCTGCCGAACATCCCGGCCATGGTGTGCCGACCGGCTTTCCCGTAACATGTCGAAGCGACCAATCGGGTCGGTGAAGGCCTGGTGGTCGGGTGAGCACATGCGGTACGTAACCCCCACAGCGAGGTAACTGTTATGCCATTGAGAATCGCGACCCTATTCCTTGCGCTCTTCCTCATGGGATGCGACAAGAAGGACGAACCGAGCGGCCAGGCCTGCGGTGGCATCGCCGCTGTGCAATGTCCGGAGGGTAAGACCTGCGTCGATGACCCGGCCGACACCTGTGATCCCAAGCAGGGCGGCGCTGACTGCGCGGGGATCTGCCAGTAGGCGATGGATGACCGGGGCCAGGATAGCCACGGTGCGTGACGCAACGGGCGGTGTCATTCCGCCCGCTGCCATCTACCCATCGTCACCCGGTCGAGCCCGGCGTAATCTAGGATCGTGGCACGGGCACGGAAGCCCACCGCGCCGAGCATCGTCCACACCGGCTGTTTCTGATCGGCACCGTGCTCCAGGGCGAGCCATCCGCCATCGCGCAGGTGTCGCAGCGCGCCGGCAATGACCGTACGCAGGGCCTTGAGACCGTCGTCGCCTCCGGACAAGGCGACGCGCGGCTCGTGGCAGAGGCCCGCCCTCCCCAGCTCGGCGTCCGGGACATAAGGCGGATTGGACACGATGAGGTCGAAGCGCGCGCCGCAGAGCGGCCGGTACCAGTCCCCTTCCACGAACACGATATCGCGAAGCCCCAGGCGCTCCGCGTTGCGCCTTGCGATCGCGAGCGCCGGGGCGGAGAGATCGGTGGCCGTGACCCGGCATTTCGCCGATCCCCGGCGGATCGCGAGGGCGATGGCCCCCGATCCGGTGCCGAGGTCCAGGACCTCGCGGAGCTCATGTGCAACGATGAGCGCGAGCGCCGCTTCGACCAGGTGCTCGGTCTCGGGGCGCGGCACCAAGGTGTGCTCATCGACCTGTAGCGGCATCGACCAGAACTCGCGCCGGCCGACGAGATAGGCGACCGGGATGCCCCGCGCGCGCCCCGCGACGAGATCGAGATAACGCCGCACCTCTGCCGCCGCGACCGGGTGGTCTGCCCCGGTGACGAGCTGTACCCGGCCGACACCCAGGACGTGGCCGAGCAATATCTCGGCGTCCAGGCGAGCGCTGTCCGGATCCGACAGGAGGGCTTCGGCGCGGCGGATGAGACCGGCGATCGTTGCTGCCGGTCCGGTGCCCTCGTTCCTCGAGACGGTCGCGACCCTCAATGGCCCACCGCGGCCATGAGATCGGCCTGGTGCTCGCTGATGAGCGGATCGATCACGTGGTCCAGCTCCCCGAGCATGACCGCTTCGAGCTTGTACACGGTCAGGTTGATGCGGTGATCGGTGACGCGCCCCTGCGGGAAGTTATAGGTGCGGATGCGCTCCGAACGATCCCCGCTCCCCACCAGATTGCGGCGGCTCTCCGCCTGCTTCTCCCGCTGGCGCTCGCGCTCCGCCGACACCAGCCTGGCCTTTAAGAGGCTCATGGCGCGCGAGCGGTTCTTGTGCTGGGAGCGTTCGTCCTGGCACTCCACCACGAGCCCGCTCGGGAGATGGGTGATACGGATGGCGGAATCGGTCTTGTTGACGTGCTGGCCGCCGGCCCCCGAGGCCCGGAACGTATCGATGCGGAGATCGGAGGGCGACACCTCGATGTCCGTCACCTCATCGACCTCGGGCAACACCGCCACCGTACAGGCAGAGGTGTGGATGCGCCCCTGGGCCTCGGTCTCGGGGACCCGCTGCACCCGGTGTACCCCGGATTCGAACTTGAGGCGCGAATACGCCCCCTGCCCCACGATGCGCGCGATCACCTCCTTGTACCCGCCGGCCTCCGCGCGGCTCGCGCTCAGGATTTCACACGCCCAGCCGCGCGTTTCGACATAGCGTCCGTACATGCGGAACAGTGCGGCAGCGAACAACGCCGCCTCCTCGCCGCCGGTCCCGGCGCGCACCTCGAGGAAGATGTTGCTGCGATCCGAGGGGTCCTGCGGGAGCAGGAAGCGGTGGAGATCGCGCTCCAAGTCAATGTCGCACGCCTGATTCCTCTTGAGCTCGTCCGCGGCCAGCTCGCGCAGCCCCGCGTCCTCCTCATCGAGCATGCGCCGCGCCTCTTCGATCGCCCGGCGGTTCCGGAGATAGCTCTCGAAGCACTCGACCACCCCCCGCAGATCGGATTGCTCGCGGCCCAGCTCCCGGAAGGTCGTCTGGTCCTTCCAGACCCCTTCGTTCGACAGCAGGGCGGTCAGCTCCTGCGAGCGGGCGCGCAGGAGCTCGAGTTTCTGTAGGAGCGACTCCTTCATAGCGTCTGGCCATTCTACCGTGATCCAGCCCTACCGTGACCCGGCTGACTGGGGTGCAGGCGCAGCGACCCGCTACCCGTCGGCGCCATGCCGGTCCGCGCCGCAGAGGTCGCTATGTAGTCGCTGCGCACGCCGGTTCTTGTACAACGCCAAGGCCCACAAGGGAAAATACCGGCGGTACAGCGTGTAATCGAGGAGCGCGGTGCGAAAGAAGACGCCGGTCCAGTCCTGGGCCGGCCATTCTCCGTTCGAGTCTTGCGTGCAGAGGAGGTGATCGGCCCCTCGCTCGATGGCGGACCAATCGGGCTCGTGGGCCTCCAAGAGCGTCGACAGGGCCCAGGCGGTCTGGATCACGTGGCTTTCGGGGTGCTCGACATACACACCCGTGAGGCAGCCGCTGTGGTGCTCGCCCCACCCGCCGTCCGGCCGTTGGCGGGCCAGGAGCCACCGGCAGGCCTTGCGGATGGCGGGATGGAACACCGGTGTACCGGCGGCCAAGAGTCCGCGCACGCCGAATAATGTGCCGTAAATGAGATACACCCCCCAGGCGCCGGGCCAGGCGCCGTCGGGTCGCTGGCGAGCGGCCAACCAGCGTGCGGCGCGCTCGAGGGCGCATGAGATGCGGCCGTCCAGGGGCACCGGGGAATGTTGCCGGAAGGCGGCCAGGGCGCTGACACAGGACGAGGTACACTCCACCCAGGAGCGGTCGGTCATCGAGTCGGCGAACATCTCCGCGGGGTTCAGCCATTCGAGGGTCCAGCGCGTGCCGCTCTGCTCATAGCTGCCGAAGCCCCCATCGGCGTTCTGGCAACGCAGGATGAACTCGACGCCCTCCCGGAGCGCTTCGCTGTCCCGTTCTACGCCCGGCGCGGCGAGCAATGCCAACAGGGCCTCGGCCGTACAGTCGCTCACGGGCCAGCCGTGCCATACGCCCGCGAAACACCACCCGCCCCGCGGATCGATGCGGAAGTTTTCTTCGACGCCTGGAAACGTCCGGCGGATCTGTTGGGTCGTGAGGAACGACACGCCCCGCGCGATGGAGTCTCCGGTGCTCGCATGGGCCTCTACCGCGGTCAATGCCTGGAGTGCGAAGGCCGTGTCCCACGAGGCGCTGCGCGCGCCGGCGACGCGCGTGCCGTCCCGCCCATCCTCCCAGATCCAACCCTCGAAACGCACCAAAGCCCGGTGCAGATCGGGGTCGTCGGGTTCATGGATCCACAGCGCGATGAGGCTCAATAGCCCGCTGACCGGCGAGAGGGCGGTGTGATCGGTGGTGCGGAGCTCCCAGCGGATGTGCTCGCAGAGCCGCGCTACGATCTTCCGCCGCACCGCGCCGCTGTGCCTTTGTTCCACGAATAGAAATATCGTGTAGAGACAGCGCAACATGCGGCCTGGCCGCAGGTACAGATCCCCGGCCCGCAAGGCCCCGCGGTGCTCGCGGAAACCTCCGTAACCGGCGGGATAGAGCTCGGCCCTGAGCGCCTCGATCACCGGAGCGCGTGGGATCTGATGGCGTGAGGCATAGATCACGGTCATCGCCAGGTAGATGAGCCGGGTGTGACAGTAGAACCTTCCCGGATGGATCGGCAGCCGGCGCGGCAGGGCCCAGAGCTCCGGCACGAGTGGGTTGAGGCCCTCCCAGTCATAGAGGTTCAGCATCGCCAGCCAGAACTTCCCCCAGCTCGGGATCCACAGGGCGCCGCCTTCGGCCGCGATGAAGCGCGCCGCGGGGACCAGCAGGGGGTCGTCCCTGGACAGGCCCAAGAGGCGCGCCGCGACGTACACGAGCGTCGTGACGAAGAGATAGGGCGGTGAATGGGCGTGCAGGCCCCAGGGTCCCGATGGGAGTCGCGTGCGCCGGAACTGGAACAGCAGCAGGTCTTTTCGCGCCGCGGGGATGGCGCTGCCGGTGATCTGGCACATGAGGACGTACTGGGCCGCGAGCATCGGGCCCCACACCACCTCCCCCTCCCATTCTCCGCTCGCGGACTGCCGCCGGAGGAGCGCGTCCACGGCACGCTGCAACGCCGAGTCCAGGACCGCGCCGTCCCTCACCACGTTCCGGCGGGTCACTATCGGGAGGGGGGCAACATCGCGTAGATGGCCCGGCGGGTCGCGACGGCCTCGTCGGCGCCGTCCGGCTTGTTCCGCGTTACCACACCACATGCACCGGGTAGGCGGCGAAGATAGGATCGGTGCTTACGAGCGCGGCTCCCTCACTGTTGGCTTGCGCTATGAGCAGCCGGTCGAATGGGTCTTTATGGGGCGTTGGAAGGTCATCAAGCGCCAGGACATGCGCTTGGGTAATCGGCAGCACGATCACGCCATTGGTGGTCTGCTGATGCGCGACAATCTCGGCGAGCGAGAGTCGCAAGCTCAGCTTCCCAAGCTGGCGCTTGATCTGCATTTCCCATAAGCTGGTCACACTGAGGATCACCTCAGTCGTGGGGTCGGCGAGGAGCGCCAGCGCCGTGGCCGATAATTTGGTCGGATCGCTATCCCACCAAATGAACGTATGCGTGTCAAGTAATACTTTCACCTCGTACCGGTCCAGAAGTCGTCGGGTAACGGGGCGTCAAAATCGGCGCTGATGGTGATGCTGCCGGTGTGTAAGCCGGGCACACGGCGCGTGGTAACCGGCGCAACGGGAACCAACCGCGCCCGCGGCGTCGGTCCATCCATAAGGATCACCTCGGTTCCGGCAGCCACCTGCGCGAGTACTTCCATCAAGCGCTGCTGGGCTTCGTGGACATCAATCGTTTTTGTCGCCACTGTTTGCCTCCTGTACTTTCCGCGAATTGTAGCCGAGGATCGTGGGGACGTAAAGGCAAGTGATCGGTGTAGCGATGCATGCGGGATGAAGCACGGCAGCATTTCCTGTGATTGGGAATAATGCATGCACCGCCGAACCACTAGGATCAGTGGGGCGGGGACAAAAGCACCGTGACGGGTTGAACCCGATCAGAACGTTCGAAAGAACCAGTCCAAAAAGCCTTGATCACCCTGCCTCCACTGCAACCGATTGTTCGGCGGCGCCGGTTCGGTCGTTATTCGTTGTTATGCAGATACTTGATGACTGGATCGGGTAGCGACGAGATGATTGCCCACCGCTGTCCGCCAGCAGGGTGAGAGAGCGGCACGTAAGGATAGGAAAGTCAACACGATTTTGCAGCGGGCAGAGCTTCAGTCCGACCTGCTGTGCGACGCTTGGGTCCGATTACGTTTGTAATGGTAAGTTCGGGGTAAAAACGGACTAACTATAGAGGGCCAACTACGCTCGCGCCATCACCACGAGGGCTTGGCGTACTTCGATAGGGCTTTGCACCGGCGACGGAAACTCGAAGCGGACGATGCGCGCACCCAACCGTAGGTGAAAGCCCTCCGCGTCTATCCCGGTCATCACCGGCGTGACGGCCTCGGGCAGGGCAAGACCGGCATTAAGGCAATAGCGCTGCATCGCCTCGGTGTGGTCCTCACTCATGTGCCGGACCATACCGAGCTCTTCCGCGCGGGTGAAGGGGTTGGGGAGCAGCAGCCGTTTGGGTTCCAGCCAGTGGATATCGCCGAAGCCGCCGATGTAACGCGCGCGCACCGGTTCGAGGCGATGGAAGTCGAAGTCGTGGGTCTTGTGGTAGCCGCGCGACTGCGGGAAATAGCAGTAGTAGCGCTCGGGCGTGTCTTCATCCTCGGGCGGGATGCGGGCCGCGTCGGCGAGCAAGGTCAAACGCCCGGCGGTCTGGATGTCGTCGGCGCCGCGCTCGATGGCGATGAGCGACACCTTGGGATCGGCCAGGATGTTCTTGGTATGCTGGGCGATGCGGCTGATGAGGATGATGGGGCGCCCCTGCCGATCGAGGCAGTAGGGAACGACCGAGCCGAAGGGATAACCGCTAACCGCCACGGAGAGCGTAGACAAGACTCCTTGATAGGCACGCAGGAGCAGTTGCCGCGCCTCGGCGCCCACAGTGGTGGTTTCCATGCCTATCGCGCCGTCCCTCATCGCGTTCGGGCCGTTAGCTATCGGGAGAGGGGAGCGGCGCGAACCCCCTCCCCGGTTCCAGGCGATCCAGGGACGCCGGCCGCGACTCCCCCCGGGTCCGGCCGCTCAGGATCCCCACCACCAGCCATCTCAAGCGCCCGAGCAAGGCGCCGGCGACCCGGCCGGCGTGTCCCCATTGGCCCGAGCGCCAGGCCGCCTCGCCCAAGCCCCTGAGGGCCCGGCCTATGGTGCGGGAAAAGGCCCACGCGAAGGGCATCACCCGCGTGTCCCGGCAGGCGAGATAGCCCATCGTGCGGGTGCGTTCGGCCGCCTGTCTGCGCCACATCGCGTAAATGGCCCGGCGGGTCGCGACGGCCTCGTCGGCGCTGTCCGCCAGGGCCTGATAAAGCCCGACGGCCAAAAGCTCCGCCACCCGGCTGGCCGGCCGGCGCCGGGCTCGATACTCCGCCACGCTCTGGCAGTGGGCCAGGCACAGGGCGTCCTCGAAACCCAGGGTCATGCCGACGGCGGTCAGGGGATGGTGGTAGCCGACGGCATCGCCCACCAGGAACCGATCGCCACCACCATAGACCCTGCGGCCACGCACACCGTTGGCCGCGCCCTCGAAAGCCCCGGCAGCGAGGACCGCGCGAAACGGCGCCCGCAGGGCCACCGGCAGCACCTCGGCGTAGCCATCCCACAGAAAGGCCGCGCGTTCGCGGCCCGCGGGGCCGTGCAGGGGCACGTCCAGGATCAGGCGCACATGACGAGGGGCGATGCGATAGCAGAGGACCGGACCGGGGCCGCCCAGTAGCACATGCCCATAGCCCTCGAACGGGAGCTCGACGTCGGGAACCAGGAGGCCCACCATCCGGGAACAGATCGCCCGTGCGACGGAAAGGCCCAGGCTGGTGCGCACGATGGACCCGCGACCATCCGCGCCCACGATGCGGTCGGCGGTCAAAAAACCGCCGCTGCCGTTCTGGGTGTAATGCAGAGAACGGCCCTCGATGCAGCGCACGCGCACGCCGGGCCGGTACTCGACCCCAGGGTGCGAGGCGGCAGAACGGCGCAGCGTTTCCACCAGCGCTTGGTGCCGGCAACTGTATCCGAGGTCCCCATCGCCGTAGGGCAGGAGGCAGGGCTCGGAGCCGTCGTCGGGAAACACCACGAAGCCCTGGCCGCGGGCGTGCTCGGGGATGGCGCTCGGCAGATCGATGCCGAGCTCGCGCAACACCTGAATCGCCGGGGGGTGGAGCCACTCGCCCGCCAGGCGCCGGGCCGAGCTCGGATTGGCCTCGCACAGCGCCACCCTGGCACCGCGCCGCGCATGGGCCAGGGCCGCGACCGCGCCGACCGGCCCGGCGCCGACCACCGCCACATCGTAGTGTCGGGCGTCGCTCGCTGTCACAGGCCCGCGGAAACAGGGAGGGGACGGCGCCGGTAGCGCACCCGACACGGCGGGCGCGGCCCGGTGACCCAGCTGCCGTAATCCGGCGCGGGTGGCGGCGAGACGAGCTCCAGATCGAAACGCGACAAGAGCACCGTCCAAAGCGCCTTGATCTGCAGGTAGGCGAAGTGCGTTCCGAGGCAGCGGTGGTGGCCGCCGCCAAAGCCAATCAGGGCATGGGCGGACTGCTTGTGCTCCTCGCGCGGCGGGGCGAAGCGCTCGGGATCGTAGCGCTCGGGATCGCGGAACACGGTCGGCAGGCGGTGGGAGAGGGCCGGCGAGACCAGGGCCATGGTCCCGGCCGGGAGGTGAAATCCCCGATAGTCGAGGTCGTAGAGGACCTTGCGCACCAAGACGATGAGCGGCGGGTGCAGGCGTTCGCCCTCTCGGACGGCGCGCTCGAGGACAGTCTGCCGCTTCAGGGTATCGAGACTCAAGTCCTGGCCCTCTGCGTACTCGCTTTCGATCTCGGCCAAGACGCCGGCCAGGTAGTCCCGGTGCCGCAAGAGATCGATCCCGACCCAGGCGGCGAGCACGCCGCTCGTGTGCTGGCCGGCAAACAACACCGTCAGCAAGAGCCCGGTGATCTCCTCGTCGCGGAGCGAGCGTCCATCGGCATAGCGCGCCTCCATGAGCGCCTGCATGAAGTCGGCTTCGCGCCTGCCGGCCCGCCGCCGCTCGGCTAGGATGCGGCCCATCAAGTCGGCCACCCGGCGGCGGGCGCGGTCGCGGCGCCGGTGGCGAGGGATCGGCAGCGTCGGGAGAAAGAAACCCAGGGTATTGATGCCGCCCTGCAGATCATGATAGAGGGGCGCGAAATCGGTCTCGAGGCTGGCCCGGATCTCTGCGCCCAGGAGACAGCGGCTGGCGATGTTGATGGTCAGCTCGTTGGTCACTTGCGGGAGGTCGATCTCGCCCTCTGCTGCCCAGTGCTCGGTGTAGACTTTGATCTCCTCGTGCATGAGGCGCGCGTAGCCCTGCAGGGCGCCGCCCTTGAGCAGGGGTGCGAGGAATCCGAGTTGCTCGGCCATGAGCTCGGGGGCGACATCGTACGCGACCCCCTTGCCGAAGATGGGCACCGTGAACTGATACACCTCACGGGCGCTGAGCTGCCGGTCGGGAGCGTGGAAGTAGGCGTCATGGGCCTCCGGTCCGGCGAATACCACGAAGGCCCGACCGGCGAGCCGGATCTGAAACACCTCGCCGTATTCCCGCCAGGCGCTCTCGAGCAGGGCCACCGGGTCACGGTGGAAGGCCAGCGCCTGCCCGAGGATCGGCCATTCGCCGCGCGCCCGCGGGATCGGTCGAGGGCGTATCTCCCGAGGGTGTATATCAGTTATACCACGCACGGCCACGAATCGCCCTTTTTTGATCCCCTCACCCCAACCCTCTCCCGGAGGGAGAGGGAGAAGAGATTGTGCCTCGCCCGGAGGGAGAGGGAGAAGAGATAGCGCCTCGCCCGGAGGGAGAGGGAGAAAAGACAGTGCCTCTCCCGGAAGCAGAGGGGATCTAAGGCGTAGATTTGTGACCGTGGCCAGTATGGAAAAAGTGGCCAGTATAAATCGATGCGCGTTTCCATCTTTCAGTACACCAGCGGCAGCAAGCGGAATGGCACGCGGCGCGTGTATTGGATCCAGAGATCGCCGTATTTAGCGCGGCAACGGCGCTCATCGCGCCAGGCGCGGTGGATCAAGAGTCCACAGAGCCATGCCGGCAGCAGGTAGGGCACGGCCGAGTCGAAGCCGGTCGTGAGCGTGAAGGCGAGATAGATCGCGATCTCGCCCGAGTAATTGAGATGCCGACCCAGGCCCCACAGTCCCGAGACCAGCAAACGCCCGCCGATGGTCTCGGCCGGCCGGCCCCAGATCCGGGTCGCCGGGTCGAGCTTGAAACGGTGCTTCTGGCCATTGGCCCCACGAAACAGCCAGAACCCGAACAGGAAAAGCCCCGTGAGTCCCACCGCGGCCCAGGGCGGGAGCGGCTCGAGCCTGTGTACCAGGAACCATCCCGGCAGGGAATAGAAGAACGGCACCAGGACATAATCGCCCCAGATCAGCATCCCACCGAAACGCTCGGCCACCATGTCCCAGGTATGGAGCATGCCGTGCTCGAACTGGAAATAGTTGAAGATATAGGCCAGCGTGAAGATCTGATAGAGGACCATGGCCGTCGACAAGGACCCGTAGGTTTGGTACTGGACCACCGCGAAAGAGGCATTCAATAACCCGAGGCCGATGAGCGAGGGGCGGTAGCTGAAGAGCTTGAGATCGACCCCGCAAATCGACGGGTTCAACGCGCGCCCGAAGAACAGCTCGCCAAGCCTTCCGTTCGAATGGGGGGTCGCCCGGGCCATGAGGAATACCGCGCCGGTCAAGGCCACGGCCCACACATTGGCCGCGCACAAGAGCGCCAGGAAATGCCGGTTGACTGTGGCCAGGGAGTACCCGCCGAGCCATTGCCCGAGCACCACGATGAGCGCCGTCAGGAGGAAGAGCGACAGCCCGTTCAGGAGATAGACGGGTGGTGCGCCCGAGGGTGGCCCTTGGTCATGTAGGGATGGGCCGGGCGCCCGACGGCCCGGCAATACGCGCGAGCCGATGAACAGGAGCCCGGTGAAAACCACCACACCGCCCATCGCCCCGCAGAGCGTGGTCAGGCCGATCGGGTCGTTCGAGGCGGGCATGCGGACTCAGAGTGCCGAGGGCGACGGCACTCGCCGTGCCGCGTCGGAAGGTGCGTCGAGACTATCCAGATACGCCTGCCATTTGCGGACCGTGACCTCCTGGAACGCGCGCACGGCCGGGTTGAGCTCCGCGATGGGCGCGGCCCAGTGCAGGGCGTGGGCGCCCTGCTCGGCCTCGACGGCCGTGCGATCCTGGTCCAGGAGCGGCGCGATCAGCCATCGATTCGCGATCCGGAGCACCCAATCCATGGCGCCGCGCGGGATCGGGATGCGCGTAAACGGGACCTTAAACGACTTGAAATAAAACAGGAAGAACATCCGCGTGCGGTGCTCGTCGATGGGAAGGACAAACAGCCAGTGCTTGATCGCGTCATCGGTGTTGGACCATTGATAGGGATATTGGTAACAGAGCTCCATGTGGTTGGTATTGAGGCGTCGATGGTCCACGAACAGCCCCGAGATCCGGCCACGCCCGACCTCCGTGTCGTAGGCCACGTGGACATTGTCGCCCACGGTCTCGCAGCGGACCAGTCGCGCATCGCCGAACGGCCGGTATTTGCGGTGCAGGTGCGCGTGGGTGAAATCGCTGACGTTATCGATAATCATCGAATGATGGGCGGTCCAAGTGAAGGACAGCGGCCGGCAGGCCCAACGCCCCGGCCCTTCCAGCTCCGGGATATCGGGGAGGGTCCGCCCCTCGGCGAGCGCGGGATCGCCGGGGAACAACCACACGAGCCCATAGCGGACACGCACGGGGAAGCTCGCGACGCGGAGCTCCGGCATGGTCTTGCCGAACAAGGGGTGCGGGATGCCGGCCACGCGCCCCTCGCCATCGTAGCTCCAGCCATGGTACAGGCACACCAGACGGCAGCCTTCGACGCTCCCCAAGGTGAGCTTGAGTTGGCGATGGGCGCAGCGGTTCTCGATGGCGTGCAACTCGCCGTTCGATGCGCGGAACAATGCGATGGAGCGCTTCCAGAACACCACCTCGAGCACCTGTCCGGGTTGGATGCGGTCCGCAAACTCGACGGCGTACCAGTAGTTCGGATCCAGGCCGGTGGCGCGGACCTTCTGGCGCATGTTACGACCTTCCGCGAATGACGGTGGCGGGGTCGTGTGGGCATCGTAGCGCATGGCCATGCTCAACTCCGCGCCTCTGCGGGCAGCCCTTCCTCGGCGGCCAGCGGCTGGGCGCCGGGCGCGCGTGCCGCTCGATGGGTGATGGCGCCGCGCGCGTGGTGAAAGGCATAGGCCTCCGCTACGGCCTCGCGGATGCCGGTTGGGCGGTATCCGAGCTCGGTCCTCGACTTGGTGAGATCGGCATGCCGGCATTTGCGTAACAAACGGATGGCACCTGGTGTCAGGCGTTGCGGGCGCTGGGGATGGAGACGGCTGAGATAAAAGCTCGTGATCTCCGAACATGCGAGCATGAGGGGCGCCGGCAGGCGGCGGCAAGGGCTGGCCACGCCGGAGACCCGGGCGAAGATTTCGAGCAGCTCATCGAGCATCAGAAACTCGGTGCTGAAGATGTATTTATGCCCGGTCCGGCCTCGGTCCATACAGAGCAGATGACCGGCCACGATGTCCCGCGCCGCCACGAACTCGAACCCGCCGCGGATGTAGGCGCGGAGCCTGCCGTTGACGAAATCGCACAGGGTGCGGCCGAGACGCGAGGGCAGGAAGTCGTTCCCGCCGATGATCGCGCAACAGGTCGCCATCACCACATCGAGCCCCTCGATGACCGCTTTCAGGCATTCGTGCTCGACCAGGACCTTGGAGCGCTCATAGGGCATGAGGCGTTCGAAGGGATACACCTGGAGGGTCTCGTCGCTGGGCGCCGAAGGGTCATCGAGCCTATGGCCCACGGCGCTGAAAGAGCCGGTGACCACCACGCGCACCACGCCGGCCTCGCGGGCGGCAGAGAGCAGGTGGTGCGTCCCGAGGACGTTGCACTCGTAGATGTCGCGCCGGTGCGCGGCGTCGCCGTCGATCGTCGAGACCTTGGCCGCGCAGTGATAGACATGCGTGCATCCCGCCACCGCCCTGCGGGTAGCGGCGAGATCGCGCAGATCGCCGAAGGCACGCTCGACCTCGAGACCCTCCAGCGCGGCCTGGCGGCGCCGCTCGCGCACCAAGACGCGTACCGTGTGCCCCTCTTCGAGCAGCCGACGCACCAGGTTGGCGCCGAGGTGGCCCGTGGCGCCTGTGATCAGGATCACGCTTTCCCCCCGGTTTCCCTCATTCTCAGAATAGCTCGCTCACGTTCGTCCCGCTGCCTGTCGGAGTCTTGCCGGCAGACTCTTGCCGGGGGCTAGCGTCTCCGATTTTTCGTCAAACACCGCACATGATATACCACGCACGGCCCACTCACCCTGGAGCAGGGATAATCGCTGATGAACCGCATGTGCAGCGCACGTTGGTTCACCCGTGTCCTTCCTCCCGGATGAGCCGCACCACGTCCTCGACCGCGATGTCTGACTGCTCGGCTTTGGAGTAGATCGTCACAAGCAAGACTTCGGTGTCCGATTTGAGGTAGTAGATAATCCGATAACCGCCGCTCTTGCCTCGCTTCGCGTCCGTGTTTCTCAATCGTAGCTTGTATACCGTATGGCCCAACCCCGGGATCCGGTTCCCTGGCGTTTCACCGGCGGCAAGATGCTCGAGGATCGGTTGAAGATCCTGGCGGATATGCGGGTATCGGCGTCTCAGGCGCTTAAGCTGGCGTTTGAAGGCGTCCGAGTAGCGGACCGCCACGCCGCTAGTCCGCGTCGATCCCGTCCCAGAGGGTCTCGATCGGATGGACGTGGCCCGCCTTCACATCACGCCAGCCTTCTCGAAAGCATTCGGCGGCATTGGGCCAGGGTTCATCCTCTTCGATGCCCTCTCGGAAGGAATGGACCAGCCGTAATAACAACGGCCGGTAACGTTCCGGCGTGCGCTCGATCTCAGCGTAGAGCTGTTGAGTAGTCTCTTTGCTATCCATGGTCATGGACAAGATCCTAGCAGAGTTCGTAGAGTGATACGTCCCATGGCCGGTAGCTCGACGAGCTGAGGGCGGCGGGCCAGATCGCCGCCATGACCCGATGGGTGCTGCTGGTCGCCCTCTCGGAGGTCGATGGTGCAACGGTTGGTTGACAAAAACACGCCCATTAGGCGACATTATGGTCGCAAAAGGCACTCATTTCCGGTATTACACAACGCGACTGTCGAAAGGCATCTCGTGACGACAGTCTCCTCGCCGAAACGCACATCGACAGCCCCCACCGCCGCCTCTAGCGTGGCCCAAAGAGTGGCCAGGGTGGCCGAATGCTGCGCCCGGCACCCCTGGCGCGTCCTGGCTGTCGCGCTAGTACTGTCGATCCTGTCGGGCCTCGCCAGCGCGCGCCTGCCGGTATACACCTCCCGTCAGGCGCTGCTCCCAAAGGACACGGAGGTGGCCAGGCGCCTGGACAGCTTCTTGACGAAGTTCGGGGCCGCTTCGGATCTGATCGTGGTCTTGGAGGGCGCCCCGCGCGCGGAGCTTACCTCCTTCGCCACCGAGCTCGCGGCCGAGTTGCGCGCCGAGCCGGCCATCGGCCAGGTCACCGAGCGTCTCGACCCGCGCTTCTTCCTGGAGCACGCCTACCTGCTGATGCCGGCCGAGCACCTGGATCGGCTCGGCTCGATGATGGCCGCGCCCGGCCGGCCACTCGGGTTGGACGAGTGGCTGCAAAAGGCCATGGCCTGGCTCAAAGACGATCCCCACCACATCGATCTCGACACCGCCGGGGACATCGCGGAGACCCTATCCGTCCTCCTCGAGGAGTGGCAACGCTGGCTGTCCGCGGACGAGGTCCCCACCGGCCTCGACTGGAACCGCATGCTGGCTCGCCATGGGGCCGAGGGCATGGCCGACGGCTATTTCGCCGCACGCGACGGACGCATGCTGTTCCTGTTCGTCCGTGCCCGGAATGCGTCGCAGGACTTCGCGGTCCTCGGGCCTTTCATCGACCGGGTAAAGGCGGTCGCGGCGGCCACGGCCGCGAAGGCCAGGACCACCGCTCGCACGCCGCCCCAGGTGGGGCTGACCGGGCTGCCGGCCATCGAATACGAGGAGCACACCGCCGTCCAGAAAGACATCACCCTGGTGATCGGGACCGCCGCCGCGCTCATCGGGCTCCTGATCCTGATGGTGGTGCGCAGTGTCCGCTGGTCGCTCTGCATCTTCGTCCCGATGGGTTTCGGGGCGCTGTGGGGCCTGGCCTTGGCGTCGCTCACGGTCGGTCACCTGACCCTCATGACCGCCAGCTTCCTCGCCATCCTGTTCGGCCTGGGAGCGGATTATGGGATCTTCACCTCGTCGCGGATCGGCGAGGAGCGCCGCACCGGGAAGCCGCTCGTGGAGGCGATTGCGATCGGCATCGGCTCGTCCTTCCGGGCGGTGCTCACCGCGGGCGGCGCCTCGCTCATGATCTTCGGCGCCCTGGGGACGGTCGATTTCCCAGGCTTCGCCGAGCTCGGCGTGGTGGCGGCCGGGGGTGTCTTGATGATCCTGATCAGCACCTGGATGGTCCAGCCGGCACTCTACGCCCTCCTGCCGCCCAAGCTGACAGCGGTGCCGAAGGACATGAGTCCGGCACGGGTTTCGAGCCACGCCCCTCGTATCTCTCATGATGGGGGTCACGGGGCCTGGTCGCGAGCGGCGGCCGTGACCGTGGTAGTCGTCGCGGTCGTTGGCGCCGCCGTCGGAGCGGTGCGGGGGTTCACCATCCCGTTCGACTACGACGTGCTCGCCCTCTTGCCCGAGGACTCACCGGCGGCCCATTACCAGCGGCGCATGGTGGCCGAGAGCGACTACCAGGCCGAGGTCGTGATCTTCACGGCCGCGGATATCGCCGAGGCCCGACGCATCACCGAGGAGGCCGGCCGTCTCGGCAGCATCGCCCGCGTGCAGTCGCTCACCAACCTGTTCCCGCCGGACGCCGAGGCCCGGCTCCAAGAGGCCCGCGACATCGGCGCCGCGGCGGCGCGCGCGGACTATGCCGCGCGCATCGACGCGATCGAGCACGCGGGGCTGCCCGACCCCACCTTCCAGCGCGTGCGCAAGCTCTTGGAGCAGGGGCTCGATACCATCGACTCTTCGCAGGAGCAGGCGTTCTCGGCCGGGCACGCCACCTTGGTCGAGCGCCTGGAGCAGTTGCGCGGACGCATCGAGGCGATCCGCGATGCCATCGACCGGAACGCCGGTGGCGGCCGGGAGCGCAGCGAGAGGTTCCTGCGGGCCCTGGCGGAGGCGGCCTACACCGGGTTGCAGGTGATCGACTCCTGGCGCAGCGCCGAAGCGCTCACCCCCGATCGGCTCCCGCCCGCACTTAGCGAGCGCTTCTTCGCCGCCGACGGCACCATTGCCGTGTACGCCTTTCCGGCACAGAGCGTGTACGATCCCGCCCACCTCGATCGCCTGATGAAAGAGGTGTACGGCGTCTCAAAACGGGCGACGGGTTTTCCGACCACGCATCACGTGTTTTCGAAGGCCGTCGTGGAGGGCTTCATCCATGGGACGGTGCTCGCGGTGGTAGTGTGTTTCATCTGGCTGATCCTGATGCTGCGAACCCTCACGGGGTTCGTGCTGGCGTCGCTGCCGCTCTTGATCGGCGGGGGCTGGATGCTGGGCGCGATGTCCCTCTTCGGCCTCGACTACAACTACGCGAACATCATCGCCCTGCCGCTGGTGATCGCGCTGGCCGTGGACTATGGCGTGTGGTTCAGCCACCGCTGGCGCGAGCTCACGGACCGCACGCCGATCGAGATCACCCGGATCGCCGGCAAGGTGATCGCGCTCGCGGCCGGAACCGAGCTGGCCGGGCTCGGCGCCATCAGCGTGGCCGACTACCGCGGCGTGTCCACCATGGGTATCGACATCACCATCGGGCTCGTGTGCTGTCTGATGGCGACCCTGTTCGTGGCCCCGGCCATCGCCCAGTTGCTGGATCCGAGGAGGCAGGCATGAGGGACAGAGCGATCTTTTTATCACGGGTAGGCCTATCACTGGTGGGGATCTTCCTGGGGGCCCGACTGTCGGCCGTGCCGGTCGGGGCCGCCGAGCCCACCCCGATCGTGGTGTGCTACCCGGGCGGAGCGGTCGACGAAAAGGACGCCCGCGGGGCCATGGATGCCATGCTTCGGGTGCTGGAACGGCTGGGCGGATGGCCGGAAAAGAGCTTCACCAGTTTTTTTTCCGCCGAGGTGGACGAGTGCAAGAGGCTCATGGGCGAGAAGCAACCGGGTTTCGCGATCACATCGCTGGGGCTTTATCTGGAATTACGCGCGGAGCACCATTTGATCCCGCTGGCCCAACCCCGGATCAACGGGCGTAATACGGAGCGCATTCGAGTGGTGGTCCAGGAGGGCAAGTACCAGGGCTTGGCGGATCTCCAGGGTAAGTCCCTGGGCGGCACCGTCTTGGCGGAGCCGGAGCTCGTCGGCAGGATCGTCTTCGCCGGGAAATACGATCCGGCGAGCTTCTTCGTCCTCAAGCCATCCAAACACGCCATCCGGGCGCTGCGCGCCCTGGGCAAAGGGGAGCTGGACGCGGTGATCCTGAACGGGCAGCAGTTCGCCGGATTGGGCTCGCTCCATCTAAGCAACCCGATCGAGGCCATATTCACCTCGGAAGAGATCCCGCTCATGGGCGTGGTGGCCAACGACAGGATCGGCAGCGCCGCGGACCGTGCCCGCTTCGCGCGGGCCCTCGAGGGCCTGTGCGCCGACGGTGAGGGGAAGAAGCTGTGCCGGTTGTTCGGCGTGGAATCATTCGCCACCGTCGATCCCGTCGTGTTCGAGCCGATGGTCGAGCTGTGGGATGGCGGGAAGTAATGCCTTGCGTGGCGGCGCATCCCTGTTCGCGGCCGCGCTCGGGCTCCTGGCCGGTTGTACGACCTTGGACGGGGTCCGGTTCGGGCGGCCCTCGAGCTGTCCCGAGCAGATCGTCGAGATCCTGACCGTCCGCCCGAGCGCGCTCGGCCCATGGAGTGAGACCGACACCCTGGAGTGCGCGCTGTCCCGGCTGCAGGACACCGACGACCTGACCTTGCGCCGTAGCTCGCTGGGCAGCCGTCTGTCCCTACACCTGGCCGAGCGTACCCCGGAGGCCGACCAACGCGAGAAACTGGCCGCGGAGGGCGTCCGTTTCGCCGAAGCGGCCCTCTTGCTCGGTGCCGATGGAGACGGCGCGGTGCACTACTACCTGGCCGCGAACCTCGGGCTCGTGATCCGCGACCACGTGATCTTGGCGATGGAAAATCTCCCGCGGCTCCAAGGCGAGATGCAGCGGGCGGTGGAGCTTTCCCCGGAGATCGACGACGGTGGGCCGCAGCGAGTGCTCGGGATCCTCTACCTCAAGGCCCCGCCCTGGCCGACGGGGTTCGGCGATAGCGAAAAAGCGCTCGAGTTACTCCAAGCGGTCGTCGAGAAACACCCCCGTCACCCGCTCAACCACCTGTTCTACGCAGAGGTCCTCTGGGAGGCGGATGAATCGAGCCCCGTCGAGCGCATCGAGACCGAGCTGGCCACCGGGCTGAGGTGCCTTTCGGAGGGAAACTGGGGCTACAACCGAGCGCCCTGGAAAAAAGAGTTCGACCGGTTTCTCGACGATATCGGGGCAGCGACCCGATAGATCCTATCCCCGGGGTTGTCGGAGTGGCCTTCGCAGCGCTCGCGCGCGTAACCTCCATGGGATAGGCTCTTGGAACGCATTCTTTTCCCACAAATAGAGGCGCCGACATCCATGCCAAATACGACACCTAAATGCCATTACGACGGCGCGCTCGGATCGTCCGAGAGAGCTCACTCGCACGCCGAGAGACCGCCGTTACTCCTGCACGCCAACCGTCTCCCCACGGGGGCGGTGCAAGGACGGCCGCTCAGAACGGTGACGCTATCGATCCTGTGCGCTGCGCTCCTCGCCGGCTGGTATGCAAGCAGTGCGGTGCTGTTCGCGGCGGAGCCCTACGAGGCCCCCCCGATTTTCAAGGCCTCGCAGCTATTTCCATCCCGGATGATCAAGGGACCCAATCACGAGGTCGATGAGCGGGTGCTGAATGACGGCTACATGAACCACTATAAGATCCATACGCGCTTCGGAGACCTGGATGCGGCATCCACGGCCGAGCTTAAGATCCGAATCGACGAGGCCAACGCGCTGGCGGCCATGGAGAAGGTGAAGGGCACGCAGCAGTTCAGCCGTTTTCTCGTGCAAGGTGGGAAGGATACCTTGGCCGGGGCCAAGGCCCTCATCACGAGGCCGGTCGAAACCGTCAGCGGCGCCGTCTCCGGCGTAGGCAAACTTTTCGAGCGCGCCGGCACGTCCCTGTTAGGGAACCCGCCGAGCGATGCGGAGGACAGCCGGCTCCAGAACCTGATCGGCTTCTCGTCCACCAAGCGCGACTATGCCGCGGAGCTTGGTGTCGATCCCTATTCGTCAGACCCGGTGCTGCAGAAAAGGCTCGACGAGATCGCCTGGGCGGGTTATGCAGGCAAGATCACGGCGAGCGCCGCGCTCTCGCTGGTATCGGGCGGGGCCGGCATCGCGATATCGACCTCCAAGACCAGCAACTGGCTCGCGGGGGTCCCCCTCAAGGCGGCCCCCGCGGATCTGCGCGCCAGAAACCACAAGAACCTCACCACCATGGGTGTTTCCCCGGAGGTGGTCGATCTCTTCCTTGCCAACACGGTGTATACGCCGGTTCAGCAGACCAAGCTCGTGAACGCGCTGGCCGAGATGCAGGGCGTGGGCGACCGTGGCCGGTTCGTGAAGTTCGCCGTGCTCACGCGCGACCCGGAGGTGGCCTTTTTCCGGGCGCGTCAGGCCGAGATGTACGCCCGCTTTCACAAGCGCGTCTCCAAGGTCAAGCAATTCGTGCCGCTCGGGGAGCTGGCCGCGGCGCGTCTTGCCGATGGAACCCTGGTCTTCTGCGCGCCGCTCGATCACCTGGCCTGGACCCAGACGATGGCGAACTACGTCCTCGCGGCCAACCAGAACGTGACGGCCGCACCCGGCATCAAGGCGAAACAGCTCCAGGTCGCGGGTACGGTCAGTCCCCTGGCGAGAGCGGCGCTTGAACAGCACGGATGGAAGATCCAGGACCGCCAGGAGGGGCGGCTCATCGACTGATGGTTGTAAGAGTACGCCTTTTCATGAGTACAGTCACGTATCCAACACGAGCAAGGGCCAAGGGCGCAGATCTACAAGCTCGTTATACCTTCTCGTGCTCGTATTTGTGAAACAGGATGCTAAGTCTCCCCCGCCCATCGGGCTGTGGCTTACCCATAACAAGTACTGGACACCGCCCCCGCCGTGTCGTAGACTGGTGGCATGGTCGCGATGGGCGGGCGGACATTTTCGCAGGAGATCCTGACTCGGATCGCCGAGGCGGTGCAGG
>JBQTJM010000284.1:0-19096 GCA_052387115.1 Gammaproteobacteria bacterium | reverse complement strand
CGAGGTCCACGGTCAATCCCTCCCGGGCCAGGTGACAGACGAGGGGCGAGCGCCGATCCGCGATGACGGCGAGCGCCGCGTCGTGGATCCGCTGCAGGGCGCCATCGCTGGCCGAGGGGTCGTGGTGATAGAGATATAAGGCCTCGACCCCGGCATCGATCGCCAGGTGGACGGTATCCACGAAGCACGAGTGACCCCAGCCGCGTTTCTGGCGGTATTGATCCGGGGTGTATTGCGCATCGTGGATCAAGACGTCGGCGCCGGCTAGCAAGGCCAGCTCGCGGGCGCGCTCCTCGCTCTCGATGCGGCGTAGATGATCGCGCTCGGCATCCGGGAATTCATGGACGCGGTCCTCGATCGATCTCGATAGGAACCCGCATTCGTTGTCGGAGACATAGACGATGGTCTTTCCCGCCGCCTCGATTCGATACCCGTAAGTCGCCCCCGGATGGTGGACATGATCATAATGGATCCGGAACGGGCCGTGGCGCAGGCCGCCGTCGTTCGGATCGAGATATCGGATCCCGGCCATCCAGTGCTCGGTCTGTACCGGAAAATAGGGGGCGCGCATCTGATCGGAGAGGCGCCGCCGGATCTCGTCCGCGTCCCTGCCGGGACCGAAGAAGCACAGGCGCCAGGTCGGGTCGAAGGCCGGCTGGAAGAAGGGCAGGCCACAGATATGGTCCCAATGGTAATGGGTGACGACCACCAGCGCCTCGCGCGTGGCGCCCCCCATCAGGTCCTCGCCGAGCGGGATGATGCCGGTCCCGGCATCGCAGATGAGCAGGTGGTCATCGGTGCGCAACTCGACACAAGAGGTGTTTCCGCCCACCCCCATGTGGCTCGCGGCGGGGACCGCATGCGAGCCGCGCACACCCCGGAAGCGGAGGTAGGCCCCGCTCATGCGCCCTGCGCGGCGCCCCTCGGCTCCGCCCTCGCGAGCTGGATCACCAGGTCCTGAATGGTGCGCGAGGCGATCGGTTTGGTGACATACTCGGCCCCGAGCTGCTTCGCGATGCCCTTGTCCTGGCGGTAGTCCTTGGAGCTCATCACCACCACCGGGGTGTGGCGGTGCAAGGGGTGGCTGCGCAACTCCTCCAGGAACGTCAGCCCGTCCTTACCGGGCATGATGATATCCAAAAAGATCAGGGCCGCAGCGCCGCCGGAGAGGTATTCCAGGGAAGCCGACGCGGACGGGTAGGACTTGACGTCCACCGCGAGCGGCCCCATGCAGAGCTCGAAGTAGCCTCTCACGGCCGCGCTATCGTCGATCACCACGACCGTAGGCAATCCGGATTCCATCCCAATCCCGTGACCTGTCATCCGAGTGCCTGCCGTCGAAGCAAGGCTATATCTGGCCGCCCCGAACCGGTGTCCCGGCCCGCCCATCCCCTCCTCTGTCCTGATCGCCCCGCCAGCCCGCCGGACCGGTCTAGTACTGCCGCCTTAGCAGAAAGACTGGCTTATGTTTACAATCTCCCGGCGCGGTGTCTTGTCATTTGCGAGAACTATACACCATCGATCGGCCGCAAGCGCGCCACCCGACCGCGACGCCGGTCACGCAATCTTCCGGGCGGGCGGGCCGGGGCGTGGTTTGCGACCTATGATTACCGCCATTCAGCGTTGGATCTGGGCCCGGGTGGTGGCCTGGCTGACCCGGGGAAAACCGGGCGGCGAGGGCCCTTTCATCGACTTCGAGCGCCTTAGCTACGAGCTCAGACCCTGTGACGTCCTCCTGGTCGGGGGTCAGACCCGGCTGAGCGAGATCGTCAAAACCATCACCTTGAGCCCTTGGACGCACTCGGCGCTGTACATCGGGCGCCTGCACGACATCGACAGCCCCGCGTTGCGCGAGCACCTCGCCAGGTTCTACAAGGGCGACCCCAGTGCGCAGTTGCTGATCGAGGCCTTAGCGGGACGCGGCACGGTGGTGGCGCCGCTCAACCATTACCGCGACCACCCCCTGCGGATCTGCCGTCCCTCGATGATTTCTAGGCAGGATGCGCAGCAGGTGATCGCCAATGCCATCCAGCGCCTGGGGCATGACTACGACGTCCGCCAGTTGCTCGACCTCGCGCGCTTCATGTACCCCTACGGGCTCCTCCCGCGCCGCTGGCGCTCGACCTTGTTCGCGCACAAAGCCGGCGTCAATACCCGCTGCATCTGTTCGACGATGCTGGTCGAAGCCTTCCAGGGCGTGAACTACCCGGTGCTGCCCATCATGCAGCGCGGCTCGGCGGGACAGATCCGCCTCTATGCACGCAACCCACGCCTGTACACGCCGAAGGATTTCGACGACTCGCCGTACTTCGACATCATCAAGCACCCGTTCATCGGCGAAGGCGACGTCGCGGGCTATCGGAAGCTGCCCTGGAACCAGGAACCGCCGGGCCCGCGCTAAACGAGCCCGCGGTGAATGGGCCCGCGGTGAATGGAAGCCCTTGGTCCTGGAAAAGAGGGGGCGGCGGAGACCGGAGCCTCAATCGATCGCCCGCGCCACCAGGACGGCGTTGGTGCCGCCGAAGGCAAAGGAGTTGGAGAGCGCCCATTCGATATCCACTCCCTCACGGCCCCGGTCCCTCACATAATCGAGATCGCAGTCCGGATCCGAGACCCGCAGGTTGATGGTGGGAGGGATCGCGCCGCGACGCACGGACAACAGGGTTGCCACCAGCTCCATGGCACCGGCGGCGCCGAGCAAATGGCCGTGCATCGATTTGGTCGCGCTCACCGGGATACGGCGGGCGCGATCGCCGAAGACCTCTTTTATCGCACGGGTCTCGACGGCATCGTTCTGCAGGGTGCCGGTGCCGTGGGCATTGATATAGTCGATTTCCGCCGGGGTGGCCGCCGCGTCCGCGAGCGCCAGACGCATGGCGCGCGCCTGGCCTGCGACCGAGGGCCGCGTGAGGTGGCCGCAATCGGTGCACAGACCGTAACCCCCGATCTCGCCCCGGATCGGGGCGCCGCGCTTCCGGGCATGGCCCAGGGATTCGAGCAGGAGGACCGCCGCCCCTTCGCCGAGCACCAACCCGCTGCGGTCCTTGGCGAAGGGTTTACACGAGCGCGCCGGGTCCTCGGCGTCTTCGATCGCGAGGGTGCGCAGGGCATCCCAAGCCTTGAGCGTCCCTTGTGTCAAGGGCGCTTCGCTGCCCCCCGCGAACATCACATCCGCCTCCCCGCGCCGTATCGCCCGGTAGGCCTCACCCACCGCCACGGCCGACGAAGAGCAGGCGGTCGAATAGGTGATGTTCGGACCCCCGAGCCCGTGCTCTAGCGCGATCCACGAGGCGGGGGCGTTGTTCATGGACATGAGCACCGTGTAGGGCCGGACCCGATCCGAGCCCCTGCCGTAAAAGGTCGCGTAGCCCTCATCGGTGGTCTCGGCCCCGCCCATGCCGGTACCGAGATACACCCCGATGCGGTCGCGGTCCTCTGCCGCGAGCTCGAGTCCCGAATCGGACAGCGCCTGGCCGGCGGCCACGATCGCGAACTGGCTGACGGGGTCCAGGATCCGCAGTCGCGGCTCGCTGAAATGCCGGGCCGCGTCGAACGCCGCCGGCGCCGCCACCGTCACCGTGAGCCGCTTCCGGAATTCGTCCGGGAGACGCCGAACCCCGGAGACGCCGGCCAGCAGATTTTCAAAGAACGCCGCGGGGCCGTTGCCTAGCGGGGAGATCACGCCCATCCCGGTTACCACGACCCGCCTCAAGGCACAGGCCCACGATCAGGATCGACCGCCGTGGCGGAATCGACCGCCGCGGGCTCGGCCAGCAAGTGCTCGATGCAATCCACGACATCCTGCACGGTCTTGAGCGCGTTCGCGTCGCGCGGAAAGGTCACCCCGAACTCGTCTTCGACCTGAAACATCAGATCGATGGTGCCCATGGAATCGAGCCCGAGCTGATCGAGCGATGCGCCGGGATCGAGGTCCTTGCGTTCCAGATCGAAGCGTTTGACCAAGAGGTCTTGTAGTCGTTGTAAGGTCGTCATCACGCTCTTCCCCCTCGCCGAAATCATCCCCGTGGGGCTCGCCCGCCGAGCCCCTTGATCCAGGCACATGATGTGCTTTAATAATAAAAGGGTTACGGTGTCAACGGACTAAAACAGGTGAACAACCGGCCGTAACTCGCATCGATTCGGTGTATGGTCACCGATCGGTACACGGGCATGGACCGCCATGGGCATCTTTCAACCCTTGGAGAGAATCATGGCAAAGACAGCAGCCAGCGCGAAAAAGCCGGCCAAGCCGGCGGCCAAGACCGCGAAACCCGCGGGCCGGGCCGCCCCCAAGACCGCCGCGAAGCGCAAAACCAAGTAATCCGCCGCGGTCTCTCGCGGTAGCGCTCACAAGGCCGGGGATCGTCAGAGAACCGGCCTTGTTTTTGTTCGAGCGCCATCCCCGCGATACATACATCCGGCACTTTCGCCGCACGGCGCGATTCCGGGCCTTGCAGACCCGCAAGGACCGCTCATCCCGATACTCCCCCCACGTGATTTCCTTTGGCGCCGCGGCGCTTTTCGCCGAACTGGAGGGCCGCCAGCCGCGCGTACAAGCCGCCCTGACGCACCAAGGTCGCGTGGGTGCCGACCGCCACGATCTCCCCGCGATCCAGGACCACGATGCGATCGGCCCGGCACACCGTCGCTAGGCGGTGCGCGATGACGATCGTCGTGCGGTCCTCCATGAGCCCGGCCAGGGCCGATTGCACGAGCCGTTCGTTCTCCGCGTCGAGCGCGCTGGTGGCCTCATCCAAGAGCAGGATGGGCGGGTTTCTCAGGATGGCGCGCGCGATCGCGATGCGTTGCCGCTGACCCACCGAGAGCCTCAAGCCGCGCTCGCCGAGGAAGGTGCGATAACCTTCGGGTTGAGGCGCGAGAAACTCTTCGGCCACAGCGGCACGTCCCGCCGCCATCACCTCCGGATCACCGGCCTCGGGCCGCCCGAGACGGATGTTTTCCATCGCATCCATCGCGAAGATCGCGGGCTCCTGCGGCACCATGGCGATGCGCTCGCGCAGCTCCTCTGGGTGCACGTGCGCGATGTCGATGCCATCGAGCAGGATGCTGCCCGCCCCGAGGTTGTAGAACCGCACGAGCAGGCGAAATACCGTGGTCTTTCCCGCACCCGAGGGCCCGACGAGCGCCACCGTCTCCCCCGGCTCCACGGTCAAATCGAAACCCCTGAGCGCCGGTACCTCCGGCCGGGTCGCATAGGCGAAGGTCACATCGCTGAATTCGATCCGGCCGCGCGTGGGATGCGCCAGCGACCGCGCAGGCACCGGTGTGCGCACCTCGGTTTCGGCCCGCAACAACTCCATCAGCCGTTCCATGGCGCCGGCGGCGTGCTGCACATCGCCGAACACCTCGCTCAATGCCGCCGTAGAGACCGCCACGAACCCCGCGTATAAAACGAACTGCCCGAGCTCCCCACCGCTCATCTGCCCCGCAAGGACCGCCTTTGCACCCACCAGGAGCACGAACAGCATAGCCCCCGAGACGGCGATGATCGCGAGCGCCGCAAGCCCGGCGCGATTACGAAAGCGCGTCCGGGCCGCATCGAAGGCCTGCTCCACCCGCTCGGCCATGCGGCGGGCGAACCATCCCTCGAGCACCGCGGCCTGCACCGTTGCGATCCCGTTCAAGGTCTCCCCCGCGAGCGCGCCCGCCTCGGCGAGCCGGTCCTGGCTCTGGCGCGACAAGCGCCGGGCACGTCGTCCCAGCACCATCAAGGGCGCGAGGGCGGCGGGCACGAGCACCAGGACGAGACCCGCGAGCCGCGGGCTCGTCAGGCCCATCAAAACCAGGGCGCCGCACAGCGTTACCGTGCTGCGCAAGGCGATGGACACGCTCGATCCGACCAGCGACTGGACCAAGGTCGCGTCGGCCGTGAGCCGGGAGAGCACCTCGCCGGTGGACGTGACCTCGAAAAATCCCGGGCTCAAGGTGATGACGCGCGCGTAGACCGCGTTGCGGAGATCGGCGACCACACGCTCGCCGAGCCACGACACCAGGTAGTGTCTGAGGGCGACGCACACGGCAATGAGCGCGGCGATCGCGAACACGGCGAGAAACTGACGGTCGAGGGGGCGATCGAGGGCAGCGGCCTCGGGGCCCAGGAGCCCGGCGTCGATGATCCGCCGGAACGCCATGGGCAGGATCAGCAAGCCGCCGGAGGCCACCACCAGCGCGACGGCGGCCAGCGCCATGATCGGGGCGTAGGGTCGCAGATACGGCAGCAGATCGCGCAGCGGTCTCAACCGGTCCGGCGCGAGCCCCCCCTTGCCCCCCCTTCGCAAGGGGGACGCCCCCGTTCCCCCCCTTAGCAAGGGGGACCCCCCCGTTCCCCCCCTTGGCAAGGGGGGGTTGGGGGGGTCTTCGCGTCCCGTCGCGCCGTTTGTTTTCACGGCCACCGGTTTATCGTGGCAGGCACGTCTCAAGAACTGTGTCGCCGCGGTTCGATCGATCCGCTAGTCCGCGCGGCGGACCCGATACCCGATCGATAACAGATACAGGCACAGGAACAGCGCGAAGTAATACTCCTGCGGTTCGCTCCAGCGGATGGCGAACGGCAGGGGACCTATCCCGAACCAATCCTCCAGGCGATCGGGCACCCGCACCAGGATGGCGAGGAGCGCGCTCGGCAGGCAGATATCGGTCGGCCAGAACCAGGCCCGCCAGTCGCCCTCATTCACGCCGCTACGCTGCATGAGCACATGGATGATCCCGCCGTAGAGCACGAACCCCTCGAGCAGCAGTCGCGGTTTTTGATCCAACCAACTGCTGATGTTGTGGAGGTTGGTCTCGCCCTGGTCGTTGACGGCCATGAGCGACTCGGGCGTGGACCAGCCGAAGAGGTGCTGGCCCCAGCTCAGCTCCTCGCCGGTCAAATACACGCAGGCCAGGGTGACGAGCGCCACCCAGCCCTGGAGCCAGCCCGTCGGGAGACGGGACCGATGGCGCAGGGCCGCGATCCCGGCGACGACCCCGAGCGCCGAGCACAGGGGCGTGGCCAACTCGACCACCCCGAGCTCGTTATCGAACCAGCGGGTGTAGGCTGCTTGGTCATAGGCCCGAACGCCAAGCTCCAAGATCAAGAGGAGTGGCGGGAACCACAGCCACAGCCAAGGTGGCGGCTCCGCTTTGGACATCGGCGCCCGAACCGTGGCCGCGGGGCTGCTCATCCGGGGTGGTAGAGATACCAATAACGATCCGCGACCAGCAACAGGAACAGGAACGCGAGATAAAAGATCGAATAACCGAAGGTCTTCATCGCCAGGCGGTCGTCGTGGTCTCGCTGCATGCGGATCGCGTGATACAGAAAACCGGCGTCGAGGACGAGCACGCCCGTGAGGTACCAGAGGCCGCTCATATAGGTCGCGAACGGCAACAGGCTCACCACCGTCAGCACCACCGTATAGAGCAGGATCTGCAAGCGCGTGTAGTCGAGGCCGTGGGTGATGGGCAGCATCGGGATCCGGGCCTCTGCGTAGTCCCCGCGCCGGTAGATGGCGAGCGACCAGAAATGCGGCGGGGTCCAGGCGAATATGATGAGAAACAGCAACAGCGCGTGCGGGTCCACGCTCCCCGTCACGGCGGTCCAACCGAGCACCGGCGGGGCCGCCCCGGCGGCACCGCCGATGACGATGTTCTGGGGCGTCGCGCGCTTCAGGAACATCGTATACACGACCGCATAGCCGATGAGCGAGAGGAGGGTCAAACCCGCGGTCAAGACGTTGACATAGAACCCGAGCAGGCCCATCGCCGCCACCCCCAGCAGCGCGGCGAACCAGAGCGCCCTGGTCTTATCGAGGGCCCCCTGTGGCAGGGGCCGCCAGCGGGTGCGGGACATGAGCGCATCGATGCGGTGATCGGCGACCTGGTTGATCACGGCAGCCGAGGCCGCCGCGAGCGCGATGCCGAGGGTCCCGCACACGAGCGCCTGGAGCGGCACCTCGCCCGGGCTCGCGACCAGCATCCCGGCCACAGCGGTCAGCACGATGAGCGCCACCACCCGCGGCTTGCAGAGCGCGTAATAATCGCGCCAAGCGACCGATGAACGGGGCTCGAGGACCTGATGCTGCGACATAGTGGATGGCTTGCCCTGGGGATGACGTTGCTTGGGGATGACGTTGTCCGGAGTTGGCGGCGAAGGATAGCACGGATGGGCGGTGCGGCCCGTCAGGGCAGAAGGAAGTGGCGCCGCAGGAGCCCGGCCGCGAACGTCGCGCGCAGATAGAATCCGCGCAGCAGGCCGTCGTGTGCGACCCGGATGCTCTTGAGCTCGATCCCGCCGAGCGCGCGCTCCAGCGCCTCGCCCACCCAGCCTTTGGCGCGCCTGAGATCCAGGGGGCTGCGCTCGCCCAGATGGCCGGCCAGATCCGAAAGCGTCCAGCCCGCGAGCCGCCGGGCACGCAGGCGCAATTCCTCATCGCGCAGGTCATGGACATCGGCGACTACGACGACGTGCAGAAGCTGGTAGGGCAACTAAGCACTGAGTATCTGCGGGAGATGCTAATCCGTGCCGAGATCGGTCAGTTTAGCCCTCGCTCGTGGGCCTACTGGCATTACCGCCTGGGTCTGGCCGCGCCTTTGAAGGTCCCTCCCATTCCAGCAAGGCGGATCGCATGACAGGGGTGTTCAGGCCGTTGCCCTGCGCCTTGGCCACCGGGCCTCGGCAGATTTCGATTTCTTTACCGACGAACCGTTGGACAAGGAAGCCCTTCGGGCAGCGCTGCCGTTTATCGGCGGAGCCCGCATGGCCTGGCCGTGTCGGAGGTGCCCCGAGTACGAAGCGACGACCGAGCGGAGCCGCGCGGCGTCGGCGTGCCGCAGATCGATCCGGTGCGGCCGCCCGCCGCAGCGGAAGGACAGCGGGTTGACTCAGGCAAGGAAAGTTCTTACTGTTAGGAAGGTTCTTACGTGGAGCCGCGATTGATGATAACCAGCAAACTGACGAGCAAGGCGCAAACCACCATTCCGCAGCCGGTGCGCGCTGCCCTGCATCTGCGCGAGGGCGACAAGCTGATATATCAGCTCGAAGGCGAGCGTGTCATTCTGACGAAGGCGAAACGCGGGGGCGTGGTGGACGATCCGTTCCGCGCGTTCCACGAATGGAACAGCGAAGCGGATCAGAAAGCGTATGCCGACCTTTAAACAGGGCGATGTCGTCAAGGTACCCTTCCCTTACACCGATCGTTCGACCCGACAGTCGCGGCCAGCGTTGGTCGTTTCCACCGGTGGCATCGAAGCCGCTCACGGACTGTTGTGGGTTGTCATGATCACCAGCGCCGAGAATCGCGGCTGGCCTGGCGATGTCTCCGTTAGCAATCTGGCGAGAGCGGGCTTGCCTGCCCCCTCCGTGATCCGTAGCGCCAAGATCGCCACCATCGAAGCCTCCGACGCGGCAAGGCTCGGTAAAGTATCCACCGCCGTGCTCAGACAGGTCACACGACGGATCGGGGACGAATTGGGCGTGGACCCCGCCTTGCCGGCTACTTGAGCACGGCACCATTCCTGATCCTCGATCAATGGCTATGCGCACAACCCAGTCGGTGCGCGATCGGCTACCGGCGCCCTCGGACCTGCACCGAGATGCGTCCCCCAGCGGCTAGCGGCGCCTCGGCGCAATCCGCCTTGACGGGATCGGACGAAAGGAGATGCAGGACGATGTTGGTGTCGTGGAACGCCTCAGGATCGTTCATTGGCTTCGAGCCGGTCGAATCTGAAGTCCGCCTGGGAGCCGGGCGCGATACTTGCGCAAGCGCGCCAGTAGTTGTCCGGCGCCTAAACCTCCTACGGATATGCACGCCATTATCAGTATATCCAACCTACCCTGGAATACGCCAGCACGGATGGGCGTGCGGCTGGTCAGGGCAGGAGAAAATGGCGGCGCAGTAGCCCGGCCGTGAACGTCGCGCGCAGATAGAACCCGCGCGGCAGGGTCTCGATCGCGCGGCCATCGGTGCCGACACCCGCCGTGCGCGCCCGCGCGTTGGCGGCCTTGGGCCGGATCTGGAGGTAGGTGCCGTAATGCGCGGAGATGCGCTCGACCTCGCCGAGACACACCATCTCCATCAGCTCCTCGAAGTCGCGGCGCAGCACCGCCTCCTCTTCCGGCATCGGGCTCCACAGGAGCGGCGAGCCGATGCGGCGGAGCGGCACCGGGATGTCGCGTGCGCCCTCGACCGGGATGAACAGCACCCGACAGAGCTTGCGGCGCACCAGCGATTCCCCCCAACGCAATCCAGCCTGCCCGGTGAGGGGCACGGTCGAGACATAGGTCGATTCCCGCGGCAGGCCGTCATGACCGACCGGAATGCTCTTGAGCTCGATCCCGAGATGCGGGAAATCCGGCTCCGGCTGCGAGCCCGAGGTGGCGCCGAGCACGCGCTCCAGCGCCTCGCCTACCCAGCCTTTGGCGCGCCTGAGATCCAGGGGGGCACGCTCGCCCAGATGGCCGGCCAGATCCGAAAGCGTCCAGCCCGCGAGCCGCCGGGCGCGTAGGCGCAATTCCTCCTCGGTCTCGGGGGGCGGGGGCTCCATCGGGGTCCTGATCGCCACTTCGGCAGAGCATGATACCCGAGTATCTCGATATACTATTCCCATCGTGACGATCGCATCGAACCGCTGCTCGTGTCGGTATGTTCTTTGGTGTGCATTCAGACCGGATTCGCCCCAACGGCTTCAGCCTTTTCAGCCGCAAGCCGGTACTCTGAGCTGGGCGGGTGATCGAGAGGCTATCAGGACGCGATCAATGCGGAATTCAGGCTCGACGAAGGCCACGCCTTCGCATGCTATTTCTCTTCGTGCTCAGTCCTGTTAATCGAGGCGATCCGTCACCCAAGCGGTCGCCGGCACCAGCACCTCCGTAGGCACGCGCGCTGCAGCCAGAAGCAAGAGGGGCGGGCCGCTCTGGTACGTCCACGACCGTCAGGCCCTGCTCGATCGCCCGCCGCTTGTAGTACCCCGACCAGCGCACCGGGAACCCCGCCGTGAACCCATAGGGGCCGCGCGGGAGGTACGTCCGCCGCAGCCCCAGAACCCGCTCGGCAGTAGCGCGTTGCGGGCCGCGGAACTCGACGAAGCGCCCGACCTGGCAGAAGACGAGACAGCCCTCGCCCGCGCGGCGCACGAGCGCCCCGTACTGGCCCTGGAAGCGGCGCGCTTGTGCGATCTGCGCAACGGCCAGCGTTCTTCCACCGCCCATCCCTCGCGCGCGAACAACGCCCCGAGCCAGGGGTGCCGGTCCCACAGGGCCTCCTAATCCCGCTTGGCCTGCCCGTGACGCAGATGCCCGGAGTAGGAGGCGACGACCGAGCGGAGCCGGGCGACGTCCGCTCGCCGCAGGTCGATCCGGTGCGCCTCTCCACTCAAAGCGGGCCGCACCGCCTGGCGCTCAAAGGCATCGAGAGCCTGTAGGGCGGGTTAGCGGCTTCATCGCGTAACCCGCCGTTCGCGATCCGGGCTGTCACTCCAAGTCCCATTCACGGATGTCCGCAGGGGCCGCCGATTCCAGTGCGTACCATCCCAAGCGCACGAATCGATGGAAGCTCGAATGCGGCCAATCGGCGACCCGCGACACCCAACCATGTTTGATGGGATTGAAGTGAATGTAGTCGAGGTGCGCATCAAAATCCCTTTGATCCCGGATCGCATGTTCCCAGAATCGCCGTTGCCAAATGCCTCGTTCGTGTTTCGCTTGCCTTCTGGATGATAACCGCTCCTCCGAAGCGATGGCGCGGGCGAAGGCCGATTTTATCAAGCGCCAGCGTGTCGAGAAATCCGCGTCGTTCTGCGGTAACGTCCACATGCAATGGAGGTGATCGGGGAGCACGACGACGGCATCGATACGGAACGGCCGTTGGATGTGCACCGAGCGCAAGGCCTCGCGTAAGGCATCGATGTTTTCGGTCAGCAAGCGACGGCGGCGTTCAAGCAAGGCCACCGTGAAAAAGTACGAACCGCCGGGAACATGCGAGCGAATGTAATGAGGCATGGTGGGAAAGTACTTGATCCTGTGCCACCTGGCCGGAAGGCGGGTTACGCGATGAAGCCGCTAACCCGCCCTACGGGTATACGGGTCCTACGGGTCCTCGAAGGCCTTGAAGTTCGCAAACGCCTTCACGTCCTGGCAGAGGCGCAGGAGCAGCTTGAGCGCCTCGACCTCCTCCCGCAGCTCCAAGAGCGCCGGCGCCTTGTCCCGCCGTCCGTTGGCCCGCACGATGAGCTTGAGCACCCGGCGCGCCCCCTCCCTGAGATCCGCCCCGAGCGTGTACTTGTGGTAACGGGAGAAGCCCCGCACCACCTGCTCGAGATAAAGGCAGAGATCGTAGCTCCGCTTGTAGATCGGCAGGTGCTCGGATTGCGCCATAAACCGCGAAAGGCTGGGGGGCTATCGCCCCCCAGACCCCCTATCAAATAATCCAATGATTCAAATGATCCAATGATCGACTACAACGAGCCGCCACGCACCGCACGCACGTGGAGGAAGTTGTCCTTACCGGCGTTGCCCACGAAGCCGTTGAAGAAAAGCACGCCCCACGCGTTGCCCGGGCCGTCGGCGAGGGTAGTAGACGACCAGTAGATGGACGCCGCCGTGCAGCTACCGCTCTCCACGTCAACGCCCGCCACACAGTTGGTGTTGAACGCCAGCGACACCGCGGGGTTGAAAGTCCCGTAGTTCACGATGCTCTGCAGCTCCTTCACGTTGGGCAGCCGCCAGTCGTTGTGGTTGGCGAAGTTGTCTGTGTTCAGATCAGCGACGTGCTGGAAGGCCTGGTCCCACGTATACACATTGTCCTTGTCGTGGGGGAAGGTGGTGGTGTTGTCGTTGTCGTTCACGGCTTCGTCGTCGCTCTTCTTCTCCCATATGAGCTTGGTGTTGTTGTCGGTGATGGTGCCATCCAAATTGTCGGTGTAGCTCAGCGCCGCCCCGGCCTCGATGTCGCCGTCATCGCCTGCCCGGAAGGAGGTCGTCTGGCCGGTCGCCGGGAACTGCGCGCACGTTGGGGCCGGGGAGCCCGAGAGCGCGGCGGCCACCTCATCGCGGCAGAAATCGACCAGGGCTTCGACCTCGTTGACATCCCCGAGCGTGGGGCAGGCTTGCCCCCATCGGGTCTCCGCCGCGGCGAAGGCGGTCTCGAAATTCGCCACGCATTTGGCGGTCTTGGGCAGTCCTCCGTCCTTCACACTGTCGGCCTCCGCATCGAGCAGGCACTCCGCCTTCTTGCCCGAGGCCTTGAGCTTGGCGGCCTCGCATTGCTCGGAGGGGCCCGCAGCCACTCTTGTGGCCCAGCCCAGGGCCAGCGCGGCCACGAACAGCATGAATAGAGGTTGTCTTGCAGTCATCGTCGTTCTCCTTTCTCTCATTGGTTGTCACATGCTTGGGGAATTTTGATCAAACGCTTCCCCTCGGGACTTTACCCGGCGCCAGCGGGCCGTGCAACCGGTCACCCCTCGGTCTGCGACGGCCCGCGGTCGTGGAACGATTCACCGCTCTGCCCCGAAGCGAGCACCTCTTATCTGGCGTTCGTATCTCTGGATATACTATTCCCATCGTGACAACCTCCGAGATGCGTTCTTGGCATCGAACGATGGCGACGCTGCAACTCCCCGAGGCGGTCCGTGCCTATCTCCGGTCCAAGGTGCGGGCAGGCTATCCCAACGAGACCTGTGGTCTTTTGCTCGGGCAGGCGGGCCCGGGCTGGGTGCGGGTCCATGAGGCTTTGGCGGCCGAGAACCTCAACCGCGAGCGGCCCGGGGACCGCTTTGACCTCGACCCCCGGGGCCACCTGCGCGCGGAACAACGGGCGCGGGCGCTCGGGCTGACGGTGGTGGGCGTCTGGCATTCCCACCCCGACCATCCCGCCCGACCCTCGGAGACCGACCGCAACGGGGCGTGGGAGGGCTGGTCGTACTTGATCCTGTCGGTCACCGCGGAGGGCGTGCCGGATCTCCGTTCCTGGCGCTTGCGCGGCGAGCGATTCGAAGAAGAGAACCTGGAACGATGACACGGGAACGATGACGGGGGAACCATGACTGAGGTGACGGTGCGTATCCCGATGCCGCTTCGGACCTTCACCGGCGGCGCCGCCGAGGTGGTCGGCAGCGGGGCCACGGTGGGGGAGGTATTGGCGGCGCTCGGGCAGGACCACGGCGGGCTCCTGCCCCGGATCCTGACCCCCGAGGGGCAGATCCGGAGCTTCGTGAACATCTACCTCGGCGAGGACAACGTGCGGGCATTGCAAGGCCTCGAGACGAGCGTACCCGAGGGCGTGGTCTTGTCCATCATCCCGGCCGTCGCGGGCGGGGCTAAAAAGGAGGTGAAAGGCCCGGCACGCGAACGCCGGCTCCTCGATCTGCGCACGCGCATCCCCGAGCTCTGTCCGGGTGACGCCCACGCCATGCAACAGCAAGGGGCGGCGCTGGTGGATGTCCGCGAACAGGACGAGATCGCACAAGGCAGCCCGGCCGGGGCGCACCGCCTGGGCCGGGGCTTCCTGGAATTGCGCGTCGAGGAGGCGATCCCGGACCTCGACCGGCCGGTGCTGGTGATGTGCGGGGGCGGGACGCGCTCGCTGTTCGCCGCCGAGGACCTCTTGCGCCTGGGCTATCGGGATGTGCGCTCCGTCATCGGGGGGTTCACGCGCTGGAAGAACGAGGGGCTGCCCTTCGAGCTCCCGCTGGTCCTGGACGACCAGAGCCGCGAGCGCTACTCCCGGCACCTGCTCATGCCCGAGGTGGGCGAGGCCGGGCAGCACCGGCTCATGAGCTCGAAAGTGATGCTGGTCGGGGCCGGCGGTCTGGGCTCGCCGGCCGCGCTCTATCTGGCGGCGGCCGGGATCGGAACGCTCGGCATCGTGGACCACGATGTGGTTGACCGCAGCAACCTCCAGCGCCAGGTCTTGCACACCGACGCGCGGGTCGGGACTCTAAAGGTAGACTCCGCGCGCACGACTCTGCTCGCGCTCAATCCCGCGCTCCACGTCGACGGGCACGCGCTGCGCCTCGACCGCCGCAATGTCGAGGACCTCCTGCGGGGTTATGAGGTGGTCGTGGACGGCTCGGACAACTTCGCGACCCGTTATCTCGTCAACGACGCCTGCGTCAAGCTCGGGATCCCGAACGTCCATGGCGCCGTGTTCCGCTTCGAGGGCCAGGTATCGGTGTTCTGGCCCGGCTACCCGAAAGACGCCGGACCCTGTTATCGCTGCCTCTATCCCGAGCCCCCGCCACCGGACTTGGCGCCGTCCTGCGCCGAGGCCGGGGTATTGGGCGTCCTGCCGGGGGTGATCGGGCTCCTGCAGGCGGTCGAGACCGTGAAGCTCGTGCTCGGGATCGGGGAGCCTCTGATCGGCCGCATGCTCTATTACGATGCCCTGGCCGCGCGTTTCTCCGAGCTTCGGCTCGCACGCGACCCCGAGTGCCGCTATTGCGGCGCAGGCGCGCACTTCCCGGGTTACGTCGACTACGAGGCCTTCTGCGGCGTCGCGAGCGGATGATGGAAACGCGCGCCGTTCCAAAGCTCGCCCGGCCTAACGCCGTGCTCAGGGGCGCGATGCCGTTTGCACGTCCCTTGGAGCGCCTTGTTGGGCGGCAGACGGTTGTAGTACGAGACATGCCATCCTGCGTAGCGACCTAATGCGATCTAGGACAATGAGCGAAGGGTCTGGTCCACTACCTCTTGCCACTCGCCGGGTGGCATTTCCTTGAACGGAAAGCGACCGACTGATGCGCTCGAAATGACAACGCCTGGCTCCAGGCTGCGCAGCAGCTTGAGGCTATCTTTCAAGTCGGACTGACTCCCACCCGCCTTAGGCATCACGAATGTTTCCCACGAGTTGTTACTCGGAAATATTGTATCTCCTGTGAAAAGATACGTTTTTCCGTGGGGCGACTTGACGAGGAAGCACGTGCTTCCTTCGGTGTGACCGGGGGTGGGTATGACCTCAATGTCACCGAGGTGGATCTCTCGTGTCTGAAACGTCAGATCCACTGGACACGCTTCACTTACGGCCTTTTCCTCAAGCCGGTGGCAGCACAGCTTGGAGCAGAACCTTTGTCTGATGCGAACCAGTGGAGGCCCTGCCTCATCCCTGTGGCTCAAGTACTGACGAGTGATCCCACCTAATTCTTGGATGTGCTGATGGTCATCCGAATGCCCAGAGCTATAGAACAACACGTTTCCCTCGTCTCGCACGAGAAGGTAGGCATGCGTGGTCAGATTAGGAAAAGGATGCTCCGCGCTT
Organism: Gammaproteobacteria bacterium; assembly: GCA_052387115.1. GTDB lineage: Bacteria > Pseudomonadota > Gammaproteobacteria > JACCXJ01 > JACCXJ01 > JACCXJ01. The sequence goes on along the minus strand of JBQTJM010000284.1, from coordinate 2,846 downwards.
GTCTGCCATAGGTCAGCATATATCTGCTTCATGATGCGTCCTTATATGTAGTGTGCAGCGCAACGTTTCCGCTCAGCGGCGACGGAGGGTGAGCGAAGGCTGGGGGCTCGCTCGCCTGCGCGGGCAGGTCGTCTCCTTGAGAGTTTTTTGGTTCATGGTTTGTTGCACGGTTCAGTTCGGTTGGTTGGCTGTGATGTTATCAGGGCGCTCCGGCCTTGGTGAGGTGCGCTGCGGCGCTGGGGAAATGGTCGCAAAACAATTCGAGCCAAACCTCGGCTGTGCGCGGGGCCTCGTCAATCCACAGGCGATTCCGTCCGAGCTCGAAGCCAATGGCGGGGGCTTTGTCTTGGATGGGTTTCAAACCAATCACGTCGCGGTAGAACCCGACGGTCGCCTCATACTGATGCGGCGGCACCTTCATTGCGCTGTTGATGCCGCCATAGATTCTTGCACTTGGAGCGAGCGCAGCGGTTGTTGATGTGTGTTCCGGTTTCATCTTTGTCTTCTTTCTCGTTTTGTTTTGGGCTTTTCAAGCGATTCGTTTGGTCCGGACGCCAGCGAAAACCGGAAACGTCTCCACGATCGTCAACCGTGATGCCGCTCTCCGCGCGATTGGTTTGATGGAATTGTTATCTGCCCGCCCGGTTCGTGCCACCGCAACAGTGAGGAGATCAACGCAATGACGCAAGCCGCGGCCGTTCCAAAGAAAGCTACCATGAACCATGGATTCAGGACGGCGACGTTGATGGATTGCATGGCGGCAATACCCTCGCCAGAGGGAAGGCGCGAGCGGCGTGCCTCGGTGCCAGGTGTCGTGACGATAGAAAAGCACGGTGCCCATCCGGTAGTCCGCCATGACTTCACGCGGGTACAGATGCTCCGCCCTCCACTTGGCGACTTCCGGGGCCTGCCGTTCCAGGTATGCCTCCGCGGCGGCACGGTCGTTCCTCCACTCGAGCGCGCCGACTCCCGGGGTATGAACCACCGGCCAGCAATACCCCGGGTCGGCGGCACCCGCGCGAGCAACCAGGGCGGTCGCACCTCCGGACGCGGCCCTGTCGCTCAAATAAACGAGAAGCTCGACGGCCTCCGGCCTGTCCCACGGCGGCGGATGGACTAGGGTGTGGTTCGGGTAGTCTACGTGCATCCGCTGGTCGGTGTTGTCGCTCTCGCCACCCGACTTCCACGTGCGCCCGTACTTGGGCCAGAGGTCGGATTGAGTGAGCCTCAGCTCGAGTGTGTCTATAGCGAGGAGCTGTGCCACGGCGCGCAGTAATCGCGGATGAAGGGTCAGATCATTCACGGCACCGCTCGCAGCAGGAAACTCCATTTTTCCGGAGCTGCCAAAGTCGTTCACGACGTCTGCCGCGTCGCTGCCCGCTCGCGGGAACACCGCCAGCGCATCGTCCCTCGCTTGGGCAAGCAACGCTGGCGGAAAGACGCCGTCGACGAGCGCGAAGCCGTGCTCGCGCCACTCGATGACCTGAGCCTCGGTCAGGACGTCGCCACGGGCGCCCTTCTGCGGCAACGCCTCATTGGGCTCGAGCCATTTCCCCGAGCGCACTAGGACCGTCCCATTGGTTGTCCCATCACTGTGAATGCCTGACCTTCGCCCGCAACTCCGCAGCTCTCCTATTGTTATACGAGCATCATCGAAGATCCCAGAAATATGCCGCGGGCCCGGCCTGCCCCCGAACAAGGCGCAGCGGGGTCTCGTGCGCGAAGGGATAATTATGATCCAGGAGCCCAGACTCAAGGTTAGACCACGGTCGTCTCGTCCACGGGCGGTTGAGGCAGGTCCGTCTGGGGTGGCGGCTGCTGTGCTTCAGTTTTCCGCTGCCGCTTTTGTTCCTCCTTCTGTTTTTTCGCGATATCTCTCTGACGCCTAGCGAAGGCATAGTTGGGCTTGGTCATTTGCAATCCTCTTCAGTTGGATTCGGGGTGAAAGTGAACTATCAGAGTAACTCCTATTGCCTGGGATCGTTCCCAGCGACCCGCAACAATGAGAAATAAATCACATGGAAATGCTGACGCCCAACGAAACAAGATCAGCCGCGCCGGCCAAGACAGCTTGGAAAAGCGAGGACGTTCCACGGCGTCGGCTGCAGCGTATGGTTAGGCAAGTGCGCATCCTGAGTTCACGGAGAGGTTGGAGTACTCCAAGGGCGCACGCAACAGCGTGCGTTCCATATTTGGTCTCTCGACGGGCTATAGCCACAACCGTGATGGTCATCGTCCGCAACACAGCTTGTACTCTCGCCCACTGTTACAGGGACACGGCGCATTGCGCCCGGCCCCCGGGAACTTCTCAGCACGCGCCGACGTTGTCCGGTGCCTTTGGGGCGCGGGTGCCCCTCTGGGACGTTCTATCGAACCCAGCCGGTGCATGCGCGGGAACATCTCCTGGTGACGCTGGATCATCGGGACGACGATGGAACACCGAAACGTCTCAAACTGGTCGTCATCCATCTTCAGGGTGGGCCGCATCTTGGCGAGGGCCTCGTCACGCCCTTGCTCCGGCAACAACGCGAGATTCCAACAGAGCTGACCAAGCGCGAGCGCGCTGTTCATTTGCTGCGTCGAGCCGTCAGTTTGATCAAGTAGCGGTTGCGCGTAAGCCGCCATGGCTTCTGCAATGCCTCCCATGGAGTCTCTCCGTATGGCGCTGCCTAACGAATAGTATCTTATCCGCCGTGCGGCAGCATGGCGGATAAGATCGGTTGAACTGAACCGCTGGATCGAGGGCTATGAGCCTTGGGGATTGTAGGGCGCCGGTCGGAGTCGCAAGACGGTTCCCGTGGGCTCGGGGCGTCGATCATGGTTGAGTTTCCCCTTGTGGATCGGGC
>JBQTJM010000283.1:0-3436 GCA_052387115.1 Gammaproteobacteria bacterium | reverse complement strand
TCAGCCGCTGGAACGGGTCCTGTCGCAGTTCTCACGCTACCACGACATCGAGTTCACGGTGGCCGATCCCGCGCTGGCGGCGCTCAGGGTCAGCGGCGTCTTCCAGGCCCGCAACCTCCCCCTGCTCTTGGCCACCATCGAGGCCACCCTGCCGGTACGCTCCAAGCGGATTGCCGAACACCGGATCTTGATGGAGTGGGCGCGACGTTAATAGCGAAGTCCTCGGAGCGGGGTTCGTTGAGATACCACTTGGCCATGGCCGAGGTGTCGAGATAGACCACAATCAACGCTCGTCCCGGTCCCGCCGGACCAAAGTCTCGCTCGCTGTCGCGAGGCGTGGCATGGCCCCGCGCAGGTCTGCGTGGGGCGGTCGGCGCCGTGCTCCCTTCACTGGCAGCAGGCGGGCAACGGGGACCCCACGACGGGTAATGAGCACCTCACCTTCTTTCTGAACCACTTGGTCCAGTCGTCCGAGCTCGGCGCGTATCTCGCGGATGGATAGCCTTCGCATCGCTGCCTCCCCCAGTGTGCCACATGTGTGAACATTGTAGCACAGTTGGTATCCCTCCCTTCGTGGCATAGGCAGGGACTCTTATCGAGGATGACGATTTCCCACCTCCTGAAACGTCCTCTGATTAAGGGGACCGTCCGTATCAACATAACTCGCCGCGACCTGATCACAGGTCTCCACGCAGGGGACCGGCTTGACCAACGGGGGAGATTGAGAATGCGAACGACATCGCGACTGTTCGCCGGGGCATTGGCCTGGCTGACCATCGGTACGGTGCTGGCGGAGGACCGCACCATGAGCTTCAACCTGCCGGGCCAACCGCTCGGCTCCGCGCTCCAAGACCTGAGCCGGCAGGCCGACCTGCAGATGTTCTATACCGCCGAGGCCGTATAGAGTTCTAACGTGGTGCGCATACGTTTAGAGAATCCTCTTCCTGACAGGGAGAGGAACCAGCCCGCGTAGGTCGGAACCCTCTTTTTGGGGTTCCGACGCATGGGTGACGGGTGAAACCCTTCGATGATTCGCATGGCTTTGCGCGATCCATCGGCGCCATCGGGTGTCTGGACGCGGTTCAGGAGGTTAATTAAAAGAGGATAAGGAATGCGAACTGGGGATCGTCCGCCATCGCCAGGATATTCCCAACGGCTTGACGCAACAGCGCTTCAATTTGGCGCGTGGAGCAATTGCCGCGCTTGATCCATACCACTTTGGGAGGATAGCCATGCAGCAGGCTGCGCTCGTGGAAGTCCGAGTCCTTGCTGACGATGAGGTAACCGTTGGCTCTGGCGTATTCCCAGACGCTGCTGTCGGGCGCGCTGCCTAAACCCGCGCGATCGACATGCGCCGATTGCGGGAACACGTCGTTCAAGAGGGTTACCAACCGCGGCGAGAGATTCTCGTCGAACAACAGCTTCATGCATTGACGATCAATTGATGGCGCTCGCGATCGGCCGCATAGGCCAAACAGGCCTGGATGTCCTCGCGCGTCAGGTAATCGAAATCCGCCAGGATTTCCTCGACGGTCATCCCCGAGGCGAGGTATTCCAACACATCATAGACCGTGATGCGCATACCGCGAATACACGGTTTCCCCCCCCGCTTGCCGGGTTCGATAGTGATCCGCTGTCGGTAGTCCATCGCTGGTTCCTCATCGTTTTGCTGTGGGCAATCATAGCACGGCGGAAGGGATGGTCGCGTGCGCCAGGGACCGTCAGGGACAGCTCTGTGAGCCACTCCTGTGGGCCATGCTGGGCAAGCATGGCGCTGGCAGCGGTGACCTGGGTTGGGTCCGGGGGAGCATGGCCGATGCCGCCCAGCCAGACGGCCCCGTCACCGTGGTGCGTACCGCCACTTCGCCAACGATCGACGGCCATCTCACCGAGGCCGGCTGGCAGCGGGCCGCAGTCATCCATCCGCTCACCCGGGCCGAGCCCGATGAAGGATCTGCTCCGAGCGAACGAACGCGGGTCTATCTGCTCTACGATGCCGACACCCTGTACGTCGGCGTGCGAGCCTACGATACCGATCCCAAGCGGATCGTGGCCCGCGAACGGCAACGCGCGTAAGGCGGAATGGTAGGGCGGAAGCCCGGCGTTCCGCCGCATGAATGAGCGGTGATGCGATGCCTCCATGCCGAACTACCGCCGCTATCGCGTACCGGGCGGTAGGTATTTTTTCACCATCAATGTGTTGGAGCGTCGCACCGATTGGCTGGTGCGACACATCGAAGCTCTGCGGGAAGCTGTGCGGCGCACTCGGGCTGAGCGGAACAGTTAGTCATATGACACTGCATGTAGTATCATGCAGGTGGTGACGCAGGCCGATAAGATCCTCGAAGGGATGCGTAACAACCCGCGCGATTGGCGGATCGAGTCCCTCGAAACGGTCGCCAAGCGTTTTGGGATCGTGGTACGCAAACCGCCGGGGAGTCATGTTGTATTCCAGCACGACGCATCGGCGTTGGAAGTGAGCGTCCCTGCACACCGCCCGATCAAGCCCGTGTACGTAAAGCAGTTTTTGACCTTGATAGACGACATCGGAGCTGAACCATGACCACACCTGATTTTTGTGACTATCCTTTCGAGATTAGGCCTCTGACGCCAGAGGAAGGCGGCGGGTTTCTCATTACCTTTCCCGACCTGCCGGGTTGCATGTCGGACGGCGAGACGCCCGAAGAGACTATCGCCAACGGCAAGGACGCATTTGCCTGCTGGATGGCTGCCCATACGGATGCGGGAAGAGAGACGCCCCGATCGGGCGAGTCCGCGAGCGGACGCTTCGTCACGCGCGTTCCCAAGGGGCTTCACGCCCGACTCATCGCGCGCGCCAAACAGGAGGGTGTGAGCATGAACACGTTTGTCACTGCGATCATCGCCGAAGGCCTGGGACGGCGCGACGCCCATCGATAGGCTCCAGACCTAACCCGCGTAAGGCGAAATGACAGGGCGGAAGCCCCTTGCGGGCGTTCCGCCGCATGAAGGAGCGGTGATACGATGCCTCCATGGCGAACTACACAGGCGGATCTCTGGAGTTACGCCTGCTTCACCGCCATCCTGGTCCACGACATCGGCAAACCCGCTGTGGACCAGGTCGTCACGCTGTTCGACGAGCACGGCCGCGAGCTTGGCCGCCGGGACCCGTGGGCGGGACCCATGCAAGCCGACGCCTATGAGGCGCGGTTTGTACCCAACCGCAACTATATATACTTCACGCGGGCACAATTTGAGCTGAGGTAGCCGGCTTGATTCCCTCCCCTGCGCCTAGCGGGGGAGGGCTAGGGTGGGGGTCCGGGGCGCGTCTACCCCCACCCTGCCCTCCCCCGTCCGCAACCGGACGGGCAACCGGGCCGCCATGGATGGCGGGCTTTTGCGGAGGTACAGGACGAAGATGCCCGGCTTTTAGGAGGTACAGGATGAAAAAGCGCGG
>JBQTJM010000282.1:0-5775 GCA_052387115.1 Gammaproteobacteria bacterium | reverse complement strand
TTCTTTTGGCGGACACAGGCCGGGGCCGAGGTGGATCTCCTGATCGTTGAAGGGCGGCGCATCCTCCCCATCGAGATCAAGCTGGGTTCGGCTGTGGACCGCTATGCAGCGGCGGGCCTGCGCCAATGCATGAAGGACCTCGAGCTGCGCCGCGGCTGGCTGATATCGAGCGGGCGGGAGCGGCGTTTCCTTGCCCCGGACATCGAGATCATCCCCTGGGCCGAGATCTCTCTGGGCCAGATCAGGCTATTTTGAGGCCTGACCGGCGCAGCGCCTGCGTAACGCGCTATCTCAGCCGGATCGTGATCGGTGTCGTGTCGATGGCGGTGCCGCGTGTGGTCTTGATCGCGATCACGCCCTGGAACCTCCTCGTTTTATTGTTACTGACAATGTTTCTACCGGGCTTGTCGTGCATTTTCCGTCAGCACCCCGGCCCAGCCGCCCGCGGCGCGGCACCGCTTTGCACCTCCACCGCGCGGGTGGTGAAGTCCGCGCGCTGGCTTGAGATTCTCGAGTCGGCAGGCCCGACCCTCCCGCTGGGCGTGGTCGGCCCGCTGGCGCTAGAAGAACGTCTTAAGGATCAGAGATAGCACTCCCGCCAATAAGACGCCCATCATCCATTTGAGCACGGCTAGATCGGTGCGGATAGGCGCCAGGCCGATCTCGAGATCCGTCTTGGTGAGCAGCTCGTTCTGAGACTCCACGATCACGCGTACCACCGCTTCGGCTTGCTCGGGGGCGATCCCGGCAGCCTTGAGCTTCTCTACGAGTTGGAGGGTGTCGAAGGTGACGGTGGTCATGGCATCAACATAAGGGCCAACCGCATGCACGGTCAAGAGTGGTGGCAACTAACTGCGTGAGCGAGTGCTAGCTAGCGGGCATCAGTCCGGCAACGCCATCCGCAACACCTCGGCCGGGTGCAGGGCGCGCCGCCCGACCCCGTCCCGGATCTGATGCCGGCAACTGGTGCCGTGGGCCACGACCAGGGTGTCCGGGTCCGCACGCCGGATGGCGGGAAACAAGACCAGCTCGCCGATCCGCATCGACAGCTCGTAGTGCTCCGATTCATAGCCGAAGGCCCCGGCCATCCCACAGCAGCCGGAGGGGATCGCCTCGGTGCGCGCTGCGGGTAGGATCGCGAGGGTTTCGAGGAGCGGGCGCATGCCGCAGAGCGCCTTGGCGTGACAGTGGCCGTGGACCAAGAGCCGGCGCGGCTTCGCGTCGAACTCCAGGGCTCCCAACCGCTGCGCCTCTTGCGCCACGAGCTCCTCGAAGAGCCGCGCCCCGCTCGCCACCACCTTGGCCTGGTCACGCAGATGTGCGGACACCAGATCCGGCGCCTCGTCGCGGAAGGTGAGGATCTCCGAGGGTTCGAGACCCAGGATCGGCTCGCCCCGAGCGGCCGCCGGGTAAAGCCGCGCGATGGCGGCATCGAGGAGCCGCCGCGCCTTGCGCAATAGCCCCTGGCTCAACTGCACGCGCCCCGACTCCAAGCCGTGGGTGAGCGTGACGCGAAAGCCCGTGCGTTCGAGGACCTCCACGGCGGCGATGCCGATGTGGGGCTCGTGGTATTCCGTGTAGGGATCATTGAACAGGATCACGCTTCCCGCCTGCCCGGCGCGTGAATGCGGATGGTGGCGCGAAAACCAACGGCTCAGGGTCTCGCGCGCCGGCACCGGCAGCGTCCGCGCCGCGCTGAACCCCAGGAGCCGCTTGATGCGCGGGTCGTTGATCAGATGACCCGCCAGCCCCGGAACATACGCCGCCAAGCGCTGGATGCGCCCGAACTCCCCGAGCACCCGCGCGCGCAGCGGCAGGCCGTGCCGATCGTGGTAGTGCTGCAGGAACTCCGACTTCATGCGCGCCATGTCCACCGAGGCCGGGCATTCGGACTTGCAGCCCTTGCACATGAGGCACAGGTCCAGGATCTCCCGCAGGCGCCCGTCGGACAGGGCTACACGGCCGTCCGTTTGCGTCAGGAGCTGGCGGAAGACATTGGCCCGGCCGCGCGTACCGTGCCGTTCTTCCAGGGTCGCCATGTAGGACGGACACATGGTGCCGCGCCCCGCGCCCTTGCGGCACGCCCCCGAGCCGTTGCAGCGCTCGGCGGCACCCAGGAGGCCACCGTCTTCGTGCCAGTCGAAATAGGCGGGCACCGGGTCTCTCCGGATCGCGACGCGGAGATCACGATCGAGGGGGGGTGCACCCAGGACCTTTTGGGGGTTGAAGATCCCCTCGGGATCGAAGGCCGATTTGACGCGCCCGAGGAGTGCATGCACCTCGGAACCCAGCATGCGCTCGACGAACGGCGCGCGCAGCCGCCCGTCGCCGTGCTCCCCCGAGAGGGAACCGCCATATTCGGCCACCAGATCGGCGACCTCGCGGGCCATCGATCGAAACCGCTCGCGATCCCCGGCGTCCTTGAGATCGAGCTCCGGCCGAAAATGCAAGAGCCCAACGGAGGCATGACCGTAATATACGCAGCGGGTCCCGTGCTTCTCCATGAGCGCCTGGATGCGCATCACATACTCGGGCAGATCGGCGAGCGCCACGGCCGTGTCCTCGATCACGGTGACGGCCTTGCGGGGACCGGGCCTGTTCATCAATAAACCGAGTCCGGCCCTGCGCAGATCCCAGACCCGACCGGCAAGAGCTGGCCGCACGATCGGAAACGCATAGCCGAGACCTTCGTCCCGGTAGTCTTCGATGAGGGCCGAGGCACGCGCCTCGAGCGCTTCGCGACCCTGGCCTTGAAACTCGATGACCAAGACCGCCTCGGGGTCGCCCTCGATCCAGAACCGGTTGTCGCGTTGTTCGAGGTGGTGGCGGGTCTCTTCCAGGATGCGCCGGTCGATCAGCTCGACCGCCGCCGGCCCATGTCGGACCGCGACGAGCGTCCCGCGCATGGCGCCCATGAGCGTGTCGAAGTGGGCGCAGAGGAGGAGCCGCCGCGACGCGCGCGGCACGAGACCGAGCGTCGCTGCGGTCACAAGCGCTAAGGTCCCCTCGCTTCCGCACAGGAGGCGCGCCAGGTTGAAGGGCGGCCCGTCCCGGACCCACGGCCGGCCGCGCGCCAGCACGTCCAGGGCGTAGCCGGTGTTGCGTCGCACGACCCCGGGGCGCGGGTAGCGTTGCAATATCAACTCGCGGTGGGCATCGATGATCTCGAACACCTCGCGATTGATCCGACCTTCGAGCGTGGGCAAGCGCCGTTTGGCTTCCAGCGCCGGGCCGTCGAGCGGACCGAAGGTCGCCAAGGTCCCGTCCGCGAGCACGGCCTCGATCTCGATCACATGATCGCGCGTCGTGCCGTGGCGGATCGAATACGCGCCGCAGGCGTTGTTGCCGATCATCCCCGCGATCATGCAACGGTTGGCGGTCGAGGTGTCGGGGGCGAACTGCAACCCGTGAGGGCCCAGGGCATCGTTCCCAAGGGCATCGTTCCCAAGAGCATCGTTTAGGTCCTCGAGGATCACCCCCGGCTGCACCCGTGCACGGCGGGCTGCCACGTCGATATCGACTATCTTCGTCATGTGGCGCGAGACATCGACGACCAGTCCCTCGCCCACGCACTGTCCCGCCAGGCTGGTCCCGGCGGCGCGCGGGATGAGCGGGATGCGCTGGCGGGCGGCGTGAAGGACGATGGCGACGCAATCCTCGCGATGGCGGGGACGCACGGCCCCCAGCGGCAGCTTTTCGTAGGGCGAGGCATCCGTCGCATAGAGCATGCGCGTGAGTGGATCCAGCAGCACCTCGCCATCGATCCGTGCAGCGAGGTCCGACCACAGAGCGCTAGCGGCAGACCCGTCGGGAGGCAGGGGGAAGGAGGGTGGCACGCCGTCCACCTCGGCCATTGGAGATCAGCGGCCGGCTACCGGCCTACATTCGCGACGCAACGGGCGTTGGCGGCGGGGACGATCCGCCCTCAAACGGAGGGCAAGAGCTCGGGAAAGCCCTCGAGCGCCGAGCGCAGCTTCTTGAAGGCATTCTGCTCGATCTGGCGTATGCGTTCCGCCGACACGCCGAACTGGGCCGCGAGCTCGTGCAGGGTCGATTTCCGCTCTGCCAGCCAGCGCTTCTCGACGATCTCGCGGCTGCGCCCGTCCAACCCGGCCAGGGCGTTGCGCACGACGCCCTCGCGATCCCGCGCCAGATCCTCGGCCGCCGCGACCGCGGCTTCGGGCTCGTAACGCAGGTCCACCAGGTACTGGGCAGGGGCCGGCGCGCCGCTCTCGTCATCCAGCGGATCGAAGGAGGTGTCGTGGGCGTTCAAGCGCTGTTCCATCTCGGTGACGGCGCTCGGGCTGACACCGAGGTCTTGCGCCACACCCTTGACCTCCTCGCCGGAGAGCCAGCCGAGGCGCTTCTTGGCAGAGCGCAGGTTGAAGAACAGCTTGCGCTGCGCCTTGGTGGTGGCGACCTTGACGATGCGCCAGTTGCGTAAAATGAACTCGTGGATCTCGGCGCGGATCCAATAGACGGCAAAGGACACCAGCCGCACGCCGACGTCGGGGTCGAAGCGCTTGACGGCCTTCATGAGACCTACCGTCCCCTCCTGGATCAGATCGGACTGGGCAAGACCGTAACCGTTGTAGCCCCGCGCCACCCGCACCACGAAGCGCAGATGTGCGAGCACCAGGCGGCGGGCCGCATCCAGGTCCTCATGACGGCGATAGCGCTCCGCCAGCTCGCGTTCCTCCTCGACCGTGAGCATGGGGATGCGGTGCACCGCCTCGATGTAGGCCTCCAAAGAACCGATGGGCAACGCCCGTCGCAATTCGTTCGTCATCGCTGATTTCCCACAAGACAGATGATCGCCATGGTAGCACTCTTCCCCTACGAGTGCTAATCTTACGAGTCCTACTGAGCCTCAGGGTTCAATTGAGCCTCAGGGGCGTCCGCGAGCAGGGCATCGACGAACCCGGCGGCATCGAACCCCTGCAAGTCCTCGAGTCCCTCCCCGACCCCGATGAAGCGGATCGGGGTGCCGAGCCGCTCGGCCAGCGCGAACACCATCCCCCCCTTGGCCGTGCCGTCCATCTTGGTCAGGGTGATCCCGGTGAGCGCCACGATCTGATGGAACTCGGTCGCCTGCGATAGGGCATTCTGGCCGGTCGTGGCGTCCAGGACCAGCATCGCCTCGTGGGGGGCGCTCGGATCGAGCTTGCGGATCACCCGGCACACCTTTCTGAGCTGTTCCATGAGGTGGGCCTGGGTGTGCAACCGGCCCGCAGTGTCCACGATCAAGACCTCGGTGCCCCGCGCCCGGGCCTTCTCCAGGGCCTCAAAGGCCACCGCCGCCGGATCGCCCCCTTCGGCGGTGGCCGTGACCGGCACCCCGGCGCGCTCCGCCCAGGCCGCCAATTGGGCCAGGGCGGCGGCCCGGAAGGTATCGCCGGCCGCGACGGCCACCGACCGGCCCTGGGTACGCAGATGGGCGCAGAGTTTGCCGATGGTGGTGGTCTTACCGGTCCCGTTGACACCGACGACCAGGATCACGAACGGCGTGTCGCGGTCCCTGGGGACCACGAGCGGCCATCGAGACCGGCTCGAGGATCGAGATCAACTCGGCCCTAAGGGCCTCTTGGAGGCGCTCCGGGTCGCTCAGCTCCCGGCGTCTCAGCCGATCCCGCAGGTTCGCGACGATGCGTTCGGTCGCCTCGACCCCGGCATCGGCCCCGAGCAAGAGGTCCTCTATCTCCTCGACCGCGCCCTCGCCGCCGGCCGTACCGAAGAGACGCGCGAGCCCGGCGCCGAAGCGCGCGCGCGTGCGCC
>JBQTJM010000281.1:0-5586 GCA_052387115.1 Gammaproteobacteria bacterium | reverse complement strand
GACCGTTGATGTGCTGCGGCGAGTGTTATCGGTGGAATAAATATCAGTCTGACCCCTATTTCCGCTTGGCGGAGAGGGTGGGATTCGAACCCACGTGGGGCGGCAAAGCCCCCAACCGATTTCGAGTCGTTCCCAGACCGATCTCCAGGCTATCCAAGCTCCTTCAGCGTTCTGTAAATAGCATCGTTCTGTAAATAGCATATAGTTCAACCTATTACATAGATTTCTATGTTCACGGTTGTTCATGCGACTTCACCATATCGCGGGACGCCATGCACTATACGCTAGAGGGTCGACAAGGTGCCCTTTTCGGATCGAAGCATTCGGGCACTGACACCGAGAAGTTAACCTTACCGGCTGCACGAGGGCGCCAGCGATAAGGGTTTCTGCGTCCAGGTCACCCCCGCCGGTACGAAGATCCGAGCAGCAATATACCGTCCTCGGCCGTCGCCGGTTCATGCGGCTCGGGACCTACCCCGACACCTCCCTGGCCGGAGCTCGCCAACATGCCGGAAGGCGCGGCGGCTCACCGATCAAGGGCTGGACCCCCAGGAAGCCGCCGCCCGGACCAGGAACGAGAACAGGATCAAAGGGTCCGTGAACCAGCTCTTCGACGGCTACTTGGCCCAGATGGAGTCGAGTGGCAAGCGCTCGGTCAAGGAGGTGGCCCGTTCCTCCAGACCGACGCCCGCCCCTATCTCGGGAGCCTGCCCGCCCGGGAGATCACCCCGGCCCACATCCGCGACGTCCTATACCGGCTCATTCGCCGTGATGCACCGGTCCAAGCCAACCGGCTGCGCTCCCATCTCCGCACGGCATTCCAGTGGGGCGTCTACCACGACAACAACCCCGCAGTGTCGGGGGCGGAAGCTCTATTCCAGCTCCACCGTAACCCGGTGGACGCGGTGCCCAAGGATGCTAGCTAGCGTGGAGTCGGTGGGGGACCGAGCGCTGTCATGGGAAGAGATCGCTCAAATCTGGCACGATGAGCGCCTGTCCCTCATCCACCGTCTCGGTGCGCCTTCTACTGGCAACTGGGAGGCCAGCGGCCTGGCGAGGTGACGGAAGCCAGGTTCGACGAATTCGATTGTCCGCGCCCGCGTATGGACCTTGCCCCCGTCGCGGACGAAGAACAAGCGGCACCACCTGGTGCCGTTGACCGACCTTGCCATCGAGACAGTAGAGACGCTTAACGTGTTCAACAGCTCGCACGGGCCGTTCCTGTTCCCGGCGCGTGGCCAGCCACCCACGGCCCCAGAATAAGAGCACGCTACCTCAGGCAGTGGTCGACGGCCTTCTCATATTTGGGCGAGAATTCCGCGACGAAGGCCTTGATGCCGCGCTCGGCCCGGGCGATACATCATGCAGTGCCCGCTTGGCACGGCCTTGCAAGCGCTTGGGGAGCTTGTCAAGGACATTGGCGATCTTGTGCCCCAATCGCGTTGCTCGCGCGTCGCAGGCCACACCTCCCGCGCCGCCTCCCAGCGCGACTGGGTCACAATCTCGCGCGCGACGGTTCACCCCGGCATACGCTGTAAGGTTTACAACGGGCAACCGGTACTCTTTACCGGACTTCGCGTACCAATGGAAATTCTATTGCTGTTCGCAACTAGCTAGGCGTCCCCGAGCCCCTTGGGACACATCCAGAGCTCGATCCTCCCCGATCCGGCCGTGAGCTTGCGCCAGCCCGCCTTGAGAAGCACGGAGGCGACGGCCGTGCCGCATGATGACGAGCCGCCGCCCCTTCGACGGTTGGCCAATAATATCGTGGCGGGCCTGTGCGCCGGAGACCCACACGCACGGTATCATATACCTAAGCGCATCTACGTGAAATTTGGAGGGGAGTGTGAGCGGTGCACGCTTACAGAAGCCTGGATAAATCCCCGCCTTGAGCACCGCGCCTCACGCCGACCGCGAGGCTCTGGCGGGTTTGATTGCCGGCGCGGTGTGCATTGGCTTTGCGCCGATCTTCGTGCGCCTGGTGGACGTGGGCTACACCGCCGCCGCGTTCTGGCGCGTGGCGCTGTCGCTGCCGTTCCTGTTTGCGCTGTGGTTTCCGCGCCGCAGGGATCCGGACTCGGAGGAGGAACCGGCTGCGCTGCCGTGGCTGTGGCTGGCCGGCGCTTTCTTCGCCGGCGACCTGGCGGTGTGGCACCAGTCCATCCTTCACACCTCGGTCGCCAACGCCACCCTTTTGGCCAATCTCGCGCCCATTTTCATCACCGCCGCGTCGTTCTTCCTGTACGACGAGCGCGTGACGTGGGGCTTTCTGGTCGGTTTGATTCTGGCCCTGTCCGGCGCCGCGGTGCTGATGGCCGACAGTCTCACCATCAGCCATGAAACCCTGCTGGGAGATATTTACGGCGTCATCGCCTCGGTGTTTTATTCCGGGTATCTGCTGGGCGTGTCGCGCTTGCGCAAGCGTCATTCCGCGTTTGAAGTAATGTGGTGGACCACGCTGGCCTGCGCCGTAGCGTTGCTGCCGATCGTCTGGCTCTTGGGTGAGCCCATGTGGCCCAAATCGCGTTCAGGGTGGGCCGTGCTGCTGGGTCTGGCATTGGTCTCGCACATCGGCGGACAGGGGCTCATCGCCTGGGCGCTGGCGCATCTGCCGGCGGCATTTTCCTCCGTGAGCCTGCTGGTGCAGCCGGTGGCCGCCGCGGTGTTTGCCTGGGTGCTGCTGGCCGAGTCCTTTGGCGTTCAGCAGGCGGTGGGTGGCGGCGTCGTGCTCGCCGGGATCGTCCTGTGCCGGCTGGCGATGCTGCGACGCTAGCAATGTTTTGCGGGTACACCTGATGCGCCCGTTACTCATCTTTGACGGTCTTTGCGGCTTTTGCAGCTATTGGGTGTCCTACTGGTTACACCTGACCCATGATGGTTTTGAGGCCAAGGCCTATCAGGAGGTTGCTGCCGAGTTTCCCGACATTCCGCTCGAACGGTTTCACAGGCAAATCGTGTTCGTCGGCGTTGACGGCGGACGTGCATTCGGCGCCGAGGCGGCTTTTCGGATACTCGCTATGCCAGGCGGGAATCCTTTGTGGTTATGGTTGTATCGTCATGTTCCCGGGTATGCCCCGGCCGCGGAGCTTGCCTACACGCTCGTGTCGCGGCATCGGGAAGCCGCAATGCGGGCCAGCCTCTGGCTTTGGGGGCCGGAACGCGTGCCGGAGAGGCACACACTGTCCTGTGCCCTCTTTCTGCGATTGCTCGCGCTCATCTACGTCGCTGCATTTGTGTCCCTGGCGACACAAATCCGGGAGCTCGCAGGAAGCGAGGGCATCCTGCCGGTCTCCGGCTATCTCGATGCCGCTTTCACCCAGCTCGGCACTCGCGCCTATTGGCAGGTCCCAACACTATTCTGGTTCAGTAGCAGCGACACGGCGCTCGTTAGTGCTTGCATTCTGGGTGCACTCGCGGCGTCAGCAAGTCTGATTGGGGGGCGCTGGACAGCCCCGTTGCTCATGCTTTGCTACGTGCTGTACCTATCGCTGTTTTACGCAGGCCAGGATTTCATGCACTTCCAGTGGGACACTTTGCTGCTGGAGGCCGGGTTTCTAGCAGTCTTCCTGCCGTCGCGTTCCGTGCTCGTGGTGTGGTTGTTTCGCTGGTTGCTCTTCCGTTTCGTGTTCGGTTCGGGCTGGGTAAAGCTCTTGAGCGGCGATCCGACCTGGGCATCCTTCACGGCACTGGACTACCACTACGAGACCCAGCCGCTCCCAACACCGATTGCCTGGTACGCTCATCAGTTGCCTCCGTGGTTTCAACACGCCTGCACATTCGCGGTCCTCGCCATAGAGCTCGGGGTGCCTTTCCTGTTCTTTGTGGCCCGCCGGCCACGGATGCTGGCGGCCTGGATCATCCTGGTTTTCGAGGTGGGTATCGCCCTGACGGGCAACTACAATTTTTTCAACCTGCTGGCCATGAGCTTGTGTGTGTTGCTGTTCGATGACCAGGCACTCCGCGGCATCCTGCCGAGTCGGACCGGACGTGGATCGCAGCCTCGGCACCGCGCCGACACGGGTTCTTTGAACGCGTTGTACTCAGCAGCCCGACAATATTCGAAGAGCCCGAGCACCGTAGCAGCGTGAACCGGCGCGTTTACTCCATGGCGAGCGTCGCTATCGCCTTAAATAGCCCTTGGACGACCTTGGCCATGGCCGCGTAGTTGACCTTCTCGGGGGTGTCCCGCGCGGTGTGGTAATAGGGATAGCGATAAAAGGCGGTGTCGGTCACCATGAGGGCCGGATAGCCTTGGCGCCAGAACGACTGATGATCGCTCCACGAGACGCCCGGAACGAACGAGAACGTCGCCACATGCTCGACCGGAAAATCCGAAGCGGCCCGGAACGCGGCCACTGCTTGCTTCAGCATCGCCCGCGAGCCGAAGTTGGAGACGAAGGCGATGAAGTTACCGCGGTCCGGATAGAAGTACCGAAATAGCGGCGGATAACGTTGGCTTCCGGGCAGATCGCTATAGGAGCCGAGCATCTCCAGCGACATCATCAGCCGGATGTCATCGCCCCGTTCACGGGCCGCTTCGGCGTAGACCATGCTGCCCATCTGCCGCCGATAAAAGAAGGGTGGCTCCTCATTGACGAACGCCACGAAGCGCACGGTGCGGTCGGGCTTGAGCTCCGTAAACAGGCGGCTCAGCTCCAGCAACGCCGCGACTCCGCTGGCGTTATCGTTGGCGCCGGGGCTTCCTCGGACCGAGTCGTAATGGGCGCCGATGAGGATGATCTCACCGGGTCTGCCGCGACCCCCGCGGTTGACCTCGAGGTTCTTGCAGGGCACTCCCTCGACCTCATAAGCTTGGGTGCTGACCGGGTAATCCTGTGCGCTCCACTGCCTCCTGATGTAGTCCGCAGCGGCCTGCAACGCTTCGGGGTGAAAAACATTGCGCTCACCGATCTGCCCCGCGAGCGCCTGGACATGATCGCGAAGCCGCTCCGCTTCTACGAGCGATGCGTCCTCCAGTTGCGGACGGTCGAGGGCCGAGGGGGGATCATGCTCTTCCATGGGTAACTGGAAAGCAGAGAGGAACAGCAATGGTATTCCTAATCGCACGGCGGATGCAGGTCCCTTATCGAGGCCGCAGAGGAAAGCTCTCGCGGGTGTGATGATAATCAAGTGAGCCTGTCGGTGGTTCAAACGCCCACAACGCAGGCAAGCCTGCACGTATCGGCAGGGCACGACCGTTTCGGCGCTACGCGGGAGCGCCTTCTCGTTCGCCTCCCTATGCCCCAGGCGGGCCGCCTGCCGTCCGGGCTACGGAGGGCCGGTCCAGCCGCCCGTGTAGCAGGGCGAGGGGCCGCAGACGTCGGTGACTGCGCCGGTCGGAGAGAAGAAATCGGACACCTGCTGGAGCCCGCCGGGCGCTCCTCGCGGGGCGCCGTGCGGGTCCTCGCCGCCGCGGGTGGGTCGGTTCTCGATCGGGGGCGGCGGCACACCGATCGTCACGCTCGGGTTGCCCGGATCGGGTCGCACGGGTCCGGTGCCCAGTAGATGATCGCCGAGCCGTCATAGGGGTAGCTCTGAAGCGCCGGGACGTTCCAGAGCGCCTCGACCCCGGGCCAGCGTCCGGGG
>JBQTJM010000280.1:0-8038 GCA_052387115.1 Gammaproteobacteria bacterium | reverse complement strand
ATCGTGGGTATTGGACAAGGAGCGGCTTGACGAGGGCTCCGCGTCGGCCCGGTCAGGGCCGGGCTTCTGGGCCGGAAGTGGTTCCGGCGCGACGTCTCTGGCCGGACCGTGGACCTCGCCGGACCCTTGCAACCCCGCGACCGGCCGGGCACGATCGGGTTCTGCGACAGGGTGAGGGCAGGCCGATGGCCTATCTGCCGGGCTTCGACAACGACGTCTTCATCAGTTACACACACAAGGACAACCTCGGTCCGGGCGCTCTGCCGGACGCCGGTTGGGTCACGCGCTTCCACCTCGATCTGCAGCAGCGTCTGACCGAGTTTTTGGGCGTGCATGCCCGCATCTGGCGGGACAAAAAACTGCGCGGCTCCGATGACTACTCGGAGGAGATCTTCTCCCAGCAGCTCGCCTTGGATTGGAAAGACAGGGAGCGCCCGAACGGCCACTGGGCCGGAAACGCGTAAGTATTGTAGGCTGGGTTGAGGAACGAAACCCAGCATGCGACGCGGCGTCCGATTCTGGGGTAGCTGTCGCCAGTAAATGTAGGGTGGGTTCGGCATGCCGTTTATGCCAAACCCACCGACTCGGCGCGCGCAGTGGGCCTCCTTTTCAAGGTGTCGGCCTGGGGCCGACGGATTGGTGGGTTACGCCGCAAACAGCGCGGCTAACCCACCCTACATTTCTATCCGCGTTCGGGTTTCAGCGAACCGTCCCAGGTGGGTCGGAACGGCATCCCCACGGCTCCGGGACCTTGTTCGGACTTGAGGGCGAGCACCTGGTGTACGTGCAGTTGATTCCAGGCGAAGCGCATCGCCGAGCCGGCCAGATAAAGACGAAAGACGCGCGCCTTCCCGAGGGACGAGAGGGCGACGACCCGGTCCCAGTGGCGCTCGAGGTTGGCGGCCCAGTGGCGGAGGGTCGGGACATAATGGTCACGCAGGTTCTCCACGTGGCGTACATCGAATCCCGCCTTGTGCACGGCCGAGACGACCTTTCCTATCTCGACCAACTCGCCATCGGGAAACACGTAGCGATCGGCGAAACCCGATCGCGAAAGACGCTCCTTGATGTTGGGCATGCGGCTGATCGCGTGATTCAGGAAACGCCCCCCGTTCGACAGCAATGAAAAGACCCTTGGAATGTACCCGCTGCGCCGGCCGAGACCGACGTGCTCGAAGAAACCGATCGCGCTCACGGCATCGTACGGGCCATCATCGATGTCCCTGAAATCTTGGAGCCTGATTTCGACCAGCGCCTCCAGACCCTCTTCTCGTATCCGGTCTCTCGCATACTCGGCCTGGGCCTTGGACAGGGTCACACCGACCGCTCGGGCCCCGTGATGCTTCGCGGCATGGATCACCATGTCGCCCCATCCGCACCCCAGGTCCAGAAGGCGTTTGCCGGGAGCGAGCGCGAGCTTTCGGCAGATGAGCTCGTATTTGTTCGCTTGCGCCTGTTCGAGCGTATCGTTCTCGGATTCGAAGACCGCGCAGGTATAGGTTCGGGACGGTCCCAGGATCAACTCGAAAAACTCGTTGGGCAGGTCGTAATGGGCGGCCAGGGAGCGCGCGTCTCTGCCCCTAGAATGGCGCAATCCGAATCGCCAGCGCGCTTCTTCCGGCGGTGGCGCGAGGGGCCACAGGTTGCGTAGGCCGAGGATCTTGAGCCCCTTCAAGACCTGCCTCAGGTTGAGCTGCACCTGGGGGAGACGCGATTGCAGCGCGATCAAGTCGAAGATGTCACCCTCTATTTCCACCTCACCCGTGACATAGGATCGGGCGAACCCCAGCTCTCCCGGTCGGGCCACGATGCGCCGCAACGCGTTCTTGGAATGGATCACCAAGGTTGCGGGTGGATTCGGAGGTCCCATCCGGGTTCCATCGTAGGCTCGGATGCCTATCGGGAGGTCCGTACCCAGAAGGTCTTCCACGAGCTCTTGAATCAACATCTCGTCTCCTCGTTGTCATGTCGGCTTGTTATCGGATTCGAGCGATGACATGCGGTGGGTGCCGCCCCATCTGACCAGCCGCGCCTCGCGATGGTCCACGCGTATGGGCCGGCGGGCCGGTAGGGAAGAGCGGCGGCATCCAACCGTTCGCACGTGAATCCAGTGCTCATGCGATCCTCGAAGGAAGGACGGCCGCACGCAGGGTGACCGCACGCAGCCTGGCGGCGGCGATGGCGTCCAGCAAGCGTGGCAACACGATGAGGATGACCGCATCGCCGCCGGTGGTGCGGGCTGCATTGCCGTCGTGGAGCAGCAGGATGTCGCCCCCGTGGAGCCCCTGCAACAGCCTCGCGGAAACCGATCCGGGATCGCCGTTGCGGGTGTCGAAGCCGCGGCGGGTCCAGCTCACCAGGCGCAGGTCGAGGCGACTCAAGACCGGATCGAGCAAGGGGTTGCGCAGTCCCGCGGGGGCACGGAAGAACCGGGGGCGGATGCCGGTGATCGCGGCCAATGTTTCCTGGGCGGCCTTGATCTCGCGCGTAAAGCCGCGGAGTCCGAGCAGTGCGAAGTCACGGCGGTGACGTAGGCTATGGTTTTCCACGGCGTGGCCGCGTGCGACGATCTCTCTGCACAGATCGGGGTGGTGGGCCGCACGCTCGCCGATGCAGAAGAAGGTGGCTTTCGCACCATGCTGGTCGAGGAGATCGAGGACAGCGGGCGTGACCGCCGGCGCCGGGCCGTCATCGATGGTGATGGCGAGCTCGTTTCGCGCCGCGGCTTCGGGCGGCAGGCGCTTCAGGTTCGCTCCCAACAGACCACAGCGTGGCCATAGCCCAGCGAAGGTCAACATCGCCTGGTCGGCGACGACGGCGCCGGCGGTCCAAGGCCAGATCTCCGGGTCGAGGGCCGTTGCCGCGATCGCGCCGGCGTGCAATAGGACGGACGCCTTGACCAGGGGAGCCGGACGCCAGCGCCGGTCGTCGGGTGCAGTCGTAAGGGGCATGGCGGGGACACTGCCAGGGTGCGGGCAATCCGGGATCAGGAGATCACTAGCGTAGCACGCGTCCCGGGCCGTAGACCGCGCCGAGCACGACGCGCCGCCTCGCGCCCGTGACCGAGGGCAGATTGGCCGGCCGGCCTTCCAGGCGGCAGTGGGCCAGCCAGGCGAAGGCCGTGGCCTCGACACACTGGGGGTCCAGGCCATGCTGATCGGTCGTCTGCACGCGCACGCCGGACAGGGACCCTTCGAGCGCACGCACTAGCATCCGGTTGTAGGCTCCCCCGCCGCAAATCAGGACCTCGCGGGTGGCGGGTGCATGGCGGTGGATCCCCTCGGCGATGGTGTCCGCGGTGAGCCGCAGAAGCGTCGCCTGGACATCCTCGTGACGATCGATCGGCACGGCGCGCGTCAGCATCGCCGCGAGCCATGCGCCATTGAAGTGATCGCGCCCGGTGCTCTTCGGCGGCCCCAGGGCGAAATACGGGTCCGCTTTGAGCGTGGTCAGCAGCGTCGGTACGGCGGTACCGGCCGCTGCCCAAAGCCCGTCCCGGTCCATCGGGGTCCCGAGGTGCAGGAGCGCCCATTCGTCCATCAACGCATTCCCGGGCCCGGTGTCGAAACCGCGCACGGGGGCATCGGGTTCCCCGGGCAGCACCGTGACGTTGGCGATCCCGCCGATGTTCAGCACCACGCGGTCGACGCCGGCCTGTCGGAACCGGGCTTCATGAAAGGCCGGGGTCAGGGGTGCGCCCTGGCCGCCGGCGGCGATGTCGGCCCCTCGGAAGTTCGCGACCGTCGTGATGCCGGTGCCCTCGACGATGACATCGGCGTCGCCGATCTGCAGAGAGAAGGGGTCCGGGCCGTGGGGTCTATGCCAGACGGTCTGGCCGTGGCTGCCGATCGCGGCGATGCGGGAGGAAGGCACCGAGGCCTTGGCCATCAAGGCCAGCGCCGCGTTCGCGAACGTGCGGCCGACCCGGATGTGCACGCGGCCCAGGCCTTCCAGCGACAGGGCGGTGGCGCCCTGACTGAGCGGTAACAGCTCGGCCCGCAGGTCCGCCGGCATCGGCTCGGAGTGATGGGCGATCACGCGTACCCGGGTGCCGTCGATATCGGTCACCACCGCGTCGACGGCGTCCATGCTGGTGCCCGACATGAGCCCGATGAAGAGCGTCACGGCCCGGTCGGTCGCGAAGAGAGTGGTCGACCCAGACGCTTTGCGGCGAAGCGCCTCGGCCGCGTGGCCGCTCTCCGCTCGCTTATCTGCCCGGTCGGGGTGTGCTCCGCGGCGTCACGCATCGGCACCAGTCCGCGAACACGTACGGGGGGTGCCTAATCTGGGGTCGGGATCACGGACTGTGCCTCGCCAGGGTGGTGATCCCTAGGCGGGACGCGCGGCGATCCGAGGGATGGTCCGGGGTCGAAGTCAGGGAGTCGAGCTGTGCGAGCAGGGACTGGGCTTTGATACGGAATCTGCGCTGGTCGATCCGGCTCAAGGGCAGAGCGCGCGGAAGACCCACGGTCAGCGGATCGCGGTGGATCCCGTCCACGCGGAACTCGTAGTGCAGATGGGGCCCGGTGGCGAACCCGGTGCTGCCGACATAGCCGATGATCTGACCCTGGCGGACGGATTGACCGGCCTTGATCCGGGAGGCGAACCGACATAAATGGGCGTAGAGCGTGCCGTAGCGGTCCCCATGCTGCAGGATGATGGTCTTGCCATAACCGTTCTGCGTACCGGCGAACTGGACCTTGCCGTTGCCTGTGGCCTTGACCGGGGTGCCATGGGGTGCCGCATAGTCCACCCCTTTGTGGGCCCGCAGGGTGTGGAGGATCGGGTGTCGGCGACGCAGGCTGAAATGCGAGCTGATGCGGCTGAATTGCACCGGCGTGCGGATGAAGGCCTTGTCCAGCGCGTCGCCCCTGTGACTATAGTAGTCGGCGCGGCCGTGCGCGTCGACGAAGCGCACGGCCCGGTAGGACTTGCCGCGGTTCCTGAACTCCGCCGCCAGGATCTCCCCCTGCTGGATGGTCTTGCCGCCTCTCGACAACTCCTCGTAGATCACGGCGAAGCGATCGCCTTTATGGATGTCCAGAGCGAAATCGATGTCCCAGCGAAAGATCTGCATCAAACGCAGGATGAGAGGTTCGGACAAGCCGGCCGACTGACCGGCCTGGAACAGCGAGCTCCCGATGGAGGCCGTGGTCATCGCTACCCGGACCTGCGGTTTCCGAACGACCGTATCGATCCTGAATCGGCCGTGTGCGCCCCGGAAAACATGTAAGATCCTCGTCGCGTCCTGCTCGCACCGCATTTCGGCGAGCTCACCATCACGGATCAGGATGCGCAGGGTTTGCCCTGGTCTGAGGCGTTTGAGGTCCGACGCCCCCCGGCCCGGGGACAAGACCCGATCGAGCTGGCCCTTAGCGAGTCCCAGACGATCGAAGATGAGAGACAGGCTGTCGCCGCGGCGTACTGTGATCTCCTGCCACGCGCTTTCCCGTTTGGATCGCCGAGGCGAGGGGCGAGCCGCCAACTGCATGGGGTGGCTGCGGAGACCCTCGGTCCCATCGAGCGCTACAGGCCACTTGAGCGGGATCGGCGCCTGGCGGTGCGCGACGCCGAGATCGGGCCCTTGGGGCGCGGCGCTCAGCAGTCCATCAAGGTTGGATACTTCGTGGGACCCCATGCCCGCGAGCAACAGGGTGACGAGCGCCAGCGACGAGATGAACAGCCAGCGATGCGGCTGCCTTTCCCGTTCGTCCGATAGCCCCCAATCCAACCGGTGTGCAGTGCCGACCCTGAAGGAGGGTCCCGATCTCCCTTGCCACTGCAGCCGGGGCTCATAGTTGCGAATAACCTGTCTGTCAGGCACGGTTTTTTTCTATAGGTTTTATTAAAGATAACCGCTAAGCCCGCGCGGGTCAATGCGTGACGCACGATCTGCGATGACCCGTCCGTGTGTGCTAAGCTATTCGTTGCCGTGACCAAGGTAGTGCCCGTCGATGCCGCGCTCCAACAGATCCAGCGTGGGGCCGTCGAGATCCTACCGGAGGAAGACCTCGGGGCCAGGCTGCGTGCCGGGCGGCCGTTGCGGGTCAAGGCGGGGTTCGATCCCACCGCACCGGATCTGCATCTCGGCCACACGGTGGTCCTGACCAAGCTCAGACAGTTTCAGGACCTCGGTCACCAGATCATCTTCTTGATCGGTGATTTTACAGGCAGGATCGGGGACCCGAGCGGGAAGCATACGACCCGCAGGGCTTTGGATCGCGAGGAGGTGGCCCGGAACGCGCGCAGTTACACTGATCAGATATATAAGATCCTCGACCCGGATCGCACGGAGGTGGCATTCAACTCCACCTGGATGGACAAGATGAGCGCCGCCGATCTCGTCCGGATCGCCTCGCACTATACGGTGGCGCGCATGCTGGAGCGCGATGATTTCCGGCAACGCAATTCCGCGGGCCACCCGATCGCGATCCATGAGTTCCTGTATCCCCTGGTGCAGGGCTACGATTCGGTCGCGCTGCGGGCGGACCTCGAGTTGGGAGGGACGGATCAGCGATTCAACCTGCTCGTAGGGAGGCACCTACAGACCGCATACGGGCTGGAACCTCAGATCATCATGATGATGCCTATCCTCGAGGGCACGGACGGTGTGCAGAAGATGTCCAAGTCGCTCGGCAACGTGATAGGGATCGCGGACCCTCCGGGGGAGATGTTCGGCAAGCTCATGTCGCTGTCCGATCCGCTCATGTGGCGCTACCTGGACCTGCTGAGCCTGCGTCCGGCCGGAGACATCGATGGCTGGAAGAGGGAAGTCGAGTCGGGCGCGAACCCCCGGGATGTCAAGGTGCGCTTGGCCGAGGAGATCGTCACGCGGTTTCATGGCGCAACAGCGGCCCATGATGCCCACCGCGACTTCGTGACGCGTTTTCGTGATCGGACGTTGCCCGATCAGGTACCGGAGCGGAACGTGGCGGGCGCACCGGAAGGGATCGCCATCGCCAATGTGCTCAAGCAGGCCGGGCTCACCGCCAGTACCTCGGAGGCCTTGCGTCTCATAGCCCAGGGGGCCGTGCGGATCGACCAGGAGCGCCTCTCGGACCCGGCCCTGCGGCTGTGGCCGGGCACGACCCATATACTGCAAGTCGGCCGGCGGCGGATCGCCAAGGTATCGATCGTCTGACGGCCCGGGGGTCGGCTCCTGACCTGACCGGCTAACCGGGATTTCTCGCCACTGCCCGTCGCGAGCGGATCGGTGGTCGAGGTAGTGGTGAGAAATCCGGGCTAGGGGCGCGGCGGTGGCCGCGTGCCCGGCGGAGAGGCGCTCGACACAGCTTGTGATCAGGGATGGTGGCGTGCGAAAAGCCGCGGGTGGCCGCCGGTCCCGGTCGGCAGCGGCTGGTCCGGGTGCGCACGGCGCGACCGGTTGACGCGCAGCTTCGGCGATGTATAATTCCGCTCCTCAGTGGGGAGGCGGCATCGCTAGATCGGCCCCTTCTGCTCTTTAACATACTGTTATCCAAGCAATTTGTGTGGGTGCCTGCGTCAGGGGATGCTTCTGGCAAGTCAGCCCCGCGTGCCTTGATGCTCGAGGTGGCGGGGAAGCAGAGATTGTCGCGCACAGCGACGGCAACCTTAAACCAAAGAGTTTGATCCTGGCTCAGATTGAACGCTGGCGGCATGCTTAACACATGCAAGTCGAACGGTAACAGGCCCTTCGGGGTGCTGACGAGTGGCGGACGGGTGAGTAATACTTAGGAATCTACCTGGTTGTGGGGGATAACCCGGGGAAACTCGGGCTAATACCGCATACGTCCCTCTGTCTTTGTGACAGGGGGGGAAAGCGGGGGACCTTCGGGCCTCGCGCTATCAGATGAGCCTAAGTCCGATTAGCTAGTTGGTAGGGTAATGGCTTACCAAGGCGACGATCGGTAGCTGGTCTGAGAGGACGACCAGCCACACTGGGACTGAGACACGGCCCAGACTCCTACGGGAGGCAGCAGTGGGGAATATTGGACAATGGGCGAAAGCCTGATCCAGCAATGCCGCGTGAGTGATGAAGGCCTTAGGGTTGTAAAGC
>JBQTJM010000279.1:0-6068 GCA_052387115.1 Gammaproteobacteria bacterium | reverse complement strand
ACACGCGATCCCTGAGCATGGCGGAACGCGCGTTCAGCCCGGCGCCGTCCGGCGGTGCCAGCGGGCGCTCGACCCGCAGCTCGTGCTTGTCGAGGAGCGGGCCGAGCCAGGCGCGCAGGGACTCGGGTGTGATATTCCGGGTGAGCAGCCACGCGACAAAAGGGTCATGGAGCCGGGCCTCCGGGCCGCCGTCCTGCGCGATGGGCGGCGAGGCGACCTGGCGGCGCCAGAAGTCGGCCACCACCGCGTCGAGCAGCTCGCCGGCATCGGCCAGGACCTCGGTCTCGAAGGGCATGACGCTCGCGAACGCCTGGTCGCGCAGCACCCGCTGGCAGAAGCCGTGGATCGTGTAGAGGGCGGCATCGTCGAAGCCGTACAGGGCGGCCCGCAGCTTGAGTCGCGCGCGTCCGGTGTCGGTGAGCCGCGCGGCGAGAAGGGCGCACAGCCCGTCATCGGTCCCGCGCCCCTCCAATAGATCGAGCATCGCGCCGAGCCGGCCCCGGATGCGTTCGCGCAGCTCGGCGGTCGCGGCGCGCGTGAAGGTGACGGCGAGGATCCCGCCGACCGCTACGTCCGTCTCCACGACCAGGCGTAGGAAGATCCCCGACAGGGTCCAGGTCTTGCCCGTCCCGGCGCTGGCCTCGATGAGCTGCACACCGGTGAGCGGGACGCCGAGGGCCACCGGCTGCTCGATGCTCATGGGTCCCGGATAGCCTCTCCGGCCGGCGTTTCCCGTACATGGGCGAAGAGGGGATCGAGCAGTGCGTGGGCGGTGGTCTCGAAATTCGCCGGCAGGTCGTCCCGGGCGCCGCCGTAGAGCAGGCGGAACCAGGGGTCATGGTTCTCGCCGCGGTGCCGGGGGGGGCTACCGGCCCACGTCGAGCGGGCCTTGGCGGCGCTGCCCTCGAGGAGCGCGAGGGCACTGCGCGGCGCATAGGCGAGGGGGTTGGACAGGCCGCGCCGGTATTGTCCGAGGAGCGTTCCAAGCTCCGCTTCCGCGTCCTCCACCGGTGTGAATTCGAGGAGGACGTCCTTCAACAACCAGCGGCTCCGGGCCGCGACGCCGGTCGGACTCACGGCGCACAAGCAGAGATGCCGCAGCCAGGCGTTCCACAGGGTGAAGGCCCCAAGGGTGCCGAGCCGATGGCCGAACAAACCATCCGGGTGCAGCCCGGAAAGCGATCCGGTGAGCGAGACCTCGCCGATCGCCAGTGCGAAGGGGAGGGATGCCAGCCCAGGTTCAATAAGGGTATGCGTGGGGCCTAGTCGGGTTAGGTCGGCACAGAAGCGGACCAGTCCCCGTTGCTGGCGTCCTAGCTCGGTTCGGCCGGCCGCCCCGTGAGGCAACTCGCTGCCGGCCAGGGCGATCTCCTCTATCCCGGCGTCGCCGGCACGCGCGAGGCACAGCGGCAGGAGCCGCTCGGCCAGCCGAAATCCGTCTTGCTTGCCGAGCTGAAAGGGTTCCTGATCCGGTAACTCGGCCTCCCCGGCGCCGAGATGGATGCCCAGGCGCTCCCGGAGCAGGAAGCGGATGGGGTGAGAAAAGAAATCGATGAGCCGATCGATTTCCACCTCCCGCCACTCTGGCCCCGGCTCGGGAAGTGGATGAACGAACAGCGGCCGGGCCGCGGACCTGGAATCGGTCCCGGCCCTCCGGGCGACCTCCGCGTAGTCCGCGGCGTAGGAGAACAGCGCGCCCCATTCACCCGATAAACCTCCACCCGATAGGCCTCCCCCCGATAGTCCCCTAAAGTAATGGGGGCTCCAAGGCTGCAAGCGGTGCTCGGTGATGACGCGGCGTTGGACGGCATCGGCACCCCCCGCGACCGAGCGCCCCAAGTAATCGAGTAACTCCGACACCGGTATCGCGGGCGGGAGAGAGCTGTCGTCACGAACGTTGTGACCGGGGTAGCTCAGGTAAAAAACCTCGCGGGCACACAGCAGGGCATCGAGGAAGGCGGCACGGTCGTCGTGACGGCGGGCCCGATCCCCCAGGCGCGGCCGTTCGGCCATGAGGTCGAATTCCGTAACGGCGGCCTGGCGGGGGAAGGCGGTGTCGGCCAAGCCGATGAGACACACGACCCGGAACGGGATGCCCCGCAAGCTGCCGATCCCGCAGAAGGTGAGCGCGCCCGTCGGCGACGGACCGGGGGCCGTGCCTATGAGCCGCTCCGTGAGGAGCGCGGCGATGACCTCCACCCCGACGGGCGACCGCGCCGCCGCTAGGGCGGAGTCCTCGCCGAGGCCGGTGAGGAGGGAGCGAATGCGCTTTAGATCTCCCTGCTCGTCCTCGGCGGGCAGCAGGAAGCGGTCGGTATAGGCAATGAGCAAGGTCGCCCACTCGGCCGGGGGGCGGGGGATGGCGAGATCACGGGCCGCGCCCTCGAGCGCCTCGAGCACGGTGCAGAGCTTGCCCAGTGCCAGCGCCTGGCTCCCCTCGATGTCATCAAAGGGCAAGACCCCGGCGAAGGTGCGCCGGCCGCCACCCGGCAGCGCGTAGCCGAGGAGCAGGCGCGCCAGGCCATCCGCCCAGGTGTGGCGAGGTTCCGCGGGGAGATCCAATGCGGCGCGATGCTCGGCGTCGCGACCCCAGCGCACGCCGGACTCGCGCAACCACGCGCGTATGCAGGCCAGATCGGCCTCGCCGAGGTCGAAGCGGCGCGCCACCGCCGGGGTCTCGATGAGCTCCATCACGATCGAGGCCTCGAAACGCGAGCGCGCCAGCCCGAGGAGCGTCGCGTAGGCCCGCAGGAGCGACGTACCTGAAGGGCTGGCCCGGCCGGTGATCCCAAAGGGGATGTATCGCTCTCGCGGTGCCGAGCCGAACACCGCGTCGATGTGCGGGGCCGCGATTTCCAGATCGGGGGTCATCACCACGATGTCCGCCGGGTTCAGGCCGGGATGGGCGTCGAAGAGCGACAGCAACTGGTCGTGCAACACCTGAAGCTCTCGGATCAGGCTGTGGCAGACATGGACCTGGACGGAGTGCTCGTGAGGCGACAGCACGAGTCCCTCGCCATCCAGGTCGTCGAGGTCGAGGACGGAGCGCTGCAGGCGCGCCAGCAAGGAGACGCCGGCGGGATCTTCGTAGTGCTCATCCTGCTCGACGCCTTCTTCACCGCATAGAGTGGCGACGAGGTTCAGGTGTTCCTGCGGCTGTCGTCCCCAGGCGGCCAGGAGGGGATGGCCGATCTCGTGGTGTGCCACGCCGGCCTCGCCGGCGAGCGAAAGGCGCGCGAGGTCGCGTTCCGTGACGATGTCGGCCCAGTACTCCCGGCAAGGGTTCAACAGGTAGTAGCGGATATCGATGTGCGCCGAGAGCGCCAAGAGGATCTCGAAGTACAGCGGTGGCAGGTGTGGGATCGCGAATAGCGCGATGCGGGGCGGGAGCCAAGCGCGGAGGTCTTTGTGCGCAAGCCCGGCGAGCGCCGCGAGATAGCGGTCCTTGGGGTGCTCTAGCAAGGCACTCGGCGATAGCCTTGCCAACTCCCGCCACAGGCGCGCCTGCCAGCGCTCCGTGTCGCCGCTGCCGAGCCCGAGCAGCCGGCCCGTTTCCCAGGCACGCAGCCAATCGGGCCGGTATACGAGGTACTGATTGAAAAGCCGCGCGATGCGGCTCGCGAGGCCCATGCGGCTCTGTGGATCGCCGTGGGTGACATAGTCCGCGAGCGGGCCGTATTCGGGTACCTCGGGCAGCGCCCCGAGGCGCTCGAACACGCACCAGGCGATGACCTCGGGATCGAAGGGCGAGCGCGCCGGCACGTCGGGCAGGAGCGCCGAAAAGCTCTTCCAGATGAACTCGGCCAGATAGGCACACTGGACGTTCGCACACACCCCGTCGTGCAGGGCGATCCGATCCTTGAGCCAGCGTGCCATGCCGAGGCTCGGG
This sequence comes from Gammaproteobacteria bacterium, assembly GCA_052387115.1. GTDB lineage: Bacteria > Pseudomonadota > Gammaproteobacteria > JACCXJ01 > JACCXJ01 > JACCXJ01. Next base: position 2,179 of record JBQTJM010000279.1, on the reverse strand, counting down.
ACGATCAGCGTCTCCGGCCGGACGACATCCGTGTCCCGGCGCGCGGGATCGGCGAGCAACTGCTCGGCTAGCGCCTCGATCCGGTTGCCATGGAGGATGCTGAACATTGCGTATCGATCCTGCCGCTCACGTTTCGGGTCTCGCACCACAGTCGATCAGCGATGCTCATCGCACCGCGGCCAGCGCATCGCGTTCTAGGCAAAGCAGTATCTGCTTGCGATCGATGCCGCCGCCGAAGCCTGTCATCGAGCCGTTCGCGCCGATGACACGGTGGCACGGGATGATGATCGGAATCGGGTTGCGTCCGTTGGCGGCGCCGACGGCGCGCACCGCCTTCGGCGCCCCGATCGCAGCGGCGATGGCGCCATAGCTCATGGTTTCGCCATAGGGGATTTTCGTCAGCGCCGCCCAAACTCGTGTTTGAAACACCGTGCCGCGCGGCGCGAGCGGTACGTCGAAAGCTTGGCGCCGGCCGTTGAAATACGCGTCGAGTTGCTTGCGCGCCGCATCGATGATGCGATCGGATGATCTAGGCCCTGTCGGCGGCGCGCCGTGCTTCTGCGTCGCGAAGTAAACGCCCGTGAGCGCTACGCCGTCGGATACCAGCGTGAGCGGTCCCACTGGGCTTTCCTGTACAAATACGGCTTCCGTCATCGGACCTCCCCTTTGCGCGCATGCGCGCGCCACAACCGCACCGCGGCATACGCGCGCCAGGGGCGCCACGTTTCCGCACGCTTCTCGACGCCGGTCGCCATCGCCAGCGCCGAGTGGATAGCGCTATCGCCGGCTGGAAACGCGTCGGGATCGCCAAGGCCGCGCAGCGCGACGTATTCGATCGTCCACGGACCGATGCCGGCAATCTCCGCCAGACCTGCCCGCCCCGCAGCAATCGCGCCGCGCGCAAGCAGGAGGCGGCCCTCCGCGACGGCGCTCGCGAGCCGACACAGCGTGTCGGCGCGCGCGCGCGGCATGCCGAGCGCCGCGATTCTGTCCGCACCGGCTTCGACGATGCGGCTTGCGTCCGGAAACAGCCGGTAAAGGTCGGACGATCCGCCTTCGATTTCCAGTCCAAGCGCCTCGACCAGGCGGCCCGTGAGCTTGCGCGCTGCGACGACGGTGATCTGCTGGCCCAGCACCGCGCGAATGGCCATTTCGAACGGATCGATACCGCCCGGGATGCGCACCGCAGGATCGGCGCCGACGGCGAGCGCGGGATCGTGCGCCAGCGCCGCGTCGATCGCGGCGAGGTCTGCGTCGAGATCGAAGGCGCCGCGCACGGCCGCCACCAGCGGCCGCAGAGCCGGCGCCAGTCCCTCCGAGACGGTCAGTTTCACACCCCGCGCGCTCGGCGCGATCGCAATCCATCCTGCATGAGCGCCGATCTTCAGCGTGCGCGCGCAGTCCTGATCTGCTCGCTCCACGCCAGGCAGCGCGCGCGACCGCAGAAATTCGAAGATCGGCGCGACGTCAAACGCGCCTCGGGCAACGAGGTCGAGCGTGAACGCCGGCGTTCGCGCTTCGGTGCGCCGCAGGCGCAGGCGCGACGGCGGGAAACCGTATCGACTGAGGAACAGCGCGTTGAACCGGCGAACGCTCCGGAAGCCGCTGGCGAACGCAATCTCGGTCACCGGCAGCGTCGTTTCGGTGAGCAGGCGCTTGGCGCTGAGCAGGCGGTGCGTCTGCGCCAGGTCGATCGGCGCGGCGCCGAACACGCCGCTTGTGACGCGGCGAAGGTGGCGCCCGGTGACGCCGAGGTCGCGCGCGAGATCGTCGAGCCCCTGCTCTTCGAGCGCGCCCGCCTCGATGCGCGCCAGCGCCTGCGCGGCGAGCCGCTGCTTCTGGTCGATCGGCGCGGCGCCGGGCGCCTTCTCCGGACGGCAGACGAGACACGGTCGAAATCCCGCCTTCTCCGCCGCCGCCGCCGACGGGAAAAAGCGCCGATTGGCGCGCTTGGGCGTCCGTGCCGGGCAGACGCACCGGCAGTATATGCCGGTCGACGTGACGCCCGTGTAGAACGCCCCGTCGAAGCGGGTGTCCTTGGCCTCCATGGCGGCGTGCAGAGCTTCGTCGTCGAGCATGGACGGGAATATGCCGCGTCCGGGATGGCGCGTCTCGCCGGAATCGGACATGCTCAGTGGCTTCCGGCCTGGGGTGGGCCGACTATGCCTGTCCCACAGCC
>JBQTJM010000278.1:0-9195 GCA_052387115.1 Gammaproteobacteria bacterium | reverse complement strand
CCGTTCGTCAAGATGACCCAGGGGGCGGATGAGCGCTTATGCCGGCAACTGGCCGTGCACGCGTTCATCATAGGGACCATCACGGTGTTGACGGCCGGATTGGCCGGGCAGATCCTCTTAGGATCCTGGTAGAAATAACTTGAACAATATCTCGTAAGGGTCTATTCTTTATGTGTGGACAAGGGCCTGCGCAAAGCCACCAAGCAGAAATATCCAGCAATTGGTGGGTCGCCGGACGGAAAACACGCTGCGTCTTTGGGCGGCAGTCGAAGCCATGAGCTTGGGACGCGACGGCATCACCCTGGTCGCCGATGCGACCGGTCTGTCGCGTACCACCATTCACGCCGGTATCAAAGAACTCGAACAGCCCTCAGTTGGCAGAATTACATTTTCACTGCGCTCATCCTGAATTCGACGTTTGTCATGGGAGAAGGGGCAGTAGATCTGGCGAAAGAAGATCAAAACCCAGTTTCCCGGTTTTATATCATGAGGTTTGAAGATAACGCTCAGTTTGGTTTCGGTCCGGATAACGATGTCCTGAACTTTTTCAGGCTGCAACCACTCATTCCCCTCGATCTGAACGAAAACTGGAGCCTCGTCACACGGGCCGTTATACCGATTGCGGACCAACCTTTACCGGAATCTACGGACGGACTAAGTGACGTTGCCCTGGCAATGTTCCTGACACCGGCCAAGGCAGGCAAATTCATCTGGGGTGTGGGGCCGGCTCTGGTATTGCCCACGGCTACTGACGAGAAAATCGGTAGCGAAAAATGGTCGGCGGGTCCGGCTGTGGCCGGTGTGTACACGAGCGGACCCTGGCTGGTTGGCGCTATCATTCAGAATTTGTGGTCATTTGCTGGAGACGATGGCCGGCAGGATGTCAACGTGATGGGGCTGCGGCCGGTCATTAACTACAACCTGCCGAATGGCTGGTACTTGAGCAGCAGCCCGAGCATTGCCGCAAACTGGAAGGCGGACGGCAATAACCGCTGGCTGGTTCCGCTCGGCGGAGGTGTGGGGAAGATCTTTACCATCGGCGGGCAACGAATGAGTGCTTTAGTGGAGTCTTATTATCACGTCATGTCGCCGGAGATTGGCGTCTCCCCTTTCCTTCCCTTGCGCTCGTGACGCAGCAGGAGGCGAATTCTGCGCCAAGGTGACACCGGGCGAGGGACGAGTCCTCGCCTGCCTGTATGCCTACCAGGACAAGCTCTCCGCGCGCTGCGAGTATGCCCTGTACGACGCCGGGGCCCAGCTCGAGCACGCCGTGGCGGCCTTGACCTACCTGACCAACGAGTGCGGCGACGATCTCAAGAAGCACTGCGGTGCCATCAAGCCGGGCGAAGGGCGTGTCATTGAGTGCATGAAGAAGAACGAAAAGGCGCTCAGCCGTCGTTGCAGCGAGGCGATCAAGGACACCGGCGCGAAGGTCAAGTAATACGAGCCCTGCGCCTCGGTGAGGCTTGGGCTAGAATAACTGAAGGAGGTTGCCCCATGAAGACGAACTGGTGGCGGGTCGTTCTGTCGACATCGGCCCTACCCATCCTCGTGGCCTGCGCGGCACCGGAGGCGACCACCCGCGCGGCGGAGTCGCCGGTCGCCGGACCTGCGGCGGCCACCCCGGTCGAGCCACAGGCCGATGCGGAGGCGATCCTGATGGGGATGGCCGAGCTCTTGTCCCGGACCCAGCGCTTCAGCGTCAACGTCCTGAGCAGTTACGACACCGTGCAACCCTCCGGCCAGAAGATCGAGTTCGGCGACAACCGCACGCTCACCGTGAGCCGGCCGGACCGCATGCGTGCCGAGGCTGAGCGCAGCGACGGCGACAAGCAACTCGTCCTGTTTGATGGCAAGGCGATCACGGTCTACAGCAGCCCACGAAACGTCTATGCGACGATTTCGAAACCCGGTGATCTGGATGACGCGATCGCTTATTTCATGCGGGATCTCCACATGCGCTTGCCGCTCGCCCTGCTGTTCGTGAACCGGCTCCCGGCGGAGTTGGAGCACCGAGTTCAATCCGTAGACTACGTGGAGAAGACAAGCATTCTCGGTGCTCCCGCCCACCACCTGGCCGGGCAGACGACGACGGTGGACTTCCAGATATGGGTCGCGGACGGTGGCCAGCCGCTGCCCCAGCGGGTGGTCTTGACGTACAAGGATGCAGAGGGCGAGCCTCAGTTCCGGGCGCAGTTTTCCGACTGGAACCTCGCGCCCGAGATCAGCGACTCGATGTTTGCATTCACGCCCCCCGAGGGAGCGGAGAAAATCGCCTTCCTCCCTCAGTTGCGTGCGGTCGCTGTCCCACGGAAAGCAGCGCCAGACCAGAGCGGAGGACAGAAATGAAGACCAGACCTTTCGTGATGGTCACGACCATCGTCAGCGCCCTCGTGTTCCTGGGGGGGCTCGTGGATGACGCGGACGCCCGGCGTGGAGGGGGCGGTGGTGGCGTTTCCCGCGGAGGCGGCGGTGGCGGCGGGGCGGCCGCTCGTAGCGGCGGCGGTGGTAGGTCGGCCACTCGCAGTGCCGGCGGTGGCAGGTCGGCCGCTCACAGTGGCGGTTTCTCCCGCGGTGGCGCCGCAGCGGGCGGCAGCTTCTCGTCACGAACGGGCACGGCCTCGCGCCAAGCGGGTGCGACGCAGCGATCTTCGCAACGGTCCCAGACCCAGCAGACACGCGCCACGCAAGCGGGTGCGACGCAGAGATCAGCGCAACGCTCCCAATCGCGCCAAACCGCTTCCACGAATCGGGCGGGCACACGGCAACAGGGTCAGGGGGAACGTACAGAGCGTACCCAGGCGCGGGCCGATACGAGGACACATGGGCAGTCCGAGAGGACCGACAGACAGGCTCAGCACCAGGAGGGTCGCACCGAGCGGTCCGAACAGCGCCAGCAGGGCTACACCGAACGGACCGATGTGCGCCAGCAGGGTTACACCGAACGGCAAGCCAATCGGCAAGATTTTGCGCGAAACAATTGGGACGATGACGACTGGGACAATGATTGGGACGACGATGATTTCGGGGAGGCCCTGGTGGCCGGGGCGGTCATCGCGGGCACGGCCGCTGTAGTAGGTGCGGCTGTCTCCTCGGCCTCGACGCCCAGCTATACCACCTATAACTACTACAATACGCTACCGTGTACCCCGGCGACGGTGGTGGTGAACGGCGTAAGCTACTACCAGTGCGGCGCCACCTGGTACAACCAGGCGTATTCGGGCGGCAGCGTCACCTATGTGACCGTCGGGCCACCGCCGGGGTATTAGGACCTAACTTCGCATCTGCACCATGGGTCGCGCCCGTGTGGCAGCGGTGTTGGTCCTCGGCCTTGCGCCTGTCCCGCTCGCCGCGGGCAGCCCGGGCGAGGGCCCTGCCGGCATGGTCTTCGTCCCCGGGGGCGAGTTCGACATGGGATCGGACGAGCCCGTGTTCCGCGATGCGCAGCCGGTGCATCGGGTGGCGGTCGACGCCTTCTGGATCGACGAGACCGAAATCACCAACGCACAGTTCGCCGAGTTCGTGCGGGCCACGGGTTACCGCACCGTGGCCGAGCGCGTGCCGCGGGCCGAGGACTACCCTGGCGCGCGGCCCGAGATGCTGTTCGCGGGCTCGGTGGTGTTCTCACCGCCCGAACACGAGGTGGCGCTCGACGACCATTTCCGCTGGTGGAGCTATGCGCGCGGTGCCGACTGGCGCCATCCCGAGGCTGCAGCAAGCTCGATCGAGGTGCGCCTCGACCATCCGGTCGTGCATATCGCCTACGAGGATGCCGAGGTTTATGCGAAGTGGGCGGACAAGCGCCTGCCGACCGAGGCCGAATGGGAGCGTGCCGCGCGCGGCGGGCTCGATGGCAAGAAGTTCGTGTGGGGCGACAGCTTCCGCCCGACCGGCCAGGCGATGGCCAACACCTTTCAGGGTCATTTCCCCGATCGCAACACCGGTGAGGATGGTTATCTGGCCACCTCACCGGTCAAGGCGTTCGCGCCCAACGGCTATGGGATTTATGGCGCCGCCGGCAACGTGTGGGAGTGGACCGCCGATTGGTACCGGCCGGACACGCACGCGCGGCAGGCTGAGGCTGGCGCCGTCGTCCGCAATCCCACGGGACCGAGAGAGGAGGAGAGCTTCGATCCGTCCGAGCCCGGCGTCCGCAAGCGCGTGCACAAGGGCGGGTCCTTCCTCTGCACCGATCAGTATTGCGCGCGTTACATGCCGGGCGCCCGCGGCAAGGGCGCACCGGACACCGGCACCAACCATCTGGGGTTTCGGTGTGTGATGACCGCGGAGACCTGGGAACGATCGCGCCAGGCCCGATCGCCGGGATCGAAATGAAAGGGGGACGCGGCAGGCGCGGGGCGTATGGTTCCTGATGGGACAGATCGATCGAGAGATATTGCGGCAGTTTGCAGCAAAGTACATCTGGTGGAAAACACCGGGTGGAGCCCTGCAATACCCTGATCGCGTGATCGCGCAGGTCATGGATATCGGCGATTACGGCGGCAAACCCCGTGCGGGAGATCAGGCAGTGGCAACGCGTTCGACGATGCGGTCGATCGCCTGGTCCGCGGGCGTGCGCCTTCTCGTACAGTCGTTGTAGTCATCTCGATCCTTCGCCTACGAACCACCTGTAGTAGGGGTTGCTGCCGTCTTCCCTCACCACACTCCGAATATCTCGCGCCCATGCCGCGCGCTCGCCGTTGTACGCATACAGGCCCGCGCCGTAGAACCGCACCAGGCGGTCGCGCTCGTCTGCTACGGCCTTACGGAACGCTTCGTCGGCGCCCTGAAGCGGCGGCTCGCTCCACAGGGCGAGCAGCCTGGGCAGCACGCGCACGATCTCCTTCGGGCGCACCCAGGTGGCGTGCTCGATGGGCGGTTGGTCGTCCGTCACCGGAGGCGCGCCGTCCACATAACGTTCCAGGCCGGCCCGGTCCGTCACCCAGGTCGCGAGCAAGGTGGCGGGGGAGGCGATGCCCACCTCGCGCAACGCCGCGGCCACCCCGGGTTGGCGGAAGCGGCCCGCGATGCACGCCGCATCGATCTCGATCGGGTCGAAGGAACCGACCAGCATCATCTCGTGCAGCTCGGTGCTCCACACTTGAAGCGGTTGTCCCCCGACTGCGACTCCACCACCGCGACCGTGCCGCCCGGGCTCTCATCGTAGAAGGCGAGTGATCCACCACGTGCGCCGGGCAGCAGGTTCGCCAGGCGGTCCGACGGCACGAGGATAGCGCCAAGGATCGAGATTGCGCCGAGCGCGAGCGTGCCCAGGCGCAGCGCTGGCCGTACCGCAGGACCGCGCATCACGGCGCAGAGGCCGATCGCCGCGGCGGCGATCGCCAGCGCCGCGAGCGCGCGCACCAGCCCGAGCGCCGGAACGAGCACGAAGCCCGTCATCATCGTTCCGGCGATGCCGCCCACGGTATTGAGCGCGACCACCGTGCCCACGCCGCGGCGGGGCTGGTAGCCGACGGCATGAGATCGAGCGAAATCGCGTCCTGGCGAAGGTCGCGATTCGTCATCAGCGCACGTCGACGGCGCATCGGTATGCGGATCGAGAAGAACGGGGGGAAGTACAAGCCTGCCGGTCCAAGGGCCGGCAGGCTGCACGGCGAGGCACCGCTTATTCCAAACCGCGCTTCCTGAAGGACTCGTCGATCTTCTTGTCCACCCTCGCACGGACCTGGTCGATGCTGAAGCTCGCTGGCCGCTGGCTCGGCGGATAGGCCACGAAGGTCTCCAGGAAGGCTGCGGCCTTCATGGTCGCGACGCCTGCCAGATAGGCGTTCTTGGTCATCCAGTCGTAGTACTGGTCGGAGACCACATCGGCACGCTCGAAGGGATCCATCCGCAGGTTGAAGATCTTCGGTACCCGAAGGCAGGTGAAGGGGTTGCTCCAGACCGCGAAGCCGCCCGGTGCGCGCTGCTCGCAGAACACCGCTTTCCAGTTGCCGAAACGCATCGAGACCAGTTCGCCGTCGTCGTTGAAGTAGTAGAACTCGTCACGCGCGCTCTTCGGCTGTTTGCCCAACAGATAGTCCAGCTGGTTGTAGCCATCGAGGTGGACCTTGAAGCTGGTCCCGCCGGAGGTCGGTGCCCAGCCCTTGAGCAACTTGTCCTTGACCTCGGTATCGCCGGCGGCGGCCAGCAGGGTCGGGAACCAGTCGAGGCCGGAGAACATCTCGTTGGAGACCTCGCCCGGCTTGATCTTGCCGGGCCAGCGGATCATCGCCGGGACGCGGAAGGCGCCTTCCCAGTTGGAGTTCTTCTCGTTGCGGAACGGTGTGGTCGCCGCATCCGGCCAGGAGAACTGGTTCGGGCCGTTGTCGGTGGTGTAGACGACAATGGTGTTGTCGGTGATCTTCAGGTCGTCCAAGGTCTTCAGCAGCTTGCCGACGTCACCGTCGTGTTCGAGCATGCCGTCGGCGTAATCGTTACCGGGCATGCCGCTCTGGCCCTGCATCGACTCGCGGACGTGGGTGAACAGGTGCATGCGGGTGGCGTTCATCCACACGAAGAACGGCTTGTCGGCTTCGACCTGCTTCTTGATGAAGGCCTGGGCGGCGGCGGTGGTTTCGTCGTCGATGGTCTCCATGCGCTTGGTGTTCAGCGCGCCGGTGTCCTCGATCTTGCCGTCGGCGAAGGAATGGATCACGCCGCGCGGCGACGTGGCCTTGACGAAGGCGGGGTCGTCCTTGGGCCAGTAGGGCCGCTCCGGTTCCTCTTCCGCGTTGAGGTGGTAGAGGTTGCCGAAGAACTCGTCGAAGCCGTGCGCGGTAGGGAGATATTCGTCCTTGTCGCCGAGGTGATTCTTGCCGAACTGCCCCGTGGCGTAGCCCAGCGGCTTCAGCGCCTGGGCAATCGTGATGTCGCCCCTCTGGAGACCCACCGGGGCGCCCGGCACACCGACCTTGGACAGGCCGGTGCGCAGCGTCGCCTGCCCTGTGATGAACGTCGAACGCCCGGCGGTACAGCTGTTCTCGGCGTAGTAGTCGGTGAACATCAGGCCTTCCTTGGCGATGCGGTCGATGTTGGGCGTCTTGTAGCCCACTAGGCCGTGGGTATAGGCGCTGATGTTCGACTGGCCGATGTCGTCGCCGAAGATGACCAGGATGTTCGGCTGTGCCCCGGCTTGCGGTTGGGCGTGGCAGACGGTGACCACCGTCAACGGGAACAGCAACAAAGCCACAAGGTGTCGTATCACACGTACGATCATTGACTTGTCCTCCCGCGCTTGAATTGCGCCAGTGATCTTACACCAGTGTGGTGCTCGACAACAAACGTGTAACCCTTTTTTCCACGCCGCTTTCAGCAGTTCGCATCGGGCGATCATCTCGCGCGTGCCGAAAGTGCCGAAACAGGCCGGGCGACGAGTGTCTCACGGCCTTCAGTCCGGCTGGGGACTACGCTCGTTTCCGCGGACTGCAATGGCGCCTTCCCTCATGGGCTATACCACGCACGGTCACAATCGCCCTTTATTTGATCCCCTCACCCTAGCCCTCTCCCGGAGGTAGGGGATCTAAAAAGGCGATTTACGACCGTGGCCAGTATACGTACGTCTAGTACATCCTCTCGACGTCACTTGGTTTCCAAGTCTGATCAAGGAACGCCTTGACTTCCTTGTCGAGGGTCGTTGCGCCGAACAGTTGCCGGGGATTCCCTTGCATGCGCGGGCTGCTCACCTCACTTGACATACGGCCATACCGCTGATATGGTTTTCCATATGAAAACTACTCTCAACATCGACGACACGGTCATGGCGCAACTCAAGCGCGAGGCGACACGCCAGGGACGGACGATGTCGGAGCTCGTGGAGACGGCGTTGCGCGGCCTGTTCCGATCCCAGAGGCAGCGGACGGACCTCCCGCCCCTGCCGACCTTCCACAGCGACGGCACGCTGGTCGATATCGCGGATCGAGACGCGCTGTACCAGGCGATGGAAGGGCGATAGTGCTTGTCGTCGACACCAACATACTGGTCTACGCTGCCGACGCAGACTCGCCGTATCATGCGGTCTCGTACGATTGGCTGGAGCGCCAGCGGGCTCGCGCGGATGCCTGGTACACTACCTGGGCGATCCTGTATGAATTCCTGCGCGTCACGACCCATCCGCGGGTGATGAGACGCCCGTGGGGCGCGCCGGAAGCCTGGGGATTCGTGTCGGCGCTTCTTGCCGCGCCCGGCCTCGGCGTCCTTGTTCCCACGCAGCGACACGCCCAGGTTGCCGAGCAGGTCATCGCTGAGCTTCCTCATCTGGCGGGCAACGTGCTTCACGACGCGCACACTGCGGTCCTCATGCGTGAGCATGGGATCCGACGGATCTGCACACGTGATGCGGATTTCCACCGGTTCTCGTTCCTCGAAGTGGTCGACCCTCTCTAGCCGCAGGACAAGCTGTCGAGCACCCTCGCAGCACCAATAACCCCCGGTATGACTCGACACTGCCAGCATTTCACTTCCCGAGGGTTATGTTGAGGCCGGCGAAGATGGTCCATTCCGGAAACCCGACGCCGTGACGTCCACTGATCAGCCTATGGGGATGTCAAGTCTTAGCGGCTGGTGTGTAGAGAGCACGTAAACTGGCCTGGGTTGTCGCGGCTTCGCTTACGGTATATGATTCGAAGAAGCGTGCCGGGGAGGCGGTCCGATTACGCGTGCGGGGCTTATGGGCGCCCTTTCGCATTCCTCGATTCGCGCCAGCTCCTACCGGGGTTGCAGTGAGGAGTACCGTTGGACCTTGCGGTAGGGGCGTCATAGCGACTCCAATCGTTTCCGGTACCGGAGGATTTAATCATGGCGGGTCTCGCTGTTTTGAACGAGAAGCTCAAGGCGCTTGCGGACAGGTTCGATGTGTTCCCCCACTTCAACGATGCCCTCGTCTTGGGTGGGTTGGTCGGGTTGTCCTATATCGGTATGGCCATCACCAACATATCTCCCGCGGTCAGCCGCTTCTACTGGCTCTTGATGGTCCCGGTGTTCGCGGCGGTCATCCTCTTTTCACAATGGGTGCGGCTGCGCGGTCAAGTGGTCCAATGGACCACGGTCCTGCGCGAGCGACTGTTCCACTGGGTCGGCCTGTTCATCGCCATCCAGATCGTCTACATGTTTGTTCGGAACGGCCGCATGGACTACGGGGCCAGCGCTCTGGTCATCACCTTGCTCTTCACCTTCGCAATGTTCCTCGAAGGCGTC
>JBQTJM010000277.1:0-11927 GCA_052387115.1 Gammaproteobacteria bacterium | reverse complement strand
AGCCACCGCGGTCATGAGGAACGCAGCGTGTCATCGATCCAGGGGCTCTGCGACCGCTACCGGGTCCCGAACGACTACCGCGACCTCGCGGTCCTGGTCGCCCGCTACCACGGCCACTGCCACCGCGTCGCGGCGCTCGAGCCTCACGAGTAAAAAAGACGGGAAATGAGGGGGTGCTCTAACCCCTTGAGCGCGAACGGCTTCTAAGATGCCCTCCCAAAAAAGCCCGCGTCCGTAACGGGAGCACCGGACAGGTCTTTGCCCGTCGCCACACCTCCTTGTGGCCACGAGCCGATCCGTTGATCTATACTTGGGTCGCTACACAGGGTCCGGATCTAGTGCAATATAGGCGGATCCTGCCTGGCAATAATCGAGTATATTTCATTCCAGCGGACCGCCACGAGCTACGCACTTGTCATACGCAAAACTCAAACGTTATGCCGCTTAAGGAGGACGAGATGGGAGACGAAACCGAACGACGAGGAAGCTGCCTGTGTGGCGCAGTCCGCGTTTCGACCAAGACGACGAGCAAGAGTGTCATCGCCTGCCACTGCAATATGTGCCGGAAATGGACAGGTGGACCCTTGCTCGCGGTTGAGTGCGGTAGCGAAGCTCATTTTGAAGGCAATGACAGTATATCGGTCTTCAGTTCTTCGGACTGGGCAGAGCGTGGGTTTTGTAGCAAGTGTGGAAGCCATCTTTTCTACCGCCTAAAGAAAGAGGGGCACTACGCTGTTCCTGTGGGTCTGCTCGATGACGGAGAGCAATGGGTCCTTGATCAGCAGATCTTTATCGATGAGAAGCCGTCCTTCTATTCGTTCGCAAACGAAACGAAGAACATGACCGGAGCCGAGGTCTTCGCTCACTATTCCGCGCCTTCAGAATAAGGGCGGGACGTGAGCATGGAGGCGTCAAGAGGAGATCGCTCCGCTGGCGCTCCGAAGCCAACCGGTCAAGCTGAGTGTTAGGCGTTCACGATCATGACCCTGATGACAGTCTTTGAATTCGTCGCAACCATTTGCTGTGCGCTCTTCGCGGGTGCCGCGGTGTACGTCAACTTTGTCGAGCATCCGGCCCGGATGGAGTGCGGCACCGAATTGGCCGCTACGGTTTTTCCGGTCAGCTATCGTAAAGCGACGGTGATGCAAGTCTTGCTTGCCGTGTTGGGTCTGGTGTGGCGGCCTGGGCTGCCGGGTCGGGGGTGTGGTGGCTCATTGGCGGCCTGCTGCTCGGTTCGGTCATTCCATTCACGCTGCTCGTCATTATGCCCACGAACAACCGACTTGTCAATCCGGATTTGGACAAAGGCTCAGAGTTCGCGCGGCAGCTCTTGTTTCGCTGGGGCAAGCTACACGTGGTGCGGAGCGTCTTGAGTGTGTTGGCGTTGATCATATTCCTTGCCTAACCCGGTGGTCGAGAGGGACGCCGCCAAAAAACGCGCGGCGCCCCGCACCTTGCACTTAGGCAGCGAGGAGAACCATAGTGAGAGACGAACCGAAGAATGTGACCGGAGGTTGCCTATGTGGAAAGGTACGATACCAGGCACAAGTGTTTCTCAGGAGTGGTTCCTACTGCCACTGTCGGATTTGCCAGAAAAGCACTGGCCAACCTGCTGAGATCACCGTGCCGATTAAGGCCGGCTCGTTGGTCTTTACGAAAACTAAGCCGAAGTACTACGTCTCTTCAGAACAGGGAAAACGCGGATTCTGTGAGGACTGTGGTTCGCGCCTGGTATGGGAGGCTTTACATCCAGAATACGATTGGTTGACGAATGTCACCGTTGGTTCACTCGATAATTCCGCAGAAGCACGACCAAGCAACCATATCTTCGTAGATACAAGACTGCCATGGTATGAAATCGACGAAGGGCTGCCGAATTTTCGTGAAGCAGAGCTCGAAGCGATGTTGGGTGTTTGGAAGCGAGAGCGCATGCCCGGTGATTAAGCTGCAATCGTGTGCTGCGCCGGCGCGTGCTCCTCGTCGATCTCGACCCCCAGGGCAACGCCACCATGGGGTGCGGGATCGACAAGCGCACCCTCGCGGCCTCGGCCTACGATGGCCGGCGGGTCGGAAGCGTCGCGGTCCCGCTGCCGAACCAGGGCTTCGCGCGCACAACGGGGCCGCGGCATGAGCGTCAAGAAGCGCGGGCTGGGACGCGGTCTCGACGCCCTACTGGGCCTGGCCGCGGATGCGGTGCTGGAACAAGCCGCCGCGCCGCGCGCGGTCGAGCACATCGCCATCGACCGGATCCGGAAGGGCCGCTATCAGCCGCGGCTGGACCTGCGCCCCGAGGGTCTGCAAGAGCTGGCGGACTCGATCCGGGCGCAGGGGGTGGTGCAGCCCGTGGTGGTGCGCCCTCTCGGGGATGGGAGCGGCTACGAGCTCATCGCCGGCGAACGGCGCTGGCGCGCGGCACGGCTCGCCGGTCTCGACGCCATCCCGGCCGTGGTCCGTGAGGTCCCGGACGCGGCCGCGCTCAGCATCGCGCTCATCGAGAACATCCAGCGCGAGGACCTGAGCGCGCTCGAAGAGGCCACGGCGTTCTCGAAGCTGGTCGAGGAGTTCGGCATGACCCACCAGGAGGTCGCCGAGGCCGTGGGCCGGTCGCGCGCCGCGGTGAGCAACCTCCTGCGGCTCCTGGATCTGGAAGCAGACGTCAAGGGTCTGCTGGAACGGGGTGAGATCGAGATGGGGCACGCGCGGGCCCTCCTGGCCCTCTCGGGCGGGCCGCAGATCGAAGCCGCGCAGCACATCGTCGCGAAGGGGCTGACCGTGCGGGAGGCGGAGAAACTGGTGCGCCGCGCCCTCGCAGCGACCTTCACGGCGGAGCCGGCAGCGAAGAGACCGGCGGATCCGGATGTCACGCGACTCGAAGGGGACCTGAGCGAGCGGCTCGGCGCGCGCGTGCAATTGCGCCACAACGGCCGGGGGCGCGGCAGCCTCGTCATCCACTACGGCTCGCTGGACGAGCTGGACGGGATCCTGGGACACATCCAGTGACCGTCGGGCGCGTCAACGGCCGGTACGCTCCCCGCGGGTGAGGTCTGACCGCGCCCGTCGGTGATGGCCGAAAAAAGATCAAAAAACAGGGTCCCAGCGCGTGAAGCACGTCTACACCGCCCGCGATCCCATCGAGGCCCACCTGGTGCGGGGCCTCCTGGAGGCCGAGGGGATCCCCGCCGAGGTGCGCGGGGAGGCGCTGTTCGGCGCGCGCGGGGAGATCCCGATGACCGAGGACACCTTGCCCTCCGTGTGGGTGCCGGACGAGCGGGCGGCCGTCCGCGCGCTGTCGATCGTACACACGCATCAAAAGGGCGCGGCGGCGGCCCCCGGTCCGGCCTGGCAGTGTCCGGCGTGCGGCGAGGAGCTGGAGCCGCAGTTCTCTGCCTGCTGGCGCTGCAGCCCCGATGTCCCTTGACGGTGTGGGGCCGCCGATCGGCGTGGTCGCGGCCTTGCCTGCCGAGGCCCGTTGCCTGACCGGCGGGAGCGGGCGCCGATGTCCCGATGAAAGATATCCCGATGAATGTGTTCGAGTGTCCCTCTCGGGGATGGGACAGGCGCGTGCGTATCGGGCCGCGCGGTCCCTCGCCGGGCGCGGTGTGTGTGCGCTGGTGAGCTTCGGTACCGCCGGGGCCCTGGCGCCGGGGCTCGGGGCCGGCGATGTGGTGCTCGGCACCGCGGTCCTATTCGGCCAGGAGATCATCGAAGCCGATCCGGACTGGGCATCGCGGCTTGCGGGAAAGCTCGACGGAGGGGTGCGCGTCGAGAAGGGAAGGATCCTGCACGCCGAAACCGTAGTCGCGTCGCCTGCGGATAAATCGCGGCTGTTTCTATCCACAGGCGCGCTGGCGGTCGACATGGAGAGCGCCGGCGTTGCCCGCGCCGCGGCGGAGCACGGACTCCCGTGGCTCGCGATCCGCGCCATCGTCGATGCACAGGGCGTGTCGATCCCCCCGCTCGCGCTGGACGCGCTCTCGGCCTCCGGCCGCCCCCGCCTCGGCAAGCTCTTGGCCGGCATCGCGCGCGCGCCTGCCGGGATCCCCCGGCTCCTGCACCTCGGCCGGGATTTCCGCGCGGCACGCTCGGCCTTGAAGACCGTGGTACGCCTGGCAGGGTACGGGCTCGGCTACCGGCCCTGGCCCGCATTGCTCACCACCACCGCGCTGCGACCCGCCAAGCCGGCGCCCCGTCGCCCTCGGAACGGCCAGTGGTGAGGAATGCGGGCTGGATAGGAAACGAATCCAAGCTTACTATTGTTTCTCTGCGACGACCCGGCCCTCGGCGTTCACAAATACGCGGTAACGGTTTCCGTCTTTGCAAGTCGCAATATGATCGTTGTCACCTTTTTTGACCGCGCTGACGACTTGGCCGCACGGCAGACCCAGCAGCGCGATCACCGAAGTCAGATCCTTGTTGCGCGATACGTTATCTGCAGCGAACGACAGTTCGGCCGAGAAGACCGTCATCACAACAACCCAACGCTTCACACGTCCGCTCATAGCGTTCCTCCCGCCGTCAGCTTAGAGAGTTGAATTTGGACCGATCCGCAAGAATGCTCCAGATCGCCTCCCGCGACGCCACGATCGCACGGGCCAACGATGGGTCGCCGTCCTGCACGAGAGCGAGCACCTTGAGCAGCAGCAGATCGTACGGTCGCCGAAGCTCAGCGAGCGTAGGTTTGGGCTGCCCCTGGTGAAACGCCCGGAATTCATCCAATAGGTCATCCACCTGATTCTTGACTGCGAGCTTGGTGAACACGCCAATGGCTTCGGTCTCGCGGAGTCGCTTCTCCAAGGATTTAAGATCCAGCGGCGGTGCCGCTTGCTTTGCGGGTGCTTGAGTGGAGCTTTCTTTCTTTCGTACCTGCTCCGCGGGCGCGGGACAGGCGGGAACCTCTGCGGGGATCTTGGTGACGCTTTCATCTTTGAAACGGGTCACAGGCGGTTCGACCGCGACGGCTCCACCCGCCGGTGCGCCCGTCTCTGCCGGCGCGCGTTCTAGCGAGACACAACCGGCCACCAAGAGGAGGAAAAAGAGTCCGGGACAAACCGGCGCAGATCTACCGGACCACAGATTCATTTTCATCTTACCTACGCCTTTGGTGGTAATTGTGCCAGCGATGGTATTCAGTGAGGCGAACGCCCTCTTACCTCATCGCTCAACCTCGCGATAGTCTTCTCCGCCATGCGCGCACCGGCATCGAGGAGGATACGGCCGGCCCTCCAGGCCTGCTCCCGCAGGCGGTTCCAGTGATCCTCCCGCTTGAGCTCCCGCAGGCAGCGTAGATATTTTACCCGCTGCGCGTGATCGAGCTTCGCCAGGATCGCCGGGATCACCCCTTCTTCGATATTGTATATCTGCCCAGGCTGTGCGTTGACCGCGATCACATCGCTCGTATCGATCCCCAGGTCGGAGGCCGTTGCCTCCATGGCCCCTCGGATCGCCTGCTCCTTGGGCCGCTGGGGTTGGGCGATATTGTAGGGCGGGTCCCATTCACGCAAGGGACGGAGCTGATCGACATGGGTCAGGACGACCAGGAGCGGGGGCGCGATCAGGTGGGGACGGCGATGAAACAGGACATTGATATTATTCACTAGCTGCCGGTCCGCATGTCGCGCGGCGTTGGTGGCCGAGCACACCAGTAGGATCAGGTCGCTGCGCAAGAGCTCGGCCTCTGCTTCATCGAAATCCTGATCTGCCGTCGCCCCGGCATAGCCGGCGCTATCGAGGACGATCATCCGCCCCGCTTCATCGCGCTCCAATACGTAGGGGGTGATCCCGGAGGTCAGGGGTAGCACATCGGTCATGGCCCGAAGCTCGCCGAAGAGGGCATTAATGAGGCTGGATTTACCGGCTTTGACCTGGCCCAGCACGAGCAGCCGCAAGGGCTCCTCGGGCTGCGCCCGGCGCTCAAGGTCTGTGCTAGAATACTTGGTGATATATTCAGCAGTGGGCCGATCATTCAAGCTCAAGGCCCCGCTGTAGAGCTCGATCGCGTAGTAGGCGACCTGCTTCACATAGCTCTGCAATAACCAGGTCTTGATCTCATCGGCGGGGTATCTCAGGGCCTGGTGCGCAGTCAGGTCGCGCAGCTCGCGCAACACCGCCGCCACGGGGTTGATGGCCAGGGAACCCAGCCGGTATACGTCGTAGCACTTGCCCGCGAAGCTCGCGAGGCTGTGCCCGCGCATCAGGTCGTGGATGGTCAGCATGTGACTGAAGGGGATGTTATCAAGGCGTATTCTCAGATCCTTGCTGACCAACTCGATGATCATGAGGAGATAGGGGATCGCGATCTCGAGTGGTGCGTTTTTCGATTTCGGGTGATAGTGCCGGGCGACGGCCGTGATCGTCTCTCGGCCCAGCTCGATGAGCCTGGCGGGGTCGTCGAGCGGGTAGTCCGCGAGCGCTAGCTTCTCCGTGATCGCGGTGGCTTTATCCCAGGCGGCACGGTTGCGGTCCGGCCAGTGGGGGTCTGGCTGCACCGTGGGTTTGTCCGTGAGCGCGACCGTGTGCTTACGGCTCAGCCACACCAGCATCAGCCAGGCGGTCCCACCCAGGCACGCCAGTACCAGCAGCCACTCCAGGATCAGCCCCTGTTGCCATAGCCACACGAGCCCCAGCGGCAGCAGGGTGATGGCAGGCAGGACGATCACCGCAATCGCCACCAGCCAGCGGGGCGAAAACTTCATCGATGAGGCCCGGGTGGTCATGACGGTGCAAGGCCCTGAAGACAAATAAGCAGATTCAAGACCGTAGCGCCTGCACGTAGCGCGCTAACAATTCCCGTCCCGCCCGCAATTCCTCCGCGTAGATCCGCTCGAACACCGCCCTGTCAGGCACGTGTCCCTGCTTTATTGAGCTGAAATACCAACACAGGGTCTTGCCCAGGGCATAGGTCACGCCGGCGGTGTAGACCGAGGCGACCGCGGTCCCGTACGCCGGGATGAGCTTGATCAACTCCCTGCCGCCCCAGCGCAAGAGATAGCCCAGGCCCAAGGTGCTCGCGATCTCTGCGTAGCGCTGGTGCGTGAGCTCCTGATTATAGATGGAGGCAATGGCCTGCAGCATCTTTGCCTGCAGCGATAATACAAACGGGACGCTGACCATGGGGATCGGAATCGCCTCCAGACCTCCGGCGAGGACGGCATAGGTCAGGATGTGGGGGTGGGCAGTTCGGGCATAGATGTCGCGGAGCTGTTCCACGTGCTCAGTGCTCTGGAACAGGGCCCGTAACCCCAAAGGCAGGGCGGCCTCAACCGCCGCCCATAGCGCGTCCAGCCCGTAATGGACCGGCGCGTAGCCGTCTTCGGGCAAGGTGAAATCTAGCGCCACAAAAGCCGTCTCGATGTCGGCAAACCACTCCCGCTGCGTAAGCAGCGAGCGTGCAAGATCTTTGGGCACGGTCGGCGGCCAGGGAGTGCTGGCATAGGGGTAGGGCTCGAGATGCGGCGTAGCGCGGTCCGGATAGCCTTCATGCAGCGTGGTCTGAACCACGATCACCGGCCACCCCGGCTGGTCCTTCAGGATCCTCCGCAAGGCCTGTAACACCTCCTGTTGCGCGTGATCCATCGCTCTCATCACGACCATCAAGAGATGTGCCTGCTGCCCGAATAGACGCATGTCCTCGGTCGGATCGTAATCGACCTCGCCCAGACCCCGGGTGTCCAGGAAGCGGACGAAACAGTGCGTTGTATCGGGGAAATCGTAGAGGCGGGCGGTACGCGTGCAGGGTTGAAAGCCGTTGCCGATGGCGGCGTCGTCGCGGCCCGTCAGCGCCCGGATCAGCGCGCTCTTGCCCGACTGGGCCTTGCCGAGCAGCCAGATCACCGGGATTGGCAGGGTCTGTTTGACCGCGTCGAGTCTTTCCACCAGTTTTCTCTCGCTGATCTTGGGCGTGAAGATCGCCCTGCTCAGGGCATAACGGAACTGTTTGGCTCTTGGCATTGCTCTTTCGTCGGAATGCGGCTCGATATTTCCCAATGAAAATATTGGGATTTAACCCTGATATGCGCCGGCAGGGCCGGCTTGCCAGGGTGCGGACGCGTCGCTTCGGCTGGTCTCGGTGCCCAATTGAGGGGTCGCTAGCGGTTCACATCGAGACCCGTCAAACCTTCTTCGCGGGCCCTTTCCTTGCGGTTCTTTTCGTCTCACTACCCTTTCTCGCCCCGCCTCTCCTGGACGACTGCTTCCTGCCGCTTGTCCTTTTAGCGCCGCCGATCTCGTCTAACATGTCGGAGAAGTCGAAGCCGAACAACTGCTTGATCTTCGCGTTGAGCGAGGGCATGACGAGACTGTTGCCCACCGTGGAGAGCTCGTCAACGAGGGCGTCAGCGAAGGCGGCTACCTCAGAGCGCTTGCGCCCGGCTGGCTTCATATTCTTCTGTGCGTAGCCGAGAGTGTAGCCTAGAGCGAAGCCGGCTGAGAGCGCGCCCACGCTCCAGACGATAGGGTCCTTGTGAAACTGATCCCGGTACTCGAGCACCCCACTGACAGTCTCCTTCACCGACTCGTACTGGTCTTCCACAGTGTCCTTGATATCCTCGACGGTCTGTGAAATGGACTCCCGCGCCTCCTCCATTTGGCGTTGGAGCTCCGCTTTGTCAGGCTCTCTGCTCCCGCCTGTTCGCAGTGCCTGGGCGCCTTGAGAGGCTCTTTCTTTAACCACCGACTTCCCCTTTCGTCTGTAAATCGTTTTGTCGCTAAGGCCGAGTCCGTCTTTACGACTCTCGCTTCAACCACTGCTTGTCCTTTTCGAGCTCTTTGATGCTTCTTTCGGGCCCGAGGTCCTGCTTCGCCAATCGGTCTCTAGCTCGTATTATCACCGCGGCCCCGATGATCAAATCGATCACGCCCGTAATAATAAAGCCGAGCGCGTACTTGACCGGCTGGATGAGCAGGGTCTTTTCAAATAGCGCGGAAAGCAGAAAGGCAATAGCCACGTTAAGCAGCGAGAACCCGACGACTGCGATTATACCCCCAACCCCGATAGAGCCGAGCCCGCGCAGATACACGTTTACGTCTTCTTTGACCTCCAGCTTCAGCAGGCCGACTTTGGTCTCGAGTAGAGTGACTATATCTTCGCCCAGGCGACCAATCAGCGAGGGCAAGCTTTCGCCGCCCGCATCGGGTTTCGCGCCGGTCGCGCTCTTTTCAATATCGCCCATGCTTATGCCTCCTTTATGGGATGCGACGATTGGCCCCTTAGCCAACGAAGCGTGACGGGTCCGTCACGTTTCATCGTCCGCCCGGCCGATGCTTCAGGGCACGGTATCCAGCGGGGTCTTCAATTCACGAAGGTAATCATGCGTGAACCGCCGCCACATTCCAATTATCGGGAGCTCACCCGATCCTGAGTCACGACCGGAGGCTTACTTTCCAGACTTGCCGCGAGACTTTCCGCTAGGCCTCCCGCCTTTGTTTCCGTCTGGCTTATCGAGACCCGCAGACTCTTCGCGCGTACCCGCAGGCTTTTCGCCCGTACCCGCAGCCTCTTCGAGCGGACCTATGATCGCGCGAACTGCGCCCGCAGCCGCTCCGGCCAGCACTTTGGCCGCCGTCTCCTTCATTAGCGTCTTGGTGACTGAACCCTTCTTAGGGCGGCCCTTCTTAGTGCTGTTCTTCTTAGTATGGCCTTTCTTGCTCGCGGACTGCTTGCTTGCAGATGCTTTTTTGCTTGCCTTTTGTGCTGCCATTGCTTTTCTCCTTAACGTTATGCTGTTTGAACGCCCATCGTTGTAAGGCACCTTCACGCCTTTCACTCTTTCACTCCTTCGCCTCTTTCCGTCCATTCCGGTTCTTGAGGGGGAGAAATGACGAGACTCTCTTTCGGTTCGCTGTATAGTGCGCTGTCGGTGTATTTCTGGTGCAAGTACTTGAATCCCACCGCGAGCGCCGCACTCGCGGGCAGCGCCAGCAGCACACCGAAAAACCCGAACAACTGGCCAAAAGCGAGCAGCGCGAAAATCACCAATACCGGATGCAGCCCGATGCGGTCTCCCACCAACCAAGGCGTGACCACCATTCCTTCCAGTAATTGCCCAAGGAAGAAAACGATCCACACCGGGACCAACCCTCCGATACTTTGGAATTGAATCAATCCGGCGAGCGTCGCGAGCACGAACCCGACGATGGCGCCAAGATAAGGAACGAACGTGAGCAGCCCCGCCAGGATGCCGATCGGCACCGCAAAGTCCAGGCCCACGAGCCAAAGGCCGGTGACATAAAAAACGCTTTGCAATAGCATTACCGACAATTGGCCGCGCAAAAATTGTCCCAGGACTTTGTCGACATCACGAGCCAGAGAAAAGGTTGCGTCTCGATTGCGTCTTGGAACCGTTTCGCCGATATGCGCAATCATGAGGTCCCAGTCGCGCAATACGTAAAACAACACCACCGGCACGAGCACCAGATTGATCACGAATTGGACCAATGCGAGACCGCCGGTTGTCAAACTAGGAATCAGCTTGGCCGCGAAGCTCTTGGCGGCGGGAAGATTCTCCAGCAGCGCCTGTTTGATTCCCTGGATATCCAGTTCGAAATCAATCCCGAAACGATGCAACCAGGGTGTTATGTAAGAGCTTAGCGCTTCCAGATGTTCCGGATAACGTTGCATCAATGTTGCCGCCTGGTGTTCGAACAAAGGCACGAGAATGACCACGATCAGGATCATAAGCCCGATCAACAGGAACATGGCTATCAAGACACCGAGTGTACGAGGAATTCGTTTGGCTTCCAGCCGGTCCACCAGCGGGTCGCCCATGTAAGCCAGAATCACAGCTAATAAAAACGGCGTCAGAATCGGGCTCAAGAGGTAAATGAGAACGGCAGTGACCACGGCAAGCGCGAGCCAGAAAAAAGAACGCACGGTCAAAACTTGTTCGGAAGACATTAGGCTGAAATCGGTGGCGCTTACGGTTGATCTTCGAGGGTAACTCTAGCGGTTGACGGCTCAGGGCTCAAATGAAATGGGATAGAAACCCATTATGGTAGCTTTGTCGGCAACATAGATCAGGAGTGTTTACAAAACGCGCCTGGGTTCGACCAAGATCATTGGCCATCGATGGTCGGCCAGCGCTGGGCGACCGGGGTCCACTGGTACTAGCAAGGATAGGAATTTCGACGCGAGTTGTCAACGGAGAATATTGCGTCGGACGGGCTGGGCGGTGCCGACAAGCGGTCACCATCCCGGGCAGGGACATGGGCTGATCCCCGGCGGCCCGGCGATCCGGAGATCCTGGCCGAGGCCGGTTTCGGGCGCTCCAACGTGTATTGGCAGGGCGGCGGCGAGCACACCGGCGAGAGTGACCGTGCGCTATCCGGTGGACATGGTACCGCGCTACCTTTTCGACAGTTTCGCCGTGTGGTTCTATCTCGGGGACGGCCTCAGTAATCCATCGCCTCACCGCTACTCCCGTTTATGAGGCCTTTTTCATCTCTGTGCCGCAACAACAGCGCGGAGGCGACGCCTCACCACCCCCGGCTGCCTTCGAGCCCTGCGTGACCTTCATTTCGCACCGGCAATTCGGGTTCGTACAACGATACGTCTCACCTGTTGTCAGAGCCATCATCCACCTCCTGATTGAACGCCGCTTCTCGACTCGCGCCTATCGAGACTTAGGACCCGCACGGCCCTCCGAGGACGCACCGGCGGCCTCGGAGGGCAGGGCGCTGTCGACCTCAGTACCTCCCAGGGGCGGCCTACCCAATCACAGCTTTTGAACCCAGCTGTCCGCCTCTTCCTCGGCCTTTTCTTTCGTATAGCCGTACTTGGCCTGCAGCCGGCCGACGAGCTCCTCGCGCTTCCCTTCGATGATGTCGAGCTCATCATCGGTAAGGTCACCCCACACTTGCTGGGCCTTGCCCTTCACCTGCTTCCAATTACCCTTGACTTGATCCCAGTTCATTGTCCGTCCTCCTGCTCAAAA
>JBQTJM010000276.1:0-2976 GCA_052387115.1 Gammaproteobacteria bacterium | reverse complement strand
AAGAGCCAGGTACCGATCTCACCGAGTGCGAGGCCATAGTGGAAGCGGTAGATAAAGGGCATGAGATTGATGAGCCCTTGCGAGAGATCGCCAAACCTGCGCCGGCCGAGCTCCTCACCGCTGTAGGGATCCAGGTAAAACTCGGTGAAGTCGAGGACATAGGGCTCGCCCGTCGCCGGGTTGAGGCGCGGCTCCATACGCAGCATGGCGGATTCGCCGGGTGCCCGATGGAGGATGATGTCGGTTACCCGCCCTTCGGGCACGAGTGTCTCCGCCCGCTCGATCAGCCCCGGCGCGTCGAGCGCCGTGCCGCGCGGCACGGCGCGATAGAGATGCGGGTTGACGGCGCGATCCAACTCATCGTAGAAGGCGATCAGGCTCCCGGTGATCCCGGACACGATGAGAAATAGGGCCATATAGAGCCCGGCGTAGCGGTGCAGCAGGACCCAGAACCTTCGAGTCACAGTATCATCCGCCGTGTTACCAGAGTCGACATCCATCAAAACTCGATTCGTATCGATCCCAAGAACGTGCGAGGGGCCCCGGGTATAATGGAAGCTCCGGCGAAATAGGTCTTATCGAGGAGATTATCCACGTTGAACTGGGTGGTGAGCTTCGTGGCGCCCACCTTCATGGAGTAGCTTGCCAAGAGGTTCACCGTGGTATAGCCCGGCAGTTGGAAGCTGTTGCCCAGATCGCCTTGGCGCTGCCCGGCCGCCACCACCCCCGCCCCGAGCTTGAGACCCACAAGATCACCACCCTGGAACTCGTAGGTGCTCCAAAGGCTCCCGAAATTGCGCGGGGCCAAGAAGAGCCGTTTACCCGTATTCCCAGGGCCACCATCGAAGCCCACATCCTTGGTGATTTCGGCAAAAGGCAGGTAGGAATAGGCTCCGATCATCCGCCAGCCCGGCAGGATCTCGCCGGCCACATCGAATTCCACCCCGCGGCTCTCTGCCTCGCCGATGGTGACGGTGTTAACGGGGTTCACGGGGTCGGGAACCGCGATGTTCTGCTTGGTCAGTTCAAAGTAAGCAAAGGTCGCGGACAGCCGACCGTCCCACAACTCCGTCTTGGCCCCCGTCTCCCACTGCTGGGCCGTCTGAGGAGGAAGGATCTTCCCATCTGTATTGAACAAGGCGTTTTGCGCTCCGAAGTTCTCACTATAACTGCCGTAGAGCGAGAGCCACCGCAAGGGGCGCCATAGCAAGCCACCGCGCGGACTGACGCGATCGTCCTCCGTTACCTTCAAATCCAGTACATTATTGAACGACTCCGCGTTGTCATAGCGAAAACCTCCCAAGGCAAAGAGGTTGTATGGTAGTTCAATCTGGTCTTGGAAATAGACTCCGTACCACGACTGCGTGGAATCGATCTCCCTATTCAACGCCGGATCGAATACAGGCGCCTGCGTCAGATACACCGGATCGAAGATGTTGAAAGGCGGGGCCGGCTGGCAACAATTGAGGTCGGGCAGTCTGTCATCCACACGGAAGTAGTCGAACCCGAACAACAGCGTGTGCTTGAGACCCCAAGTCGGAACCTTGCCGATCAGGTTTAGGGACGTAAAGTACTTGTCAGAACTTATCTCCGGTGCATTGTTGAAGAATCTCGCAAGGGACCCGTCCGGCGCAGCTGCGGAAAAAAACGTAGCATTTGTTTCACCGTCCAAGAATTCCGCCGTGAACTGCTGACGCAGGGTCCAGTCCTCGTTGAAGTCGTGCGACCAATGGAAGCCGGCTAAGACGCGGTCGCCTTCGCTCGTATTATTCAGGGGTTCCGCTACGAATCGCTCCCGCGGCACGGGTGCGGGCCGATTGCCGATATTGGGAATACCTGGATCAATGGGATCGTCGAAGTGTGAATACTCGATCTCGAACGTCGCCTGGGTGCGGGGGCCGATGTTCCACCTGAGCACCGGGGCCAAGAAGAAGCGCTCGCCGTCGACGAAATCGCGGAAGGAGTCGGCGTTCTCATACGACAGATTGACACGATAGAGCAGGGTGTCATCCTGGGTGATGGGGCCAGTGGCATCGGCCGTAGTACGGTAGAAGTCGAAAGAACCGAATTGCTGCTGCAGCGAATAGTAAGGGCCTGCCAGCGGCTGCTTCGTCACGAGGTTTATGATCCCACCGGGCTCGTTACGACCAAACAGGATCGAGCCGGGACCCTTGAGCACCTCGACTCGCTCCAGATTGGCCGTATCCCGCTTAGTGCTGCCGCCCCCAAGGAGGTCCCCCAGTAAGAACCCATCGCGGTAGACGTTGTTCGTGTCAAAGCCACGGATGATAAATTGATCTTGAGTTCCGAAATTCGATGGAAACTGCACCACCCCACTCACATTCTGCAGCGCCTTTTCCAACCTAAACACCTGCTGATCCTGCAATACCTGCTGCGGCACGACCTTGATGGAGTAAGGCGTCTCCATGATCGGCGTGTCGGTCTTGGTGGCGGTGGTGGCGTTGGGGACGGAGTAGCTTGTCTCTTGCCACGCTTGGCCGGTGACGATCATCTCGGGCAGCACTGTGGCTTCGTCCGCGGGGGGCGGATCCTGGTCGGCGGTCTTCACCGCCACGGCGTTGTCGGCGGTGAACACGTAGCCGAGGCCGCTGCCGGCGAGCAGCGTCTGCAGGGCCTCACGCGCCGTGTAGCGGCCCCGCAGGCCCGGGGTATCTGTTGCCCCGCTCACGCTTTGGCGATCGAACAGGATCTGCAGATCGGCTTGGGCGGCCAGATCATCGAGCGCCGCGGCCAGGGGCTTGGGTGGAATATCGAAGTCGATGCGCCGGTCCTCCGCCCACGCGGTCCCCAGGACCAGGCACAGGCATGCGCCTACGGCACGTATCAGTGGGCAAGTTTCAGCGTTAGTTGAACACTTGTTTGACATCGACGTGACAAAGTTTCAGCGTTAATTGAACACTCATGGCTTCCCCTGAAATGGTTTGTTGGGACGAAGGTAAGGTACCTCGCGAAGCA
>JBQTJM010000275.1:0-7419 GCA_052387115.1 Gammaproteobacteria bacterium | reverse complement strand
CCGCGCTTTTTCATCCTGTACCTCCTAAAAGCCGGGCATCTTCGTCCTGTACCTCCGCAAAAGCCCGCCATCCATGGCGGCCCGGTTGCCCGTCCGGTTGCGGACGGGGGAGGGCAGGGTGGGGGTAAGCCGTGCAGGCGCTGACCACGCTTCGACTCTGCGGACGCGCCCCGGACCCCCACCCTAGCCCTCCCCCGCTAGGCGCAGGGGAGGGAATCAAGCCGACTACCCCAGATCAAATTTTGCCCGCGTGAAGTATACCGCCGCTATCGCGTACCGGGCGGTACGTATTTTTCACCGGGCCGAGGGTGCTAGCCCGCGTAGACCAGACGCATGGGTGACGGGCGAATACCTTCGATGAACCACATGGTTTTGCGCGATCCATCGGCGCCATAAGGTGTTTGGACGCTGTGTTGTCGGAACCCGATGAAGCCGGTTCCGACCTACGATGTGGCGATGTCGAACTATCGTCGGTTTGCGCGGCCTGACAGCGGTGCATCCATGCACCTGGCTAATCCCAACGAGCTTCGGCAGGCATACGCCCATACTGCTTTATGATACTTTCAATGCCAGCAACTGCACTCGCTTCCGGGCAGGGATGAGGATCGACGCGGCCGAATAACGACCCTGCTACCAGTCGACCAAGGTCGGAATAAAGTCCTCGAGCATCTTGGTGGCCGCAGCAATGTTCGCTTCGTCTCTGATCTTCACCAGCGTCTCGTAGGCGACATCCAATTTGGAATCCGCCTGTTTCGAGTTCATCTCGTCGGTCAGCGTCACAAGCTCCTTTATCTGTGCCTTGAACTCGTCGTTCTTGCCGGCCTTCGCTTCCTCTAGGGCCGTCTTGGCTGGATCCCGGATCGGGCTCCAGTCCATCCACATGCGTCCTTCGGCGAACGCGGTGCCGGTTGTGGTGATGACCAGCACAGCGGCAATCAGCCTGGCTACCGCTCTTTTTCGTGTCATGCCATTGCTCCTTCGATAGGTCTGTTTGAAAACGCCTGCCGCCGAACCCGGACAGGTTGGCAGCGAAGCCCCTGGAGAATCGTGGTTGCTCCTTTTGATCCTGGCGCGTCTCCGCCTCCACACCGGTGCCGGACGGGACGCAACCATAACAGATCCGCGATGAACTACCCTGCGACAAACTGTCGCAGGGCATTTTGTCGCATGCCGGCATGTTCCCCGTAGGCCGGATCGACCGAGCGCAACAAACCGGTACGCCGCGAGCGCTCAAAACCAAGGCAGTGTCCGCACCGCGAGCCAGTAGCCACCGGTGATCACGACCAAGAGCGAGGACACCGGGACCCAGCGCAAGGCGAGCGCCGGCCGCCCGCGCAGCCAGGCGAGGAGCGGGAGGAGGCACGCCGCGACCATGAGCTGACCCAGCTCGACGCCGAGGTTGAAGGAGAATAGCGGCAGCGCGATCCCGAGATCCCCGGAGCCTACGCCCAGATCCCTCAGCACGCCGGCAAAGCCGAAGCCGTGCACGAGCCCGAAAAGGAAGGTGAGGAACCACCGGCCCCGCGGTGGCTCTCGGCGCACCAGGTTCTCCAGGCCCACGTAGACGATGGTCGCGGCGATGAGCGGCTCGACGATCGCGCTTTGGATCTCGACGATGTGAAAGGTCGCGAGCCCGAGCGTGATCGAGTGCGCGACGGTGAAGGCCGTGATGATCTTGATCGACGAAGAGAGGCCCGGGCTCACCACCAGGAGGGCGAACAGGAACAGGAGGTGGTCATATCCCGTCAGGATGTGCTCGACCCCGAGCGTGAGGAACGCCACGAAGGTGCCGGGCGTAGATCCAGAAATGTTCGCCCGGTCTTGGTCAGCAAGGAACCTGACCCCGCCGTCCGGCGCAACCTCGAGCGACCAGCCGTCTCGTTCCGCCATGCGTTCGCCGAGCACCCGCCCGTCCGCGTCCTGGACGGAGACGAGCTGGCGATGCCCCGCCGGCAGCGGGCCCGGGAAGGCGGCATGGAGGCTGAAGCCCGCTTCAGCGGGACGATCGAAGCTGAGGTCGAAGTGCACGTTCTGAGCGTCGTCGAAACGGACGCGCGGCGCTCCGGCGGCGCCGTAGCGCTTCCCCTCCGCCGCGAGGGTCAGGGACTGCTCCGCGAGCGGCACGAGGCGCGTCGCCCATTGTGCCCGCTCGGTGTCCGAGACCTCGGCATCGCCGTCGGTGTCGGCCGGCGCCAGCGCCTCGAGGTCTTGCACGGCGTAGCTCAATACCACCGCGATGCGCTCACTCGCGATCGAGACCTCGGCACTGCTCAGCCCGGGCGGGTGTGCGAGCGCCGTGGAGGAGGGGACCGAGAGCCCACAGAGGGCGAGGAACAGCCGTCGAACGCGTTTCCAACGATTCATGCTCCGTAGGGCGTGCTGTTGCGCTCGCGCTCCGCTCAGGTCGATCCTTTGGTCGGCTTCCACGGATCGATGCTTCCCTGTTGCAGGCGCAAGCGCGGCAAGAGTACCGCGAGACCGCCGACCACGGCCAGCGCGAGCAGGGCGAGCAGCACCGGGGCCATCGAGTGGGGTGAGACGACCGTCACCGGGATCGTGATCACGTCCTCGCTGGCCTTGGTCTCGCCCATCTCCAGGACCACGCGGTAGCGGCCGGGCTCGGGCAGATCCGCGACCGCCTCGACCACGCCGGCCGGATAGGTCCGCCGCGGCAGCTCGGTGAGGGTAACGGGCGGGCCGTCATCGCGCTCCCGTAGCACCCGAACCGTCATCGGGGCGTTCCGGACGTCGGGGTCGAGGAGGTCGAGCGTGATATAGGTCTTTCCCGCATTCGGCAACTCCCGGCAGTAGGGTTTGAACCCGGCCTTGACCGCGTCGCTCGAGACCTCGGCGGGTACCTGGTAGGCCGTGAGGTGTACGGCGTAGAAATCATTCGTGATCAAACAATCGAGCTCGCGGGTGTCGTCGGCCTGGCCGATGAGAGCGGTCGCCGCGCCGCATGTGCCGGTGCTCAGGCCGAACAGGAGTGCGGTGAAGACCAATAATGGCCGAGGGGCCCGCTTCATATCGCTCATACGTCTCTCCAAGGAATGTCGATGAGGGTTTCTTGGACCCTGTCGGGGGACCCCCGGCTAGGGTCCCGCCACCGAAAAATTGAACTTGCCGCTCACGATGTGGCCGTCGGCGGACTGCACGCGATACCGCACGGTGTAGACCCCCGGTGGGAGTGGCGGCACGCTCACGTGGAGGTAGGATCGGTCGAAGAAACCGAGGCGCGCGTCCTGGTTGTCGACGCGGGCGCCCTCCGCGTCGATCACGGCGAGGGCCTTGTATTCGTCCCCGACGCCTTCGTTGAACCAGACCTCGATCTCCTCGGGCGGCGTGCGGGGTGCGGCGTCCTCGGCGGGCAGGGTCTTCACCAGGATCGCGTGCGCCAGGGCCATTCCCGGCACTGTGAGACCGATCAGGGCCAGAACTCTGTTTATCGCTGCGGCGAGCACGGTGCCCATGCGGCGCCTGCGGGTGATCGATATTCCGGGGTCAACGGGGGCTGGCATCAACGGTTCGCGACCGCCGGCGGCGCCACGGGGCGGCCCGGCGCGACCTCGGGTGAGGTCATGGCGAAGCGCGCCGTGCCGCTCGCGCCGGCCTCGCTCCAGAAGACGCGCGGGCCGAGCGCTGTCGCGACCACGCGCGGGTGGCGGGCGGCGACGCCGGTCCGGGACAAGGGCCTGGGCGCCGACCAGTGAGCGCCGCCATCCAGCGACTCGGCCAGCACGATGCGGGAGCCGCTCGGTGCCCCGGCCTCCCACACGGCGACGAGGTGGTGGCGGTCCAGCACCGCCACATCCCCCTCGCGTGCGTCGCGCTCGCCCAGGCGGATCGGTGTGCCGAAGCTTCGTCCCTCATCGGTGAAGCGCAGGTGATAGAGCCCTTGGAACCGCTCGCGCCCGGTCCACACCAGGGCATCGAGCGTCCGGTCTCGAGCGTCGCCGGTTATCCTCCCCCCGCTGATCACCAGGGCGCCGCCGGCGTGCGGGCAACCCCGGAAATCCCATCCGAAGGCCCCGACCGATCCCTCGCGCCGCCAGCGGAGACCGCGATCGGCACTGCGCAGAAGCGCCATGTCCTGCGGCGCATGGTCCCGGTACAAGACGGCGAGGTCCCCGTCCCCCGCGCTCGCGAGTGTCAGCCGGCAGCAGGTGCAGCTCGCGGGATCGAGCGTGGTGCTGGGCGCCCAATGCCGCCCGCCGTCCACCGAGCGGGTGTAACGGACCCCCGAATGCCGCCCGCTCTCGGCGCGGTCGTCCAGCCACACGAGGTGAAAGTCTCCGCGGCGGTCCGCGGCGACATCCAGGTAACCCTGATCGATTTCCGCCGTCTCTGCCGCGGGGTTGGGTCCCGGCTCCCAGGTCTTTCCCCCATCGCGTGAAAAGGCGGTGGTGAGGCGCCCGAGACCGGGCAGCGCCGTTGCGACCGGCCAGGCCGCGACGATGTGGGGTCCGGCGGCCGCGATCTGGACATCGTTGCCGTGGCGCGCGATCACGGGAGGCGCCGTGCGATGGCTCACGGCCACCGGATCGGACCAGGTACGGCCGTGGTCCGGCGAGCGGAGGTAATACACCGCTCGCGACCCCGCCTCGTCGAACCCGGCCACCAGCCCATGAATGGTCCCGCTATCCACGTAAACGTCCCGGCTCTCGATGTCGCTCAAGGCCGGCGCGGCGAGAAAGATGGGCCCGTCTGCGACCCGCTCCGCGAGGCCGCTGTCCGGCTCCTCGAGTCTGTCCCCCCAGGACCCGAAAAGCGTGCACAGGATCGCCGCCCAGAAAACACGGCGATACCTCGTGGCGCAAGGAGACAGGCGATCGCGGCGCACGGCTTTTCGGTCCCGGTGCGACCCAGTACCGCCGAAGCGCTCGGACGTAATGCCGGTCCAGGCCGATCAGGGTGTCATCGTGTCCTTTCCCTCCGCCATGACATCCGAGACCACCTCCTCAAGCAACTTGATGGCGGGCTCCATCTGCCCTTTCTCGCCTTCCTGGATCGCTTTCTGGAGGCGGTCGTTTGCCACCTGCATGATGAACGAATGTCGACCCTTCAATGAGTTGTAGGCGAGTCGCTGCGCCTCCTTGGCGGTCGCGATCATCCCACCCGACTCGCCTTGCTTGGCCTGGACGATCGCCTGCTTCGTGAGCTTGACGACCTGGTCCTTGTTCGGGACCTCGAGGGCCGGCGCTGGTCCGCTGCCGGCGATCGTCAACATGCCTGATATAAAGATTGCGATGACGTGCTTCTGTTTCATGGCCGGTAGGTTCCTCGACTATATTTAGAGTGTCGCGCCTGCCGCGCAAACCGGTCGCCGCGGATCCTCGAGAGGGAGACCCTCGAAGAACGGCATGGCGGTTGTGAAGACAGCGACGTTCCAAACATATAGGGTTACTGCGGCATGTACAATGCGGCAAATTGCCGCGCGGCATTTTGTCGCAGGTGGTCCGTGTCACGGATCGGAGGGAACGGCCGGGTTCGCTCCCCCGCAAACCGGCAACGGCGTGAACGTGGGAAACGGCGCGCATCCCAAGCCGGCGCGCCCGCCGTGGTAGTAGCGAGTAGAAGGGTGGGTACCCGCCCACCCTACTCGCTACTCAAGAACTCAACTTGTGCCCGTTAGCGGTATAGCAGGCCGCGCGGCAGCCTTGGGTGCGACATTTTGTCGCATTTACGCGGAGGATCCTCAACAGAGCGAAGAGCATGGTATCGGCACGGCGGTAAGTGATACCGGCGTTCGGGGAGGCGTACCGATGCACCGCCTGAGCGAGCCGGCCATCCAACGGATCGCCAGGCGTTCAGATCGCTATGGTTTCCTCACAACCGCTCATGGTGCGGCGTCTGGTGTTGTGGGCAGGGCCGAAAATCGATCGAGAAACCACCGCCGCAGCATCGCCTTCTCGTAGCGCAGCGGATCGTTGTAGACGTAGCCCGGATCGGCCAGCATCAGATAATTGAGGTCGGAGACCCGCTCGCGCGTGTCGGCCAGCACCTTCCCCTCAGCGTCCCGCCAGACATATCGCAGGTCCATGCGCGGGACATACACCTCCCGGACGAAGCGGGTTTGGGTGAGGTCGGGCGTCTGCCAGGGCTCATATTCTCCCCCCATGTCGATGTCGAGGAAGGCGACGTCGACCTCGTGGTTCGGCGGCAGGTAGTGATCGCCGAGGTACTTCAGATATTGCGTCAGCTCATCCATGATGTGGCGTTGGATACCGGCGGTCGTGCTGCCACTCAGGCTCAGGTCCGCGAACTTTTCCGGTTCGATGAACCGAACCGTGACCCCCGCCTGGCTGACGGGGGCAAACGCGGCGGCTATCGTGGCCAGGGCGGCACTCGCCTGGCCGTGCGTGCGCGTGGTAGGGTTAAACTCCGCCGCCTGCTTGGGCGCTTGCGCGCTCGCCACACCCGCCATCATCGCCCAGGATAGGGCCAAGACGCACGTTGTTCTCATGATCGCATTCATGTCTTTCATATCGTTCTGCCTCCAAAAAAAATAAGAGGTGGTACAGGTTTCGTGCGCCTTGGTGCGAGGCGCGACCCGATGATAGGCGTGAAGCTAGCCCTTGGGGATGCGACAAATTGTCGCATCCCTGCCTCGTCCACGACGGGTTACAATTGGATAGGGTGAGCGCTCGCGTAAAAAAAACCCCGCGTCTGCGGGGTTAAGCTGCTGGAGGGGACGATTGTCAGTGCCTACCTAGCACATCTGCCCATCTGGCTGAGATGTTCGGCATAGCGGAATACGGTTCCGAGCCTCCTCATGGCGACGCCCTCCAGCGTGCCCTGCCTCAGATACCAACGATACTAGCAAGCACCTGAGCGGTTGGGAATGCGACCAATTGCCGCGCGACAAACTGCCGCACCCGTTGGTCATTGATGAAGAGGCCATTCCCGCATTCCGGCAAGGTAACGAGTAGCGACGACCGGTCGCCCTGACGGCCTGCGACATTTTGTCGCACCTGTCTCTTGCAAGTGTGGTGTTACACTAGCGATCACGTTACGCAGGTTGACTGGTGCGACCTATGTGGTCCGACGCGCACACGAGGTCGGCTGTGGATCGGGAACAACACTATGATAGGTAGGAGGACAGAGGTGTCACCGTTGATTGCACGTGCAATCCTGGTGACGTCCGCGCTGATTACACAAGCCGCGCGTATGCGGCCAATGAGGGCTCAGTCGAGATCAAGGCGCCGGTCGACGGTGCCACGCTCGGGAGCAAGGAGGAAGCTCAACTCGTCTACGAGGTCATTCGCGGGCGCAAGGGCGATCACGTACACGTGTATGTAGACGGTGAAGAAACGGCGACGCTACATCGGCCGAAAGGGAGCTATCGTCTCAGGGAGCTCGCGGCCGGTGCACGGGAGATCTGCATCAAGGTAGTGAACAAGGGCCACACCCCCATTGGGC
>JBQTJM010000274.1:0-31834 GCA_052387115.1 Gammaproteobacteria bacterium | reverse complement strand
GGGGCTCATCCACGTCCTTCGGGAATGTAAGCTTGCTTGTCCACCGGGGCCGCGCGATCTCGTGTTCCCGAACGGCGCGGGGAACCCGGAGAGCGCTGCCAACCTGTTGCACCGGGGATTCTACCCGGCACTGCGCCGCGCAGGTCTGCGGCGGATCCGGTTTCACGATCTCCGCCACACCTACGCGAGCTTGTTGATCGCGAACGGCGAGCACCCGAAGCGCATCCAGGCGCTCATGGGGCATTCGTCCATAAACGTCACGATGGACGTGTACGGGCACTTGATGCCGGGGGGCGGGGATCAGGTTGCGGATCGGCTTGGCGCTTTAGTTTTCGGCGCGAGCGGTAGCAAAACGGTAGCAGTCCATGAGGTAGAGCTAGAGGAAAGTTCGCAACTTATTGATTCTTCTTGATTCTTCTGGCTCCCCGGGACGGACTCGAACCGCCGACCTAGTGGTTAACAGCCACCCGCTCTACCGACTGAGCTACCGGGGAACATCGAACGGGTATGCTACTGGGCACGCTTCGGCCGGTCAACCCGAGGCGGCTGCGGCCGGCTGGGTTAGAGGGGGCGCCAAGCTCCCGTCGTCACTTCGTGCCGAGCCCCTGACCGCCGCTCAGCGACCCCAAGCCGCTGCCGGTTGCGCAGGGCGCGGTAGCCCACCGCGGTGCGCCCTATCATTGCCCGAAGAACAACCCCCGGGTCATGAACGTGTAGTCCCCTTCGATCGCCATGAGGCATATCAACACCAGCAAACAAAGCGGCGGCATCAAAATGGCATACATGAGGGCCAGCCGCTCCCAGCGCATGTGCATGAAGACGGCGA
Source organism: Gammaproteobacteria bacterium (assembly GCA_052387115.1). Taxonomy (GTDB): domain Bacteria; phylum Pseudomonadota; class Gammaproteobacteria; order JACCXJ01; family JACCXJ01; genus JACCXJ01. Next base: position 31,008 of record JBQTJM010000274.1, on the reverse strand, counting down.
CGATCAGCCCCGCCTTCATCAACATGAACACCAGGATCAGAAACCACCTGAGGTAACCCTGGAGGTGTAAGTAGTCGACGAGATACGACATCGCGCTGAGAACAAACAGCAGGCCCCAGACCGTGAAATAAACGCTAATCGGGTGTTGTTGCGCTTGTGCGTGTTCCATGTTTTCCCCTTACCAAAGATAAAAGAGCGCGAAGATAAAGACCCACACCAGATCGACGAAGTGCCAATAAAGCCCGGCGATCTCCACGATGTGGTAGTTCCCGCTGCGCTCGTAGCGTCCCCTTGAAACCCGAAGGGCCACGATGCTGAGATAGATCACGCCGACCGTCACGTGCAAGCCGTGGAAACCGGTGATCATGAAAAAGCACGAGCCGAACTGCGCCGCACCCATGGGGTTGCCCCAGGGACGGACGCCTTCCAGGATCAGCTTGGTCCACTCGAAGGCCTGCATCCCGACGAATGTCGCGCCAAAGGCCGCGGTCGCCAGCATCAAGGCCGTGGTTTTGGCGCGGTCGCGGCGGTAGGCGAAGTTGACGGCCATGGCCATGGTCCCGCTGCTGCTGATCAAGATGAAGGTCATGATGGCGATCAGGATGAGGGGGATTTCCGTGCCCCCGATCGTCAAGGCGAACACCTCACTGGGGTTGGGCCAAGGGACCGTGGTGGACATCCGCACCGTCATGTACCCGGTCAAGAACGACCCGAAGATGAAGGTGTCGCTGAGCAGGAAGATCCACATCATCGCCTTGCCCCAGGGGACCTGAAACGTCTGTACGTCCGAGGACCAGTCGGCTACCAGGCCGCGCAAACCGGGTGTTAAACCCGGGCTAGGCGGCGCGAGACCTCCCGCTGTGCTCGTCTCCGCATGCTGCGTCATGTGGTTCTCCTTAGTGAGTGAGCATCAGAACGAACAACCCTAGCCAAACCACGAGCAAAAAGTGCCAGTAAACGGCGCACAGCTCCACGCTCAAGCGCACCTCAAGGCCGCGCCACACCTTGACGGTGGTCTTCCCCCACGCCGCCAGGCCTCCGCAGAGGTGCAGCCCGTGCAACGCGGTGATCAGATAAAAGAAGGTGTTGGCCGGGTTAACCGCCAAAAAATAACCTGAGGCGCCCAGTTGTTGCCACGCCCAAAGCTGTCCCGCCAGGAAGGCCCAGGCGAACACACCACCGGCAAGCAGGCCGACCCTGAGGCTACCTATTCGTCCCCGACGCGCGGCAACTTGAGCCCATTGCATCGCGACACTGCTCAAAATCAGCACACCCGTGTTTAGCCACAAGAGCCGCGGTTCGGGCAAGGGCCGCCAATCCGCAAACCCCATCCGCGTGACGTAGGTGCTCACGATGATCGTGAACAGGACCGTGACCACGCCCATAAACACCCACAGGCCGAGTTTCGCCGTGGGCACGGGTAATCCATCTCTCTCGGTGAGAGGTCCCCCGTCGTTACCTCCCCAACCGCCGCCGGTGCCTCGACGCACCACCGGAGGCTCACGCGGTGGCGTGGCGCTTACCCCCTGACCGCTCTCGACCGTGCCCCGACCGACCGGGTCCGCTCTGCACTGGGGCATGGCGCTCACGCCTCGCTCCCCTGGGCGCGCTGCCCCTCGTGACCCGCGGTTGCCACGACCGGTTCGAGGTTTTGCGGGAGGAAGTCCTGGTCGGCGCCGGGGACGCTGTAATCGTAGGCCCAGCGATAAACCACGGGAAGCCGGGGGCCCCAGTTGCCGTGCACGGGCGGGGTGTCGGGGGTTTGCCACTCGAGCGTCGTGGCCCGCCAGGGGTTGCCACCGGCCCGCTTGCCCTTGAAGGCGCTCCAAGCCAGGTTGTACAAAAACACCACTTGGAAGACCCCCACCAACAAGGCCACCACGGTAATGACGGCTTGCAGCGCCTGGGCCGAGGGCGGGATGAATTCAAAGTTTTCAAAGTTGTAATACCGGCGCGGCACGCCCAAAAAGCCCAGGTAGTGCATGGGGAAGTAAATCGCGTAGGTCCCGAGGAAGGTGACCCAGAAGTGCATCTTACCCAAGGTATCGTTCAGCATCCGCCCGGTGGCCTTGGGGAACCAGTGGTAGATCCCGCCGAAGATGGCCAGGATCGGGGATACGCCCATCACCATGTGGAAGTGGGCGACCACGAAGTAGGTGTCCCCAAGCGGGAGATCGACCGCGACGTTGCCGAGGAAGAGGCCCGTCAACCCCCCGATCACGAACGTGATGATGAAGGCAATTGAAAACAGCATCGGGACATCGAGGCGGATGTTTCCGTGCCACAGGGTCAGCACCCAGTTGTAGACCTTGATGGCGGTCGGGATCGCGATGATGAGCGTGGTGACGGCGAAGAAAAAGCCCAAGTACAGGTTCATACCACTGTAGTACATGTGGTGCGCCCACACGATGAAGCTGATGACGCCGATGGCCACGATCGCCCAGACCATTACCCGATAACCGAAGATGTTTTTGCGCGCATGGGTACTGATGAGGTCCGAGATAATGCCGAAGGCCGGCAAGGCGACGATGTAGACCTCCGGATGGCCGAAAAACCAGAAGAGGTGTTGAAACAACACGGGACTGCCGCCGCCGTAGTCGAGCTGTTGTCCCATCGAAGAGACGGCGGGCATGAAGAAGCTGCTGCCCACGACCCGGTCCAACAGCAGCATCACGCAGCCGACGAACAAGGCGGGGAAGGCCAACAACGCCATGATGGTGGCCGTGAAAATACCCCAAACCGACAAGGGCATGCGCATCATGGTCATCCCCCGTGTGCGGGCCTGCAACACGGTCGTCACGTAGTTCAGCCCGCCCATGGTGAACGCAACGATGAATATCATCAGGGAGACGAGCATCAGAACGATGCCGGCACCCGATCCCGGGGTGCCGGGGAGGATGGCCTGGGGCGGGTAGAGGGTCCAGCCGGCACCCGTGGGCCCGCCGGGCACGAAGAAGCTCGCCATCAGCACCAGCACGGAGAGCAGATAGACCCAGTAACTCAGCATGTTCACAAATGGGAAGACCATATCGCGGGCGCCCACCATCAGCGGGATGAGGAAGTTGCCGAAGCCCCCCAGAAGCAGGGCGGTGAGCAGGTAGATGATCATGATCATCCCGTGCATGGTGACGTATTGGTAGTACGAGGCCGGGTCGATAAAGGAGAAGCTGCCCGGGAACCCCAGTTGCAGCCGCATCAGCCCCGACAACACTAAAGCCACCAGCCCCACCGAGATCGCGGTGATCGTGTACTGGATGGCGATGACCTTATGGTCTTGGCTCCAGACGTACTTGGTCCAGAAGCTTTGCGGATCGTGAAGATGTAAACTTTCTTGATAGGGGGCCTGTGCCATTGGTTTCTACCTTTCGCTACTATAGCCGGTAAGCCTGTGTTTCATCATTGCCAAATACAAAAAGTGGGAAAATCAAAGATAGATCCTGCTCGCCGGGATCCCGCCTCATTCGGACAAGTCTCTCGTATAAGCAACCAGCGCATCCAGCTCCTCGGCGCTGAAGTTGTACGGCGGCATGACCGGGGAGTAGCCTTGTACGATCATGGCGTTCGGGTCGGAGATGGACTTCTTCAGATAGTCGTCGTCGACCACGACCGTACTGCCGTTGGCCAGCGTTTCGGTCTTGCCGTAGAGGCCTTTCCAAGTGGGACCGGCGCTGCGGCTGCCGTCTACGCTGTGGCAGCCGAGACAACCCCGGGCTTGCGCGAGATCCCGGCCTCGCGCGGCTAACCCATCCCCCGTGCCCGCCGCCTCCTTGTTCATGGCCACCTTGTTCATAGATTGAGCGAACGTCGGTTGCGTCTTCAACCATGCCTGAAACGCGGCGTTCTCCTCCACCACCACCAGGCCGCGCATGGTATGGTGCCCCACGCCGCAGTACTCGGCGCACGCCAGCTCGAACCGCCCGGTCTTGGTGGGGGTAAACCAGAGCCTCGAGACCATGCCCGGCACCGCGTCCATCTTGACCCGAAAATGCGGTACGTAAAAATCGTGCAGGACGTCTTTGGCGCGGAGCAAGACCTTCACCGGTCGGCCGACGGGGAGGTGCACCTCGCTGCCTTGCACCAGTACATCGTCTTGCCCGAAGGGATTGCCGGAATGCAGACCAAAAGGATTTTCAACGCTGATGAACGTGGCATCGACGGAGCCGAACTTGCCGTCGTTCCCGGGCAAGCGAAAGCTCCATTGCCACTGTTGGCCCACGGCCTCAAAGGTCAATGCATTTTTCGGGATGTCAACGAACTCGGCCCATACATACAAGCCGGGCACCAACATGGCCACGATGCCCACCGAGGTCAAGCCGATGAGCCACCATTCCAGCTTCTTGTTCTCGGGCTCGTACGCCGCCCGTCTCTCGGGCCGGTAACGGAATCGGACCACCGCGTAGGCGATGAAGAGAATGATGGCGACGAACACGATCGCCGAGATCCACAGCGTGATGACCAGCGTGACGTCCATCTGATCCCAGTTGGAGGCGAGCGGTGTCAACCACCACGGGCTCAGGACGTGGAACAGGACCGAGGCAAGGGCGATCACCACCAACAGGATTGCTACGGTCATCGGCTATTTATCGCTCCTTTACGGGTCTTCGTCAACGCTCGGAAACGTGTAGAGTCTGCTGCCACCGAACGGAGTCGTCTCGCGACCGGATGCCGGTGCCGCGGGCACAGCCCTCTCGCTGCTTAGGTCGTTCATCGTACCACGCGCTCGGCGATGAGGGCACGGAGCGTCTGTTGTCGGGCCTCGTCGATCGGGAAATGCCACAGGGCCAGGGCCCCGAGGCCCATCATGATCCCCGGCAGCCAGCCATAGACACCCATCAAGGCGAGCTTGGCCGCCTCGTCATGGATCGGCGCCGAGGGTTCGAACCCGAACGAGGCCGGGATCACCGTCGCGAGGAGGATCCCCAGCGCGATGGCGAGCTTGTAGGTCACCGCCCACAGTGCGAACAGGAGGCCCGTGCGCTGGTGACCGGAGGCCACGGTATCGTCATCGACCACGTCCGCCGCGATGGAATTGGCCAGGAACAGGATGCTCGCGAAGCTGCTGCCGCGGACGACGAGCACCACGCAGAGCCCCCATGCCTGTCCCGCGTCGAAGAACGGCAGTGCCAGGCTCCACAGGCCCGCCCACAGCGCCGCGGCAGAGAGCGCCCGGTGTTTGCCGACGCGACGGGAGATCCGCATCCACAGCGGGACGGCCGCGATCGTCACCACGTTCTCGACCAGGAGCAGGGTGGTGAAGACCTCCGGGGCGAGGATCACGTGGGCCAGCACCAATCGGTGCAAAGTGGCCTGCACCACCACCGCCGCCACGAACAGGACCACCGCGATCAGCATGCGCTGGAGCGCGGGGTTCTTGATCATCACCACGAGGGCGCCCCAGCCCTGCGGCCGCCGGCCGCGCAATTCTTCCGGTCTGGGCTCGGGCACGAACCAGAGGGCCAGCGCGAGGAGCGGGGGCAGGGTCAGGACCAAGGTCCAGGCGACCGCCTGGAGTTGGACATGTGCGGTGTCCCGTCCGCAGAGCTCCAGCAACAAGAGGACGGCCACGAACACGAGCTGCCCCGCGAACCCGAAGGTCTCGCGCCAGGCGGTGATCCGCGAGCGCTCGCCGTAGTCGGTCGAGAGCTCCGCGCCCCAGGCCTTGAACGGCAGGTCCACGAGCGTAAACGACACGAACAAGAGCGCGGTCCACCCCAGCAGGTAGGTGGCCGACACCCCCTCGCCGGGCACGAGCAGCCTCCAGGCCGCCAGGAGGAAGAGCGGCGTGCCTACCGCGATCCACGGCTTGCGCCGGCCGAAACGGGTGCGCGTATGGTCGCTCAGGGTGCCGATCAAGGGATCGAGCAGGATGTCGAGGACGCGCGAGGCCGCGATCGCGTACCCGACGGTCGCCAACGGCAAGCCCAGCTCGTCCGCATAAAACGACGGCACGAACAGCGCCAGCGGCAGGGCCACTACTGCATAGGACATATAGGGGAGGGCATAGAGGACGATGGCTGACAGGGAAACGCTAGCCACGTCGTGACCGGCCGGCGCTGCTTTATATCGGCCGATCTGCGGCCGATGGGCTCCGCCCGCCCGCGGCCCGCAAGGCCCGCCGATCGGCCGGGCGCGCCGTGATCCCGGCGAGTTGCTCGCCACGCCTGTCGAGCGCCTCCAAGGCGGTGCGCAACTGGAGGGCCAGGGCCTGGGTCGACTCGGCGCCGAGCCCCGCGGGTACCTCCAGGGGTTCGCCGACGGCCAGGCCGACGTGGGTGAAGAGCCCGGGCAGCTCCAGCCGATCCCAGCGGTGCTGGAAGACGCGTTTGCGACGCGCGCTCGCGGAGGCCGGGACCACGAGATATCCGAGCTCGGAGGCGAGCTTCACCGCCCCGCGCTTGACGCGGTGGTAGGGGCCGAGCGGCCCATCCACGGCGATGCCGCCGTTGGCGTGTCGAGAGAGCGCGCGGCGCATGATCTCGTAGGCCTGACCGTGGCTGCGGGCCGGGACCTGCACGCAGGCGTAACCGAAGCGCCGGCACACCTCGGCGATGACCTCCCCGCGCGCGGACTGCGTCGTGAACACGCACGCCGGCCGGCCGCGTAACAGGGCGAAGAGGGGAACGTACTTGCCGTGCCAGAAGCAGAACAGGACCGGTCTGCCATCCGCAAGCGCCCGGTCGAGGCGCTCCAGTCCTTCGCAGTGCTTGCGCCAGGTGGCGCACTGGAGGCGCAGGCACGCCGACCAGATCCAGCCTAGTAATCGGGCCTTGCGGCTCGGCTGGGGGGCGTCGCTCAAGGGCGGGACCGCCGTCTCCAGACTCGAGCCCGGCGCCCCCCCGTCGCCGGCCGGCCCGATCTCCCAGACCGCGTCGGGGCGCATCGAGTCCCCCGCGGCCGTGGCGAGGTTATAGAGGAGCCGCCATTCCCCGCGCACGCGCCGCGCGGCGCTCGCAAAGGGAGTCGCATCGCGGTGCCGGGCGGGCGCGCCGGCCGCCAAGGCCCCGTAGAGGTCCAAGGTCTGTCGCGCCAGGCCCGCGATATCGAAGGCTCGGGCCGAGCGCTTCGCCGCCTCGCCGATCGCGCGCCGTGCCTCGGGGTCGAGATCCGCGACCCACGCCAGCGCCGCGGCGTAGCGCTCGCCGTCCTCGCGCCGCAGGAGCCGCCCGTTCTGTTCGTCCACGACCAGCTCGTCGGCGCCGGTGGCTTCCAGGGCCACTACCGGGACCCCGGCGGCCATGGCCTCGCACAGCACCATGCCCTGGGTCTCGGTGCGCGAGGCGAAGGCGAAGACATCCATCGTCCGGTAGGCCGCCGCGAGCGCCGGCTGCTGGAGCACGCCGGTCGCGATGAGACGCTCTCCGAGACCGGCCTCTTCGAGCTGGGCACGGATGTCGCGCCCGGCGGGCCCGGCACCCACCAACAGGAAACAGGCGTCGTCGCGCCCTTGCAGGAAGCGCGCGACGGCCTCGGTCAGGAACCCGAGGTTCTTTTCCGGGGCGAGCCGCCCGACATGCCCGACCACGAAGGCCCGCTCGGGGATCCCGAGGCGCCGGCGGAAGGCCCGTCCGTCGCCACGCGCGAATACGTCCGTCCGGATCCCCGTCGGGATGACGGCGATGGGCGATCGCACCCCGCGCTCCTCGAGCAGGCGGCCGACCGCCCGGCTCGGTGCGATGACCGCATCACAGAGGTTGCAGTAGCCCGTCACCAGGTCGATCGCGAAGCGCTTGAGTGCCTGCGAGTCCCCGGGGACATAGTGGGTGTATTGGTCATACCAGGTGTGGTGGGTGAAGACCAGCGGCAGATCGCGGGCGGTGGCGACGCGGAGTGCGGTGCCGCCGAGCAGGAAGGGGTGGTGGGCGTGGACCACCTCGGGCCGGAAGGCCTTGAGGCTGGACAAGAGGCCGAGCGGTTTCGGCACCGGGACCGAAAAATCGCTGCCGTTGAAGTCGCGTACGGCCGGGACGCGCACCACGTCGCGCTCGCCGGCGGGCGTGCCTTTGAATAGCGGTGCCGCCACCAGCACCCGATGGCCGAGCCGGCGGAAGGCGTCGGTGTACCCCTCGACGCTGCGCGCCACCCCCCCCACGTGCGGCGTGAAGGTATTGGTCATCATCAAGATGTTCATGAGGCGTCGCCTGGGATTTTATGATTATGTTGCCGGGGCCTGTCGTTATCGTTATCCAGCGATCGCCCGGCCGCTGATTCCCGGCGCGGTGGGCGGACTGCTCGCCCTTATACCACGCACGGTCACGAATCGCGTGCTCGCTACACCCTTCACCTTGGCCCTCTCCTGGTGGGAGAAGGGATCTCAGGCGGCGATTGTGGTCGGCATGTCGTTATGCCCCGCGATTCTAATGATTCGGCGCCGGATCACCAAGCGCGCCCCCAGGCCGAGTGTTCCTTGACAGTCCGCGCGGGCTGGTCTCCAATGCAGCGGCGACTAAAATCGAGAACGGCGCTGAGCGCGCGGGGGGGTGGACCCCTTCCATCCCAAGCAGGTATACGAAAAGCGCATCGGCGCCCAGCTCAACATGGTGTCGCAGAGCTGGGACGGGAAATGGCTGTACTTCACGAGCTCTCTCCTGGCGAACTGGGACAAGAAGGGCGCGGACAACGAACAGTTCCTGAAGGCCTATGCCTGGGACGGCAAAGTCCTCACGGAGCGCTTTGCCATCGACTTCACCAGGGAGAAGCTCGGGCGGCCGCACATCATGCGTTTCGGCGCGCGCTCCCTGTACACCAAGGCCCCTGGTGCGGTGCCGCTCGCGGGGCGTTGAGCAGCACGCGGTTGTCCTGGGCGCGGTGCTGGCCGCGATGGCGGCGCCCGGTCCGGCCTGGGGCGCCGGGCTAGCGCTCGGCGCCGCGCCCGCACCGGGCAGCTATCGATTGCCGTGCATCGAGTCCGCGGGCGACGGGAACGTCCTGACCAGCCAGGGTGCGGCAACCACGTTGCACGGGTACGCGGGCAGGATCGTGGTGTTGAGCCTCATCTATACCCACTGTGCGGATGCGCAGGGTTGTCCCTGGGCTAGCTTTACCCTGGCCGGTCGCTGGCAGGCGACGGTGAGAACCGCCGCTCAGGACAGGATCGGCGGCAACTCTCGGGTCAGGGCGTTCTTGTCCGCGACCGCCTCCCCGGCGAGCGCGAAGCCGAGGAGCCGCCCGTCCCGCCCGCGATACAGGCCACGGGCGCCGGCCGTCTGGACCTCGATCTCCCATTCCCCCGCCACACCGGTGGCGGGCGGTGCGACCACCACCGGGAATGCGGTGGTCTTGACCAGGATGGGCATCGCCGGGTAGGCGATCGCGGTCGGCTGGCCCGCGAGCGTCTTCGCCAGCGCCCGCGCGGCGTGCATGATGGGCATGACGAAGGGCAACACCAGACCCTCGACCTCGGCACAGTCCCCAAGCGCATAGATCCCAGGCACGCTGGTCTCGAGGCGGCGGTCGACGACGATCCCGCGCCCGATCCGAAGCCCGGCCGCAGCGGCCAACGCGGTGCGGGGCCTGAGCCCCACGGCGGATAAGACGCCATCGGCCGAGAAGCGCGTGCCGTCGGAGAGCGTGACCCGCACGGCGCCATCCTCGTCGTCCAGCGACCGGACCACGCGCCCGAGAGACCAGTGCACGCCGAGGTTCGCGAGCGCCCGTTCCAGGGCCCGGCCCACGGGCTCCGGGACGAAGCGGCTCAAGGGCCAGGACGCCGGCTCTATGACCGACACGGCGATGCCCCCGTGCGTCAGATCGTTCGCGAACTCCGAGCCGATGAGGCCGGCCCCCATCACCGCGATCCGCCGGGCCGCGCCCATGGCCGCCCGGAACGCGGTGTAGTCCCCCAGATCGTTGACGGACAGGACCCGATCGGCCGCCGACCCCGCGACCGGGACGTGGATCGGATCGGCCCCCAGCGCCAAAACCAGTATCCGGTAGGCGATGGACTCCCCGTCAATCCCCGCACCGTCGATCCAAAGCGTCTCCCGGTCGGGCTCGATCGCCGTGACCCGCGTACCGGTCCGGACCGTGGCCTTGAGCTGCGACGCCATGGCGGTGGCATTGGCCAAGGCGATCGTGTCCGGGGTCTTGCCGCTGGTGTAGGCATTCGACAGGATGGGCTTCGAGTAGTAGCGCCCATCATCGGCGGTGAGGATCAGGACGGGTGTCTCCGCATCGAGCTTACGAAACTCGCGGGCCAGGGAATAGCCCCCGAGCCCCGTCCCCACGATGACGATCGGCCGACGGTCCACGCCGTGTCTTCCTTCTCTAGGGCCTAGCCGATTTCGACCATCTCGAAATCCGACTTGGGCGCACCGCAATCGGGGCACACCCAGGTTTCCGGGACATCCTCCCAGCGGGTCCTCGGCGCGATGCCCGCTTCGGGTAGACCCTGGGCCTCGTCATAGACAAATCCACACACCCCACACTCCCATTTCTTCATCTTCTCCCCCCGTTCGTGCCCTGCAATCGTCGCACGAGCATACGAATCCGCACCGCGGCCCGCAAGCGGAGCGTGCCCGCGCTTGCCAGGGCTGGGGCTTGAGAGGATGATTCGGCGCCCCATGGCTACCGTCGCGCGGCTCAAGGCGTTCATCCTCGGGGGGGCCCGTGATCCGCTCCGGGCCGATACTCGCCGCCACATGGCGCTCGTCGCCTTCCTGGCCTGGGTAGGCCTCGGGGCCGATGGCCTGTCCTCGGCGTGCTACGGGCCGGAGGAGGCGTACAGTGCGCTGGGTGGCCACACGCATCTGGCCCCCTACCTGGCGCTCGCCATGGCGGTGACGGTGTTCGTCATTGCGCTCGCCTACAACCAGGTCATCGAGCTGTTCCCCTCGGGCGGCGGGGGCTACAAGGTCGCAACCCAGCTCCTCGGCGCCCGCGCCGGCCTCCTATCGGGGGCGGCCCTCCTGGTCGATTACGCGTTGACCATCGCGATCTCGGTGGCGAGCGGCGCCGACGCCGTCTTCAGTCTGCTGCCGGTCGGGGCGCTGGGGTTCAAGCTCATCACGGCCGCGGCGCTGGTGTGCCTGCTCACGGTCCTCAACCTGCGCGGGATCAAAGAATCGATCACCGTGCTCGTGCCGATCTTTCTCGGGTTCTTCGTGAGCCATGCCTACCTCATCGCGCAGGGCATCCACGCCCATCGCGAGGCCATCCCCCTGCTCTTCGACGCCATGGTCGCGGAGACCCATTCGATCAGCCTGGAGCACGGCTGGCTGTTCATCGCCGCGATCCTGCTGCGCGCCTATTCGCTGGGCGGCGGCACCTACACGGGCCTCGAGGCCGTCTCGAACAACGTCAACACCCTGGCCGAGCCGCGCGTGTCCACCGGGCGCTACACGATGCTGTACATGGCGTTGTCACTGAGCTTCACCGCCGGCGGGATCATCCTCCTCTACCTCCTCTGGGAGGCCCGACCGGTGCCCGGACAGACCTTGAACGCCGTGGTGTTCGCCTCCATCATCGAGAGCTGGGCGATCCCAGAACCCTGGGTTCGCGAGGCCCTGCTCATCGGGGTGCTGGCCAGCGAGGCGGGTCTGCTCCTGGTCGCCGCCAACACCGGGTTCCTCGGCGGCCCCGCGGTGCTCGCTAACATGGCGGCTGATTCCTGGGTACCGCATCAGTTCCGCAGCCTGTCGGTGCGGTTGGTGACGCAGAACGGCGTGCTCCTCATGGGCCTGGCCGCGCTCGCGATCCTGGTCGGGACGGACGGCGACGTCGGCATCCTGGTGGTGCTCTACAGCATCAACGTGTTCCTGACCTTCACCCTATCGCTCGCCGGGCTCGTCAAGCACTGGTGGATGTGCCGACGGGACGAACGGCGTTGGGGCCGGCGGCTCCTGCTCGCGCTCACGGGCCTCTTGGTCACCAGCAGCATCCTGGTGGTGACCTTCGTGTTGAAGTTCACCGACGGCGGCTGGCTCACCGTCCTCATTACCGCGGTGGTCGTCATCGTGTGCGTGTTCGTGCACCGACATTACCTTAAGGTGGCGGTCGATCTGGAGGGCGTCGACCGCCTCCTCGCCCCTGCCCAGGTCGAAGACCCGGACGAGACCAAGACCGTCCCGCCACTCGACCCGCTGGCACCGACGGCGGTGTTCCTGGTCGAAGCCAACCGCGGGGTCGGGATGCACACCTTCCTCTGGGTCCAGCGCATGTTCCCGGGGCACTACAAGAACTTCGTGTTTCTCTGCGTCGGAGAGGTGGATGCCCAGAGTTTCTATGGGCAGGCGGCGCTGCAGTCGCTCCGCTACCGGATAGAGAACACGCTGCGTTACTTCACGGTCTACTGTCATCGCCACGGGCTCGCGGCGACGGCCCGCAGTGCCTACGGGGCCGATCCCAGCGCCGAGCTCGAGCGGCTGGCCGCGGCGGCGATGGACGAGTTTCCACACAGCGTGTGCTTCGCCGCGAAGCTCGTATTCGAGCGTGAGAGCTGGCTCACGCGCGCCCTGCACAACCAGACGGCCTTGTCGGTCCAACGCCTGCTGAACCTCCAAGGCCGGTCGATGGTGATCATCCCGCTCAAGCTCTGAAAACCGCGAAAACGCCGGCTACCGAGCGGCGCGCTCCTAGGCCCGCTGGACGCGCGCCGCCAGGGCCCGATAGGTCTCGTAGACGGGCGCCAGCACCTTGTGTGGGACGTAGTCGGCCACCGCCTCGGTGCACGGGGCCCCGGCATAGGTATCGAGCCGGTCCAGACAGACGGCCATGGCCCTCGCCAAGTCGTCCACCGAGCGCGACCCCGCGATCTCGCCGTTGACGTCGGGCCGAACCACCCGCCGCACCTCGCCGACGTCGGTCGTGGCTACCGGGAGCCCGCAGCCCAGGGCCTCCAGGACCGACATGGGCATCCCTTCGTAGGCGGAAGACAGGACGAACAGATCGGCCCCCCGCAGCCAGTCGGCGACGCGGGGCTGCGACCTCGGACCCGAGAGGGCGACGCTGCGATCCAGCCCATGGCTGCGAACAAAGGCCTGAAGTTCCCCCAGCAGCACGCCATCACCCACGAGCACGAGCGCAATGTCACGGCCCTCGGCGAGCAGGGCGCGAAACGCCCGCAGGAGGCGCAGTGGGTCTTTCTGCGAGTCCCAGCGGCCGACGTAGATCAACGCCCGGCTGGAGGCGGAAAACCGGAGCTCGTTCAGTAGATCATCTCGCAATGTCCGCCTCTGCCCGGCGTCTGCCGGGTGGAAGACCTCGGGGTCCAACCAGGTCGGGACGAACTCGATGCTCGAAGCCAGGCGAGGGTAGCGAGCGCGGTAGGCCCGAACGGCCTCCTCGCGCACCGCGAAGGCCGCGGACAGCCGCGGGATGAGCAGGCGTTCCAGACCGAAGTACAGCCACGGGACATGCTTCCAGCGGATATCGCTCGCGGCGTCGTGCAGCACCGCCATATCCTGGTGGAAGAACGCGTTCTTCGGCCGGCCATCGAAGAGGAACGCGAGCATCGGTTCGAGGCGGTGGAACTCCAGGACATCGGCCTCGCACAACGGCCTTCGGGCCCTGAGCGCCAGGGTGAAACGCAGCGACAGCGGGATGCGCGTCCTGACCCCGGCCCCCACCTCTCTCAGCACGGGATAGAAACGGAAGGGTTGCCTCCCTGCGTTGCAAACGTGCCACCGTCCGACCGGCCAGGCCGTGCCCTCGGTCGTCATCCCGATGAGCGACATGCCGATATCGTCCGGCGCCCATCGCAACAGGCCGCGGATGAAGGTATCGATGCCGCCCGGGACCAAGCCCATGGGATCGGTCGGGAATACGATGCAGGTTGAAACCCGATCGCGCACGCGAGCATCCAAGATGACCCTCCCCACGACGGTGCCTTTCGCTTGCTAGCAACCGCTTTCGAGCCGGGCGCGCATGTCCCCGAGACAACGCCCGGCGGTCGGCCGGCTAGCGATCATGACGGATGCCGGCGCCGGCCGCGTTGCGTCGCGGCGTGACAGGCCACTTGGTAGCAGGACGAGCCGGTTCCGAGACCGGACGCGGTTCGAGGGCCGGTGACGCGCCGGGCTCGAGACGGCGCTGCGTCCCTGCGCGGCCGGCCTCCAGAGCGGTGCGCATCATGACCCCGCAAAACGCCCAGATGTACAACCACGAATTAAACATATTGACGAAAAAGATGGCGAAACACAGTGACAAGAAACCAACCAGGAATGCCCCCAGCTCCGCCTGCAAATCGCCCGTCGCGCGGTCGATGGCGCGACGCGTGACACGGATCACGCCCCATAGCAGACTGAAAAATATCATGATCCCGATAATGCCAAGCTCGAAGAAACAATCGAGGTAGGTATTGTGTACCGACACGTCTATCACTCTCCTCGCCATCCCCCAGCCGAAACCGAGCACCAAGGTGACAGGTTCCCGCAGCTGTGCCTCCACGATCTGGGTCCAGAAGTCCGAACGCCCCGAGCTCATGGTACTCATATCGGACGATCCGGTCTTGCCTACGAAGCGTTCCAGCAACAGATCCGAATAGCCGATGCTGGCAACCGCCACGGCCACGCCAATCGCCAGGGTGAGCCCCGCGATGACCTTCATCACCCGCGCAGCACCGAGGTGATGCCGCAGGAAGAACAGGCCGGTGATCAACCCTGCCGTCAATCCGACTATGGCGCCCCGCGAGGTCGTCAGGATGATCACCGTGAACGTCGCCAGAGTGCCGAATGCGTATCGTACGCGTTCGGCACCACGGGAAACCGCGGCCAAGATGGCCATGGTGGGAAGGAACAACAGCGCGAATGCCGCGTACTGGTTGGATTCTCCCAATGGACCGCTGACCCTGCTATCAGCGCGCTGGTGAATGATTCCGAGGTCGGGAATGTTGAAAGCATCGATCAAAGTGAGCACGTTTCCGGCGATGATGATCCAGATGATACGTTTCATCAGCCAGCGGGAATCGCCGATCGTGACGACCCCATAGAAGAAGGCCAGAAGGAACGCGTACCTGTCGACGAGCAATGTTTTGATGGTCATGAGGCTCTTGAGCTCGCTGAAATCACCGCCCTGGGTCCGGTATGAGAATTCCAGGATATTGGCACGCGTAAAAAAGACCCAGGTAATCAAGGCATAGACGATCAATGCAATGAAGGGCAGGTGCAGGTCCTGCAGCTCAATTTTCGTTGGTTTGGTGTCGCGTATCGCATCCAGCAGGATGCCCACTAGGAACAGGTAAAGTATGATGTTCTTGGCGCTCAAACCGCGAACCAGCATGAGGTCTAGGCCGACGGTTTCTGCGACGAACAGGAGCCCGAACAGAGTGAGTAACAGTGCCCTTCTCATCGCCTCGACCTACGGCACCACGACCCTATGACTTCCCCCAAGACTTTCCGATTGGAGACCTCTGTTACGGATGCTACCGGACCGGTGTCCATCGTGGGAATGAACGGGTCGGGCACCACCATGCTGTTGCACAGTCTCGGGAACCACCCGGACCTGTACGGTTTCAAGAGAGAAATCGCGCGTGCTCCCGCATTTTATCGCACGTCTGCGCCGCTACGGCAACTCGGGCGATGACGACGACTTCTTGCGCCTGAGGTATTGACGGTCGGCGCCAGCCGGCCATAGCATCGCGCGGCCACAGCCGCTGGGTGTAGGCCTGCTGGTATCAGGGGATACCGGGTGTGTTACGGCTCGCGGCCGGGATCGCGTGACCGGAGCCGCGGGCTAGGAGGTCCGCCGGACCCCGGTTGACGCGGAGGCGTCGGTCACCGGTTCGCCGGGGCGGCGGACGGTCATCCTGAGATGGCAGCTTTCGCTAACGCCGGCGCCCGGTTGCGCGAGCGCAGCCAGACAGGCCTTGCGTACCCACGGATCGAGCCGCCCGATATCGCGGGCCAGGCCGAGAAACGCTGCAAAGCGCCCGTCCACTGCATCGAACAGGTTCTCCAAGGCCTGAACGTGCCCCCTGTAGGTGACCAGCGAGGACAATTTGGCGTTGTTGAGCCCATGGTTCATCCAGGCGTCATAACCATCGTAGCCTCCCCAGGTTGCGCGCAATGCCGTATAAGCTTCCTTCAACTCGCTGAAGATCCTGGCCTTGTCCGCACGCTTTTCGAAGGCGTTTCGATTCGACGCGTAGAGTCGCTGCAGTTTCCTGCGCGTCGCGAGGACCAGAGCGGCAAACTCGTCTTTGCGCCTCTGCTCGGCCTCGAAGGCCTCCAGTGCGTTGCGCCTTCCGCCGCGTTTCAGCCAGTGGCGCACGCCTTCGAAGGCCACCGTGGTAGCGAACGCCTCGTTGAAGGCGGTGTCGCCGGGGGCGTAAACCGCCTGGTGGGCGAGCTCGTGGAACATGAGCTCGGCGAGCCCCAGGTCGCTCCAACGCAGCATGGCGCTGGTGACCGGATCCTCGAACCAGCCCAGGGTGGAATAGGCCGCTACTCCCCCGACGTATACATCGTGGCCTTCGTTCGAGAGAAACGCCGCGGAGTATCGGGCCCGCCCCTCGGAGAAGTAGCCATGGTAGCTGAGGCATCCGGCCACCGGGAAACACCAGTTCAAGGGCTCCAGGGAGAACTCCGGGGTGGCGAATACGTTCCAGGCCACGTAACGGCGATCGACGTGCACATAGGTCGAATAGCTGCCGTTGTGCGGGAGGCCGAGCGCTTGGCCCGCGAATCGGCGTAGCGCCAGTATCAATGCCAATTTATCCCGGACCGCCTTGGAGGTGCGGGGGTCCCCCACCACGGCGTCGATCGACGTCCGGCTCGCCAGAAGCGCGAGTTGCCCGGTCACGGACTGGGCGTAGTAGTCGGAGCACGATGACAGCATCGCCGTCCCGATCAGGCCGGCGACCAGGCAAGACCTAAGAAACCATCGCATGGACGATTCCCGCCTCGCCTCGGAGGGCTCGCGCTTCATCAACGATGTAGTGTCAGGTATCAAGGCAAATGAGACGCCCCGGGGGGCTTCAGACCGTCCCCTGGGAGGAGCGCTATAATGAGCTGGTGGCCATACAGAAACGTAGAATGCAATAAGCGTGCACCGATAGATTCCATCGCGGCTCTCTGACAGTAACGCCAGATGAAATCCTTTGTCTGTATGCCAGCACACATAGTTCTCTTCACGGTGACACGCTGACCATGGATCGATCCCCTGCTCCATACCAGTCCATCGTAACTTGCGAATCCTTAGCACGGTACGTAGGCGATCCCGCCTGGGTGGTCGTCGATTGCCGCTTCGACCTCGCCGATCCCGAGACAGGGGGGCGGACCTATCGCCATCGCCACATCGCGGGAGCGGCCTACGCGCACCTCGACCGCGACCTCTGCGGGCCGCCAGTGATCACCAGGGGACGCCACCCGCTGCCCACCGCCGAGGCCCTGCAGGCGACCCTGGGGCGGCTCGGTATCGACGATTCGCGGCAGGTCGTGGCTTACGATGACGCGGGGGGAGCGATGGCGGCGCGACTCTGGTGGTTGTTGCGCTATATGGGACACGGGGCGGTGGCGCTCCTGGACGGCGGTTGGGATGCCTGGGAGGCCGCGGGCTTGCCTACCGCCACCGGTGAGGAGCACGCGACAGCGCGTGTGTTTCTAGGCGCACCCCGTACGGAGTGGCTGGTGCGCATCGAGCACGTCTCCGATGCCCCCCTTCTGATCGACTCGCGAGACCCTGCCCGGTATCGGGGCGAGATCGAGCCCTTGGACCCGGTTGCCGGTCATATCCCCGGCGCGGTCAACTACTTCTGGAAGGAGAACCTCGATGCGCAGGGGCGGTTTCTGGCCCCCGCGACATTGCGAGCCCGGATCGAGCGACTCCTGGCGGGGACCCCGTCCCGGCAGGCCGTGTTCTACTGCGGCTCCGGGGTCACGGCCTGCCATAACCTGGTCGCGGTGGTGCATGCCGGGCTGCCCACAGCAAGGCTCTACGCGGGCTCTTGGAGCGAGTGGTGCACCGATCCAGGGCGTCCCGTGGCGCGCGGTCCGGCGCCGGGACCGGCGGACACGCCGGGGTCTTAACCGCCTGTTTCACGAATACGGGGCAGACACGATATGGGGCTGGACGAAGACGTACCGAACGCGCTGTTCCGGCTGCTCGCGCAGGGCCCTGCGTCCCCGCTCCCGGACCTGGCGCAGCGGCTCTCGGTATCGACGGCGGTCATCGCGGACCTCTTGACGCGCTGGCAGCTCGAAGGTCTGCCGCTCGCAGGGGCCGGCCACGACTCGCCGCGGCTGGCGCCGGGGTTCGAGCGCCTCGACGCCGAGCGCATCCGCGCGGAGCTGGACCCGCAGACGCGCGCCTGGCACCGTCGTCTCGACTGTTATGCCGAGGTCACCTCGACCAACCAGGTGCTCCTGGACCGGGCCCGCGAACAAGCGATCGACGGCCACCTGTGCCTGGCCGAGCATCAGCGTGCCGGCCGGGGACGCCAGGGCCGACCTTGGTCGATGCCGTGGGGGGCCGGGCTGTGCCTGTCGCTCGGCTTTCGTCTGGACCCGACGTCCATGCCTCTTGCTTGCCTCGGGATCGCCGCCGGTATCGGGGCGGTGCGCGCGATCCGGCGTACCGGCCTGGCGGCCGCCGGACTCAAATGGCCCAATGACATCCTGTTCCACGACCGTAAGCTCGGCGGGATCTTGGTGGAGACGCGGGTGACCCCGTCTGGTGGCGCGATCGCAGTCGTCGGGATAGGCATCAACGTGGCGTGGCCCCCTTTTTTGTCTACTCTTGGGGATTCTCCGGGCGATCCTGGCCAACCCCACATCGATATCAGAACCGCCCTGGGGCGCGAGGTATCGCGCAACACGCTTGCGGCGAGCGTGATCTCCGAGGTCTGTGAGGTCTTGCACGCGATCGAGGACCACGGGTTCGAAACGCTACGAGCGGAGTGGGCGGCGTACGACCTGGTCGTCGGCAGACCGGTCCGCATGCTGTCATCGGAGGGTATCGTTACCGGTGAAGCACGCCGACTCGATCCCAGCGGCGCCCTGATCGTCGCGGTGGGACGGACCCTGCGGCGTTTCCATTCCGGGGAGGTGAGCCTGAGGCTGGGGCCGTGATGCTGCTCGTCGATATTGGGAACAGCCGCATCAAGTGGTGCCCATACGATGTTCGGCTGGCGACCCTCGGCCCTGTCCAGAGTGTCGGAACCGACGACCTGGAAGCGGTCCTGGCGACGCATTGGGCACTTCTCCCGCGACCCGAGCGGGTGCTGATCTCGAATGTCGGCGGCCCGCTCCTCGGCGCCCGCGCCTCGCGCTGGGTGGAGGAGAGCTGGGGCCTGGTCCCGACCTTCGCTGCCTGCGGGAACGAGGCCTTCGGGGTCGAAAACGGCTACGAGCGGCCGCGCCAGCTCGGGGTGGACCGGTGGCTCGCGATGCTGGCCGGGTGGCGCAGATCCCAGGGCGCGGTGTGCATCGCTGCCTGTGGGACGGCGGTCACGGTGGATGCCTTGTCCGATCGGGGTCGGCATCTCGGCGGGCTCATCCTCCCGGGCCTCGCACTCATGCGGCGTTCGCTCGCGCACGCCGCGGCGGGGCTCGCTGCCGTGCAGGGCGGCCGCATAGTGCCCCTCGCGCGCAGTACCGAGGATGGCATCGCGTCGGGTAGCGCCTGCGCCATCGCGGCGTGCATCGACCGGGTTGCAACGGCGCTCCAGGAGCGCTACGGTCAGGTATCGTGCGTCCTGACCGGCGGGACGGCCGCAGAGATCGCGGCGCTCGTGCAGCACACCGCAGCGCTCATGCCGGACATGGTTCTGCATGGCCTTGCGATCTGGGCAGGAGGCGAACGATGAAGTGGTGGTGCGTGGGTCTTTTGGTCATCAACGTGGTCTATTTCGGCTTCGAGTACAACCATCACCTAAGCGAGGCCGTCCTTGCAGTGCGATCGCCCGACGTCGGGTTCCCGGCCGGCACCGCGACCCTGGCCCTGGTGCAAGAGCGTCCCGAGCCGCCGCCCTTGCGCGCCGCACCGGGTGCCTCCCTGAGCCCACCCTCGCAACCGGACACTGCACCGGCGGCCCCGCCGCCCGCAGCCGCGGGCGCCGGGCACACCGAGCCGGCGCCACCGGCACAGGTGGCTGAACCGAAGAGCCCGCCGTCGGAAACCCCCGCGCCGCAGGCCCAAGAGCCAAATGCCTTAGAGTCCAATGTAGTATCGCCCGACGTGCTACCCCGGGCCTGCGCCTCGATAGGGGCGTTTGCTAGCGCCGAAGAGGCGGATAAGGCCCGCCAGCGAATCGAAGGGCCCGGCACGCAGATCCGTCGGCGCACCGAGCAGGAGGTGGTCGCGAGGCGTTACTGGGTGTATCTGGACAACCAGGGCTCCGCGGAGTTGGCCAGAACCCGGCTCGCGGAGCTGGCCGCCAAGGGCGTGGAGGATTTCCTGCTAAACCGTACCGGCGACCCGAAGAACGCCATCTCGCTCGGACTCTACAGTACCCCGAGCTCGGTCAAGGCGCGCGTCTCGGCATTGGAGCGGCAGGGCTTTCGTCCCGCGATCCAAGAACGCCACCGGACCCGCGAGGTGTACTGGCTCGACGTCGCCGCTCGCCAAGACGTCTTGAATCGGACCAGGGCAGCGCTTTTGAACGGGCCCAAGGTGGTCTCCGTCGGCTGCGACACGATTGCCCTCGGGGGTGCCCCACCCTAGAATGGCCGGAGTCCAAAGCCCCGATAGTTAAACGGCATAACCGCTGATTTGTAATCAGCCATTGGGGGTTCGATTCCCTCTCGGGGCTCCGTGCTTGCCTCTCGGTCCTGCCTGCCTACGCCTACGTGCGTGGCAAACACCTTGGCCAGTGAACCTCTACAGCTACCGGTCATCGATATCCGACCGTTGATCGCTCGGACCGAGGGCCGCTGTACGGTGGCCGCACAGATCGGGCAGGCCTGTCGCGAGCACGGGTTCTTCTACATCCTCGGTCATGGGGTGGGCGAGGGCCTGCAGCAGCGGCTGGAGCACGTGAGCCGTCAGTTCTTCGCCCAGGCCCTCGAGAGGAAGCTCGAGATCCGCATGGGCTTGGGCGGTCGGGCGTGGCGCGGGTATTTCCCCGTCGGCGGTGAGCTGACCTCGGGCACGCCCGATCTCAAGGAAGGCCTCTATTTCGGCGCGGAGCTCGGCGTGGATCACGCACTCGTCAGGGCCGCCCGCACGCCGATGCACGGCCGCAATCTCTTTCCTCCCCGGATCCCGCTCTTCCGCGAGACCGTGCTCGATTACATGGCGGCCATGACCGCTCTCGGACACCGGCTGATGGAGGGCATGGCCTTGAGCCTCGGCCTAGAGACGCCCTACTTCGCCGTGTTCCGATCCAAACTCAGCAGGCAGGCGTGACCCTACGGCCACACCCGTGGCACCGAGGCTCGCGCGATCACCCCTGGGACCTCGGCGACTCCGTCGGGCGCTCGTCGGGGCTTGGTGGTGCGACAGGGGCGGGGGGCGCCCAGGCGTCTCCCGGCACTCGCCGGGGCGCCTCGCCGGGCTCGCCGCGGCTACGGTCGCCGGATTCGGCGACTTCTGCCGCATAAGACTCACCGGGATCGCTTTCCGATCCGGTCTCGGAGGTCCCCGGCGGCTGGCTGGGATCACGGGTCTCGACATGCGCCCTGGCCCCGCCACGACGACCGCGCCGGCGACCGCCCCGTCCACCGCGGCGCGAGGGCCGCGAGCGGTCTCGCTCCGGGGCCGCCGGGGCCTGTCCCGGTTCTTCCGGAGGAGGTGCAGCGGTCGTTATTTCCGTGGCCGTTTCTTCGTCATGAGCGGATGGCGGCGGCGCGCCGGCATCGCCTTCTACGACCTCGGACGCCCGCTGGGATGTGCGAGGACGCCCGCGGCGCGGGCCGCCGCCCCGCGTCGTGGGGCGGCCGCGCCGATGATGCGGCCCTTGCTCGCCGCGCTCGAGTGTCGGGGACGGTGGATCGGGCAAGATTGGGCTCACGGGTGCGGACTCGGTGGCTTGAGGCTCCGGGTCGCCGCCCGGCTCCGAGCGATCCTCCCCGAACAGGCTGGAAAAGATGCGGCGAATGAAGTTGCCGTGACCGACGGGCTTGGATTCGAAGGACAGCGGCAGTGGTGGGGGCGGTGGCTGGGGCGCAGGGCTATCGCGCAAGATGTCCTTAACCGCCGGCCCCTCGGTGGGGCGCTTGTCGCGGGTCCCGACCTCGATCTCGGCGGCCGGGGTCCGGCTGATGAGTTGGTAACTGGCCTCGCGCGGACCTGCCAGGACGAGATCCTGGTGCCGGATCCGCTGGAGATCGTATTGCGGGGTTTCGAGGTTGGGGTTGGGTAGCACTAGTACCCGGACATCGTGGCGGGACTCGATGCCGCCGACCTCCTGGCGCTTCTCGTTGAGCAGGAAGGCGGCCGCCTCGACCGGCAACTGCACGACCACCTGAGCGGTGGAGTCCTTCATGGCCTGTTCTTCGATGATCCGCAACACCGACAGCGCCAGGGACTCGACCCCGCGGATGGTGCCCTGCCCATCGCAGCGCGGGCACACGATGTGGCTGTACTCGGTCAGCGACGGGCGCAGGCGTTGGCGCGACATCTCCAAGAGCCCGAAGCGCGAGATGCGGCCGATCTGGACCCGCGCGCGATCCATCTTGAGGGCCTCCCGGAGCCGGTTCTCGACCTCCCGCTGGTTCTTCTGACTGGACATATCGATGAAGTCGATGACGATGAGACCCCCGAGGTCCCGCAGTCGCAACTGCCTCGCGAACTCGTCGGCGGCCTCCAGGTTGGTGTTGAACGCGGTCTCTTCGATGTCGGCACCGCGCGTGGCGCGTGCCGAGTTGATGTCGATGGTGATGAGTGCCTCGGTGGGCTCGATCACGAGTCCACCTCCCGAGGGCAGCGCGACCTCGCGGCCGAAGGCGGACTCTATCTGGCTCTCGATCTGGTAACGGCTGAAGAGCGGGACGCTATCCTCGTAGAGCTTGAGCTTGCGGAGGTTTTGGGGGGTGACCTGCTGGATGAACTCGCGCGCCTTCTCATGGAGGGCCGGGTCGTCGATCAGGATCTCCCCGATGTCGTTGCGCAAGTAGTCTCGGATGGCGCGGATGATGACGTCCTGGTCTTTGTAGATGAGGAAAGGCGCCGTCCGCGATTGGGCCGCCTCGTCGATGGCGCGCCACAGGCGCAGCAGGTATTCGAGGTCCCACTTGAGCTCCTCGGGGCCCTTCCCGGTGCCCGCGGTGCGTAGGATGAGGCCCATGCCCTCGGGGATGTCGAGGCTGCTCAGGGCCTCACGGGCCTCTTCGCGCTCGTCCCCCTCGATCTGGCGGGACACGCCCCCGGCGCGCGGGTTGTTGGGCATGAGCACGAGATAACGGCCGGGCAGGCTGACGAAGGTCGTAAGCATGGCGCCCTTGGTGCCGCGCTCGTCCTTCTCGACCTGCACGACCAGATCCTGGCCTTCCCGCAACACCTCCTTGATGTTGAGCCGCGAGGCCGGGCGCGGCGGCTCCAAGAACAGTCCGCGCGCCACCTCCTTGAGCGGCAGGAAGCCGTGCCGGTCGCTACCGTAGTCGACGAACGCGGCCTCCAGGCTCGGTTCGATCCGGACCACGCGGGCCTTGTAGATATTGGATCGGCGCTGTTCTCGTCCTACCGCCTCGATGTCGAGGTCATACAGGCGTTGCCCCTCCACGAGGGCCACCCGCAACTCCTCGGGGTGAGTTGCGTTGATCAACATTCTTTTCATGTTGTTGGTATCCTAATAGGCGCATGTCGTGGCGATGGACGGCGCCCGGGGGGCGTTCGATGCCGACGTCGATCCAGGCCCCAAGGCTCTCAGGCCGGTTTATCACGGCCCGGTTCATCACGGCAATAGCCCGAAGTCGGATCGGGCGCGCACGCTCACAGCGCGGACAGCGCCCGCACAGGTTTTTAGACTGGTCATAAGGGATCGGTTCGGCTCTAAAGAGGACCACCCCTCGCTCAAGGTTTTGAACGGACCGACCGCCGGGCCGGATCCCCTCGTCACGCCGCCGCACCGGCAGGTGACCCAGGCGTATGCAAGACGAAACAAGCGCTCTGCGCGATCCCCTCGGGACGTGGGCTAGTGGCTGCTTCGGTTCGTTACGCCGAAGCCGGACTGCACGCTCCCTTCGATCGATATCTCGGGCGCTGGCTTCCGGGACCGCCAACCGAGACTCGATACCCGGGAGCATCGACGTTCGCTCGACCACGATCCAGCCGCGGGCGTGCTTCCGACCGGCTGGGCCCCGGCCGCTTGCGGCGCGCCCCGCTCGCCCCCGCGGGGGGGCAAGTCCGAATTATGCCAGCTTAAGGTACTATAGCAACGATATTGGCATGCAGCAATCGACAGCGATGGTGACCCCGCCGGAAGCGACAGTGCCGGCAACCCGGCTGGCGCGCCAGATGGAGGTCGCGCCAGAGCACGCCGGCCGGCGCATCGACAATTTTCTGACGTGGGTCCTCAAGGGGGTCCCGAAGAGCCGTATCTACCGCATGTTGCGCAGCGGTGAGGCGCGCGTTAATGGCGATCGGGTCAGGCCCGCCTATCGAATATGTCCCGGTGACCGGCTGCGCATCCCCCCGGTCCATACCGAGGCTCCTCCGAACCGGCGGCGTAACATCCCGGAGTGGCTGAAGACCGCGCTGCGCGACGCCGTGGTCTACGAAGACCCGGATCTCCTCGCGCTAGCCAAACCCGCGGGTGTGGCCGTTCATTCCGGCACCGGGGTGATTTTGGGGCTCATCGAGGCGCTCCGGGCGATGCGCCCGGAGGAGCCCTATCTGGAGCTGGTGCATCGGCTCGACCGTGGCACGTCGGGCTGCCTCTTGGTGGCGCGGCGCCCCGAGGCGCTGCGCGCGCTCCACGGGATGATGCGCGCGGGCCGGATCGACAAGACCTATCTCACCCTCCTTCG
Source organism: Gammaproteobacteria bacterium (assembly GCA_052387115.1). Classification (GTDB taxonomy): domain Bacteria; phylum Pseudomonadota; class Gammaproteobacteria; order JACCXJ01; family JACCXJ01; genus JACCXJ01. Next base: position 6,169 of record JBQTJM010000274.1, on the reverse strand, counting down.
GGGCCGCTGGCGGGGTGGGGCGGAGGTCGTGGACCTCGGCCTGCGTCGGGATGTGCTGCGGTCCGGCGAGCGCATGGTCGGTGTCGCGACGGACGGAAAGCCCGCGCGTACCGTGTTCGCCCCGCGCGAGCTGTTCCGGAGCGCCAGTCTCATGGAGGCGCGTCTGATCACCGGCCGCACTCATCAGATCCGGGTTCACGCCAGGGAGATCGATCACCCGGTAGCAGGCGATGCCAAGTATGGAGACAAGGGATTCAACCGGGTGATGCGTGACCTGGGGCTGCGGGATCTGTTCTTGCACTCGCACCGCATCTCATTGGTTTCACCCATGTCGGGGGCGCGCATCTCGATCGTGACGGAAATGCCCGCGGCCCTCCGCGGGGTCCTCCAGGCGTTGCGTGCGGCCGACCGTCATTAAATCTAAAGAGGAGTACCACAGATGGATGACCCATCCGCTTCGAGACCGGAACCGATCCCCGAGCAGGGTTTCGAGCGCAAGCTCGTCTCCGATCTGCTCTCCGCCACGGTGACGGAGCAGCGCCGGGCGCGTCGCTGGGGGATCTTCTTCAAGTCGCTGCTCGCCGTCTATCTCGCGATCCTGCTGGTCCTCTCTCTGTCGAACGGTCTGTTGCCCACATCGCTGTCGGGAGCGGGGCATACGGCCCTGATCGACATCGAAGGGGTCGTCGGATCGGACCCCGAGGCCAGCGCGGACAATGTGGTCACGGGCCTGCGCCGGGCCTTCGAGGACGCAGAGACCAAGGGCGTGATCCTGCGTATCAATAGCCCCGGGGGCAGCGCCGTCCATGCCGGCTACGTCAACGACGAGGTCTATCGCCTGCGGGTGAAGTACCCGGACATCCCTGTCTACGCCGTGATCACGGACGTGTGCGCCTCGGGCGGTTACTACATCGCCGTCGCGGCCAACCGGATCTTCGCCGACAAGGCCAGCCTGGTCGGGTCGATCGGCGTGGCCATGCGCAGCTTCGGCTTCGTCGGGACGCTCGATAGGCTCGGCATCGAGCGGCGGCTGTGGACGGCCGGTGAGCACAAGGCCTTCCTGGACCCGTTCTCGCCCGCTAAGCCCGAGGATGTGGACCACCTCAAGGGAGTATTGAGCCAGGTGCACCGTCAGTTCGTCGAGGTCGTCAAGAAGGGCAGGGGTGAGCGCCTGAAGGACGACCCGAGCCTCTACAGCGGGCTCGTCTGGACCGGTGAAGAGGGGGTAGCGCTCGGGCTCGTGGATGCCCTGGGGAGCAGCAGTCATGTGGCGCGTGAGGTGATCGGGGCCGAGGATATCGTCGATTTCACCCATCAGGAGCCGTTGCTCGAGCGCCTGTCGGATGGCCTCGGAGGGGCGGTGGCCAAGGTTCTGGCCAGGAGCGTGCCGGTCATCCAGTGATCCCGCTCGAAGGCCGAGGGTGCCCGGGCGCTTGGAACCCGATCACAAGCCGAAGCGCGCCTCCATTCCCAAGACGCGAGAGGCCTTGTTGAGGCGCGCATCGAAGCACCGAGTAGGGTGGACATCGCCCACCTTACCTTGTGTGCCGAACAAGGCCGTAATCGGTGGGCGGTGCCCACCCTACCTGGCTATCCTTCCTTTCTCTTTGGACGCCCGGCGAAAACTTGCTCACTTGTATCCGCGCGTTTCAACATGACTGACTACTAGGCTAGTTCGGCTGGGGTAGAGAGAATTTTCTCTTCCGCCAGATGAACCAGACCAGCGAGGCCAAAAGCAGCACGCCAAAGACGATAAGGCCCCACTCGGAGGGGGTCGGCTTTTGGCGTTTCGAAACCTTTACTTCGGCGCTCATCGGCAAGTTTATCAAGTCCCCGACATCCGTTAAGGTAAATGACAAAAGCATATCGAGCATGTTTACTGGCCGCGCGAGGGCAACGGGTCCATTAGCTCCTGCGAATGCCGCTGGAGGTGACGTAAATGGCCCAATCAGTGGCCCAATGGGTTGACCGGCAGCATTTGCAAACATATCAATAGCTACGTTTCCTGCAACTGCTGCATCAACGAAGGTACCGGCAAGTGATGCACTCCCGATCGATGGAGGGCCAATAACAGGAAAAATAGCCGTTTGTACTGCGCAAGGGACTAGAATACCGCCAACTGCCCCACCGGGAACCCTAACGATTGTAAAATCAGTTAGTGTTAATGAGGCAGCTCCGCCGCCAACGACCTGTATTAAGTTTCCTGACGCTATCCAACCGGAACCTGCAGGTGCCAGAACGAAGTTAATAGTGTTTGCAGCGGGGTTTCCATCGCCCGGCCCATTGTCAGTAACTGTCAGCGCGGGGGCGCCGATCACTACTTGCATCTGAGCAAAAATTGGTGGCGATACTAGCAGTACGCCCATAGGGATCAGAACCCTCCATCCAATTATTTGTCTCATGTTTTAATCCTCATTTAAAAAGTGTGCCGAACAAGGCCGTAATCGGTGGGCGGTGCCCACCCTACCTACCTGGCTTGATAGCAGCCGCATCCGCGGGGGCTGCCCGCGCGCGGCGCGAGAACGCGGCATACGCCTCGGCCCAGGCGATCCGGCAAACCGCTACCACCTCGGACGCCGCCACCAGCTCCTTGTCCGCTACGCTCTCCGCCTCGACTACGTACAGCTTTATTTACCAGGGCGGACGTATCGCAGAATAGGATCACCCTCGATCCTCCATTACCAGCGCGCTGACCGGTCGGCCGGCATCGGAGAGATGCACCTCGGCCCCGGCCGGCTTGCCGCCACCCCATTGCCCGGCCCCCGTCGCCAAGAGGCTCGCCAGCCCGCCACTCGCTGGCGCTGGAACGCCGATCACCCGGGCTACGACCTTGCGGTGCCAGGTGATCTCGATAGCTTGGCCAGCGCGGGCTTGCGTCAAATATCGGGACAGGTGCGTCTTGAACTCACGAACTGAGACTTGCATCGGTGACCACTTTCAATGAATCGTGGCGCCTAGTGTGGTCACTATTTCCCGCGCCGTCAAGCGATCGCGGGACAGCTTGTCGCTCCCGCGTACCGGACCGGGATCAGTCGGCCGGAGCAACGGCCGAGATCCGACGAACTCGGGATTCACGAGCTTTGTGATGTCAATCGAAATGATCCCTCGGTGGCGCAGCCGCTGAGATGCCCGATACTTTCCCCTTAAACTGACGCAATGCTATCTTGACGTTGTTCTCAAGAGAACCAACGGGACTGAGGGCGCTTGCACTCGAACAAAAGACGTCGGTTATCGAAGTGGACAGCTACGTCAGTCTTACTCCGGAAGTCCATAGGTATGTTAGCGCTCGTACATAGGTAGGATCTTATAACTATATGACCTATAAAGACAACTAACTCGGGGAACTTTTATGGCTCCACCCGATCTGATCAACTTTGATAGGCAAATCAAGGTGATCGGGAGGGGAGGATGGAGCGAGAGAAAATCAGTACGTTCGCGGCAAAGTTCAAGAAGGCCCTCTCGGAAGGCGTGCTCAATGAGCTCGGCAAGGCGACCCGCTACTGTCATCGGGTGCGGCAGCTCACCCCCTATCGAATGGTGATGACGCTGATGGCCCTGTTTGCGGGCACGCGGGTGGAAAGCTTGGCCGATCTGCAACGGGGGTTCAATGCACTCTTTGGCTATACCATGGACTACAAGCCCTTCTACGACCAACTGGCCAAACGCGAGTTTGCCGGGTTCATCCTGTACCTCCGAAAAGCATTACGTCCATGTAATCCCGGTTCATGCGCGAGACGGCGCGTGGGCTTTTGGAGACGCTGGTGATCCGCGTGCTCGGCGTGGCGCCGGGAGGCACCTTCTCGGAGTTTCGCCGCATCGTCATCCAGGATGGCAGTTCCTTCGCGATCAAGGACGCCCTGAAAGAGGTCTTTCCAGGACGGTTCAAGAAGGTGAAGCCCGCGGCGGTCGAACTGCATGCGACCTTGGACCTCTTGGACGAATCGCTTTCCAAGGTGACCTTGACCGCCGACACCGCGAGCGAGCGGGCCGCGCTGCCAAAGGCCTCGAGTCTCGGGGGCTGTCTGCTTATGGCCGACCGCGGGTTACTTCGACCGGGACTACCTCTTGGAACTGACGAAGGCGGGGGCGAGCTTTGTCATCCGTGCCCAGAAAGGCTTGAATCCCAAGGTGCTGGAGGCCTTCGTGCGCAAGGCCAACGGATACCGAGGTTCTGTGGCAAACCGCTCAAGACGCTCCGCATCGCGAAGCGGGGGGCGGTGGATCTGCGCGTGCGCTGGAAGGTCCAGGGTCAGTCCCTCGAATGCCGCCTCATCGTCACGTGGAATTCCTCGACCCAGGAGTTTCAATACTTGGCCACCAACCTCCCGCCCGAGCGCTACTCCGTCTATGAAGTGGCCAAGGCCTATCGCCTGCGCTGGCAGGTGGAGCTCTTGTTCAAGGAAGGGAAGTCCTATGCGAACCGGGATTACATGGACGTAATGCTTTTGGGAGGTACAGGACGAACCTGCATGCCTTCGATACCCAGAACCCCGCCATCGTCGAAGGGCTCATCTGGGCGGCCATCGGCGCCGCTGCGCTGAAGCGCTTCCTCGCCCACACGGCCCAGGTCGTCGCCGGTGTCGAGACCTCCACCCGCAAAGTAGCGATGTGCGCCGTGCATTTCCTACACGACATCCTGCGCGCACTGATCTCAGAGATCGAGAATCGCTTTCTTGACACCTTCGCACGCGCCATCGACTACCTCGCCGGGAACGCACGACGCGCACACCCTAAACGGGATCGACAACGTGGGCGGTTGCAATTCGGTCTGGAGCCGATTTTCGCGAATCCTTAACTACATAACCTATGAGCGCTCGTAAGCTTGGCCATCAGAAGAAGCTCGAAAGCGATGTTCCGGGCCGCATTGGAGGACGACGTCCTCATCGATATAGCTCGTCGGGCCGCCAATATAGGCCTTTACGTGCTTCACGAGAGCATCGTCGAATGTTCCAGCAAGATTCTTGTAGATCTCAATAAGCTCGTTCACTTCAAACAAGGCCGTCACGATCGGCACTTGCTGCTTCCGCATGGTGTTGAAATCCGAGCTATGGAAAGCGCGTAAGAGACTCTCAACTGTGCGCTTATAATTTCCGACACGAGTGGCGCATACCGAATTCCTAGTGTGTTTAGCCCGACTTCCGCAACTCGACCTCGATTTTCACAGAGATAAGATATTTTGCATCGTTAACTCACTGATTATCCGTATTGCCTTAATTGGATTGCCCGGAAAAGCGCGTGTAGTGCCGACCTTGGTACTTGACTGGGCTCGAGTTTCTGCGAAACTCACGGCATGTTTCTGCGCGCCAAGACCCGCCTTAAGGACGGCAAGGAGCATCGCTACTGGAGTATCGTGGAGAATCGACGCACCCAGGGTGGGCGGGTGGTTCAAAGGCAGGTGCTGTACCTGGGCGAGATCAATGACGGTCAAAGAGCGAGCTGGTGTAAGACGATAGAAGTAGTGCTGGAAGGTGAGGTCCGGCCCAAGCAGATTGCCATCTTCCCCGAAGATCGTGTGGCACCTGCCTTGGACTGTGACATTGTGAGGATCAAGCTCAGCGAGCTGCAATTACATCGTCCCCGGCAATGGGGTGCCTGCTGGTTGGCCTGTCTCCTTTGGGATCAGCTGAGGTTGGATGAGCTTTGGTCCGATAGACTGCCGGTCAGTCGACAGGGGACCCGTTGGCTGAATGTGTTCAAGACTTTGGTCTGTTACCGCTTGATCGATCCGGGTAGCGAGTGGCGGTTGCACCGGCAATGGTATGAACAAAGCGCGATGGCCGATCTCTTGGGCGAGGATTTTGGTCTCGTGCAGATCGACAAGCTCTATCGGTGTTTAGACAAGCTGTTGCCCCATAAGCGGGATCTCTTCACGTATCTCCGGCAACGCTGGCAGGTGCTGTTCCATGTGGGGTTCGAGGTGCTCCTCTACGATCTGACCAGCACCTATTTCGAATCGGAGCCACCGGAAGGAGGTCTGCGGAAATTCGGTTACAGCCGCGACAAACGTCCGGATTGCGTGCAGGTGGTGATTGCCTTGGTCGTGACCCCGGAAGGTTTTCCGCTCGCCTATGAGGTCATGCCCGGGAATACCTTGGACAAGACCACCTTGGGTGACTTTCTGAAGAGAATCGAACAGCAATACGGAAAGGCCCGGCGCACCTGGGTGATG
>JBQTJM010000273.1:0-17976 GCA_052387115.1 Gammaproteobacteria bacterium | reverse complement strand
TGTTCTGATTCGCAGGAAATTGGATCACACCACTGACGTTCTGCAACGCCTTCTCCAGCCGGAAGACCTGTTGGTCCTGCAACACCTGCTGCGGCACCACCTGCACCGAGAACGGCGTCTCCATGATGGGCGTGTCGGTTTTGGTAGCGGTGGTGGCGTTGGGGACGGTGTAGCTGGTCTCTTCCCACCCTTCGCCGGTGACGGTCATCTCCGGCAGAGTCGTCACTTCCTCACCAGTTGCTCGATCATTCTTCTGTGCCTGTTCTTTCTTCTGTGTTGGGTTACGAGCGTCGGTAGCCTCAGGGTCAGGGTCATCAGCCGCTACCGCAACCAATGAGAAAGTTGAGAAAGTTACGCATAGCGCAACGAGCAGCAGGGTTACAACGAGAGTTACTGTTTGTCTTCTAATCATGGCTGTTTCTCTTTATTTATTCACTCGATTTCACGATGTTCACACAAGACTTGGTTGATGGTCTTGTTTGACACCCGGCTGTAGATCACCCATCTTCAGGACACGTTCAGCCTCCGATTCGTCAAGGGTTGCGATTTCTGCTAGGACGCACTTCTCGAGGACTTGAGCCAACGCAGCTACCGTAGGCGCGTTGAATAAGTCGCGTAGCAGCAGATCCACGTCGAAGGCCTGGCGCACTCGTGATACAACCTGTGTCGCTAATAGGGAATGTCCCCCGAGCTCAAAGAAGTTGTCATGAATACCGATACGATCTACCCCCAACACCTCGGCCCAGATATTGGCCAGAATCTCTTCCGGAGGAGTACGGGGAGCGACATGTTGATGTGCAAGTTGCTCACTCACATCCGGTGCCGGCAAGGCTTTGCGGTCCACCTTGCCATTGGGGGTGAGCGGCAGGGCGTCCAGGAATACAAACACTGAAGGCACCATGTACTCGGGCAACCGCTCTTTGAGGTGCCCCCGCAACTCCTCCACCGTAGGTACCGGTGGATCGCCCACCACATAGGCCACCAACCGCTTCTCCGCCGGACTGTCCTCCCGCGCGAGGACCGCCGCCTCCCTGACCTCGGGGTGGCGAACCAAGGCCGCCTCCACCTCCCCGAGCTCAATCCGAAACCCTCGGATCTTCACCTGGTGATCAATGCGCCCCAGGTACTCAATGTTCCCATCCGACCGGTAACGAGCCAGGTCCCCTGTTGTGTACAGACGCTCCCCCTCTCGCTCACCGAAGGGGTTGGGAATGAATCGCTCGGCCGTCAGCTCCGGACGGTTCACATAACCCCGCGCCAGCCCCGCACCCCCGATGTAGAGCTCACCCGGAATACCAACAGGCAGGGGATTGCCATAAACATCCAAGATGAAGGCCTCCAAATCGGGCAGAGGACGTCCAATGGTGCTGGCCACCCCCTCTGAGTCAGCTCGTCCAAGCGGCGCCCATGTCACGTGCACCGTGGTCTCCGTGATCCCGTACATGTTGACAAGCCGTGGCCATTCATCGCCATGCCGCTCAAACCACCCTCGTAAACGCCTCGGCTCCAAGGCTTCGCCGCCGAACATGATCAAACGCAAAGCTAAACGCTCATCTCCCTGTGCCCGGGCGTCCACGCTGTCCAACTGGTAGAAACTCGAAGGGGTCTGGTTGAGTACCGTAACGCCGTGCTCCCTGAGCAGTTGATGCAGTGCTTCCGGGGACCGGCTTACCCAATAGGGCACCACCACCAATCGCCCTCCGTACAATAATGCGCCCCACAGCTCCCATACCGAAAAGTCGAAGGCGTAAGAGTGAAACAGCGTCCAGACATCCGCAGCGCTAAAAACGTATTCAGACTCGGTGGCCGCAAACAGCCGCCGGACGTTGTGATGGGTAACCGCCACCCCTTTGGGTCTTCCGGTAGAGCCCGAGGTATAGATGACATAGGCAAGGTGGTGAGGGTCAGTAACATTACCGAGATTCTTCTGGTTTCTCTCCGCAATCTGTTCCCATTCGGTATCCAAACAGAGCGCGCGCGCGTGCCGAGGCAACAACTCACGCAACGCCACCTGCGTCAAAATCACCTCAGGCCGCGCATCCTCCACCATTAATGCGATGCGCTCTTTGGGATAGCTGGGATCAATAGGCACATACGCCCCCCCAGCCTTGAGGATGCTCAAGACTCCAATGACCATCTCCAAGGAGCGCTCCATGCAGATCCCCACCAACACGTCCGGGCCCACCCCTTGGGCCCGCAGATGATGCGATAGCTGGTTGGCGCGGACATTGAGCTCGGCATAGGTGAGCTGTCGATCCTCATGCACCACCGCCACTGCCTCGGGCGTGCGATCAGCCTGTTCCTCAAAAATCTCATGAATGCACTTGTCCTTGGGATACTCCACCTCGACGGCGCTCCACTCGACGAACAGTTGACGACGCTCCGGCTCGGTCAGGAACTGTAGATCACCGACTAAAGAGTCAGGCTTAGAGGCTATGCTGCATAGCACCATCTGAAAGTGGCCGGCCATCCGTTCTATGCGAACGCTATCAAAGATTTCAGTGTTGTATTCCATAATGACACCTAATCCCTCGCAACCTTCAGATAGGTCTAGCGATAAATCAAATTTGGTTGTACCAGTGTGCACTGCCATAGTGCTGACATGCAGGCCCGCAACTTCCAGCTCACGCGTGGGAGTATTATTTAGTCCCACCATCACCTGAAAGAGCGGGCTATGGCTCATGTCCCGCACTGGCTGCAGCTCCTCGACCAGCTTCTCGAAAGGTAGGTCTTGGTGCTCCTGCGCCCCCAAGCACACGTTCTGCACCCGCCTTAAAAGCTTCGTGAAGGGCGGGTTGCCCGAGAGATCCGTGCGCAACACCAAAGTATTGACAAAAAACCCGATCAACCCTTCCAGCTCCACCCGCGTGCGGTTGGCAATAGGCGCCCCGACGCACATATCCCGCTGCCCGCTGTAGCGGGATAGCAAGACTTTGAAGGCCGCAAGCAACACCATGAACAGCGTTGCGCCTTCCCGCCGGCTTAGGGCCTTGAGCTGCTCGGTGAGTGAATGAGACACTGTGAAGCAGTAAGTCGCCCCTTGATGGCGCTGCACCACAGGCCTCGGCCGGTCGGTCGGCAGCTCCAGCACCGCCGGCATCCCTTCAAGCTGCGCCTTCCAGTAAGCGAGCTGCCGCTCCAGCACCTCCCCCTGCAGCCACTGCCGCTGCCATACTGCGTAGTCGGCGTATTGAATCGGCAGCTCTAGCAAGGGTGATGCCTTACCCTGCGCAAAAGCTTTGTACAAGGTTGTGAATTCCGACACTAGGATGTTTGCGGACCAGCGCTCGGAAATGATATGGTGCAGTACAAACAAGAGAACGCACTCATGCTCTCCGGTCAATGGTGATAGCCCCATGTCCAAGAGAGTTACTCTCCCCAATGGCCATACTGCCAAGTTAAACGGCCTCTTGGCCTCTTTCGCGACGCGTCTCTGTATCTCCTTTTCTCTATCTGCCTGCGACAATCCAGTCAAGTCGACCACAGGGATCTCAAGCTGAAGATCCGGTCCGATCACTTGCACTGGCTGCCCATCCTGTATGGAGAACGTCGTGCGCAACACCTCGTGCCGTCTCACTATCTCATTAATGGCACGCTCCAAAGCTATACGATCTAGATTCCCTCCAAGCCGCACTGCTCCTGGGATGTTGTACGTAACACACCCAGGCTCGAGCTGATCTAAAAACCACAGTCGCTGCTGGGCATAAGACAAAGGTGATAACCTGTCGCGAGCTACCGCAACCAGTGGCAGGGCCAGGACACCTCTACGCTCCGCTCTGGCAGTCTCCAGCTTCACAGCCAGTTCAGCGATCACGGGCGACTCAAACAGCGTACGCAGCGGCAGATCCACATCGAAGGCTTGGCGCACTCGCGAGACGACTTGCGTCGCGAGAAGGGAATGCCCTCCGAGCTCAAAGAAGTTGTCATGAATACCGACCCGCTCTAGCCCTAACACCTCCGCCCAGATATTGGCCAAAATCTCTTCCGTAGGAGTACGGGGAGCGACATATTGGGGGAGAGTTGATGACCCCGCTCCGCAGCCGGCAAGGCTTTGCGATCCACCTTGCCGTTGGGGGTGAGCGGCAGAGCGTCCAGAAATACAAACGCTGCCGGCACCATGGACTCGGGTAACCGCTTTTTGAGGTGCCCCCGCAGTTCCTCCACCGTCGGTACCGACGCATCGCTCACCACATACCCCACCAGGCGCTTCTCCCCCGGACTGTCCTCCCGCGCGAGGACCACCGCCTCCCTGACCTCGGGGTGCCGCACCAAGCCCACCTCCACCTCCCCAAGCTCAATCCGATACCCCCGGATCTTCACCTGGTGATCAATGCGCCCCAGGTACTCAATGTTCGCATCCGACCGGTAACGAGCCAGGTCCCCTGTCCTGTATAGACGCTCCCCCTCTCGCTCACCGAAGGGATTGGGAATGAATCGCTCGGCCGTCAGCTCCGGGTGGTTCAAGTAACCCCGCGCCAGCCCCGCACCTCCGATGAAGAGCTCACCGGGCACACCCACCGGCACCGGATTCAGCTGCCAGTCCAAGAGGTATATCTGCGTGTTTCCAATCGGGCGGCCAATCGGTACACTAGAAGAGATTGTCGTCTTCCGCACATCACAAGTCGTAACATCAATGGTCGTCTCAGTTGGACCATAGCAATTAACTAACGCGATATCACCACAATCTAATACCTGTTTTCCAAGCGTAGCGATTAATATTTCCCCTCCGCAAAAAATGCGTCTTAAGGAGTTACAACGCGGAAGTTCCTCACTCATCACCAGCGCTTCGAGCAACGACGGTACTATCTTGAGCACTGTTACCCTATGGTCTTTGACTGCTTGCATCAACGCATCTATGTCACCACGCGCGGAGCACGGTGCAATTAATACTGCTCCGATCATCAATGGAGCAAATAGCTCCCAGACGGAAGCGTCGAAACATAGAGACGTTCTCTGAACAACTCGATCTTCCGGCCTCAACCTGAAGCTAGACTGCATCCAACACATAACGTTACATAACGCCCCGTGAGGTATATCAACGCCTTTGGCTCTTCCCGTCGACCCGGAGGTGTAAATTACGTAAGCACGGTTATCTGGCAAGGCGGAAGCGATTGGATTGTTGGTACTACTCTGCGCAATCTCTTCCCACTTGCTGTCTAGACAGAACGCCTCCGCGTGGTCAGGCAGCAACTCACGCAATGACGCCTGCGTCAATATCACCTCAGGCCGCGCATCCTCCACCATGAAGGCGATGCGCTCTTTGGGATAGCTGGGATCAATAGGCACATACGCCCCCCCAGCCTTGAGGATGCCCAAGATCCCAATGACCGTCTCGAGCGAGCGCTCGACACAGATCCCCACCAACACGTCTGGACCCACGCCTAAGTTCCGCAGAAAATGCGCGAGCTGATTGGCCTTGGCATTGAGCTCGGCATAGGTGAGCGCTTGGTCTTCATACACCACCGCCACCGCCTCCGGCGTGCGCTCGACCTGCGCCTCAAAGAGCTGGTGAATGCACTTGTCCTTCGGATATTCCGCCTCGGTGGCGTTCCACTCGACCAACAGTTGGCGGCGTTCGGGCTCGGTCAGGAACTCCAGATCGCTGAGAGGCGAGTCGGGCTTGGCGACTATGCTTTCGAGCAATACGCCATAATGCCCGGCGAGGCGGGCGATGGTGGCTTCATCAAACAGGTCCGTACTGCATATGAGAGAGGCATCGAGGCCGTCTGGCCTCTCGGTGATATCGAGGGTCAGATCGAACGTCGCGGAACGGATGTCTACGTCAACCGGAGCTATCTTCAGGCCCTGTATTTCAAGCACTGCCTCCGGTGCGTTCTGCAATGCAAACATCACCTGAAAGAGGGGGCTATGGCTCATGTCCCGCACCGGGGCCAGCTCCTCCACCAACTTCTCAAAGGGCAGATCCTGATGCGCCTGCGCGCCCAAGCACACCTCCCGCACCCGTCTCAGAAGCTCCGTGAACGGGGGATTGCCCGAGAGATCGGTACGCAACACCAGTGTGTTGACGAAAAAGCCTATCAGGCCCTCGATCTCTACCCGGTTACGGTTGGCGATGGGGGTGCCGACACAGATATCCCGCTGCCCACTGTAGCGGGAGAGCAGGACTTGGAAGACCGCCAGCAGGACCATGAATAAGGTCACGTCTTCCCGGCGGCTCAGGGCCTTCAGTTCCTCGGTGATGGCCCGCGACACCGTGAAGCGATGCGTCGCCCCCTGGTGGCTCTGCACCGCCGGCCTCGGCCGATCGGTGGGCAACTCCAGCACCGCGGGAGCCCCTTGAAGCTGCCCCTTCCAATAGGCCAACTGCCGCTCCAGCACCTCCCCTTGCAGCCACTCCCGCTGCCAGACGGCATAGTCGGCATACTGAATGGGGAGCTCGGGCAGGGGCGAGGGACCACCTGCACTAAAAGCCTCATAAAGCGCCACAAACTCCCGGATCAGCACGCCAATCGACCAGCCGTCCGAGACGATGTGGTGCATTACGACGCATAGCACATGATCTTCTGCGGTAAGCTTAAAGAGATTTAGTCGAAGCAACGGTCCGTGGCCGAGATCAAACGGCCGCTGTGCCTCCTCTTCCAAAGACCGGCACATCCCGGCTTCGAGTCGTTCGCGCGGTAGATGACTCAGGTCAAGTATTGGTACCGACACCCTTAGCGCCGGCGCGACAACCTGTATCGCTCGCCCTTCTGTTGAGGCGAAGGTGGTGCGCAACACTTCATGCCGGCGTACAATTTCATTGACGCAACGCTCGACCACCTCTAGCTCTAAGGTGCCGTGAAACCTGACGGCACCCGCCACGTGATACGTCGGGGCGGATCCATCCAGTTGCGCAAGAAACCAAAGGCGCTGCTGCGCGAACGACAAAGGCACGTCGCCTTCCCGCGATACCCTGACAAGCGGCGAGACGCCGCGTAGCACCGCAGTTGCTTTGATCTCATCGACCACCACGGCCAGCTCCGAGATCGTTGGTGACTCGAAAAGACTCGTCAAAGGCAGCTCCACGTCTAGCACGTCGATCACCCGCGCGACCACTTGGGTGGCCAGGAGCGAGTGTCCCCCGAGCTCGAAGAAGTTGTCGTGTACGCCGACCCGCTCCACGCCCAAGACTTCGATCCAGATCCCAGCCAAGATTTCTTCGGTCTGCGTACGCGGGGCCACGTGTTGATGCCCGAGTTGACTGCTGGCATCCGGGGCGGGCAAGCCGTTACGGTCTACCTTCCCATTGGGGGTCAAAGGCAGCGCCTCCAACAACACAAACGCCGAGGGCAGCATGTACTCGGGCACGCGTTCTTTGAGATGCCGCCGCAACTCCTCCACCGCCGGTGGCGGCTCATCCCCGACAACATAGGCCACCAGACGCTTGTCCCCCGGACTGTCCTCCCGCGCGAGGATCACCGCTTCCTTGACCGCTGGATGCTGGCTCAGGGTAGCCTCGACATCGCCGGGCTCGATGCGGAACCCGCGGATCTTGACCTGGTGATCGACGCGCCCCAAGAACTCCAGATCGCCGTCCGCGAGGTAGCGCACCCGATCCCCGGTCTTGTACAAGCGGCCTCCCGGCTCGGTGCCGAAGCGATCGGGAACAAACCGCTCTGCGGTCAGGGCTCCATGATTACGATAACCGCGGGCCACCCCGGCGCCGCCGATGTAGAGCTCCCCCGCCACGCCGATCGGCACGGGCTCCAGGCGTTCGTCCAGCACATACAGGCGGGTATTGGCAATGGGACGGCCGATCGGCATCCGCTCCCCGCATCCGGCCTCGCACCGGTAGACGGTGCTCCACACCGTCGCCTCCGTCGGCCCATACTCATTGAACAGCTCGGCCTGCGGCAAACGCATGCGCTGCAAGTCGACCAGCCCCTTGCGACAGGGCTCTCCGGCCACTATTATGGTTCTGAGGCTCCTCCCCTCCTCGGGCGTGATCTGCTTCAACATCGCCTCGTAGAGGGAAGGCACGGCCAGCAGGTGGGAGATCTCGCGGGACAGAATCAAATGTGAAAGGCGCCTCGGGTCGCGCACGGCCGGGGGCAACACCAGTCGCCCGCCCTGGCACAGGGTCCCGAACAACCCGGCCACCGAGCTGTCGAAGGCCATCGACGACAGCAGCAGAAAACCACTCGCCGGTGCCCGGTAATACCGTAGCCGCGCCGAGGTGGAATGCACCGCATTGCGATGGGTGACCGCCACCCCTTTGGGCCTGCCCGTGGACCCCGAGGTGTAGATCACGTAGGCGAGGTTCTGCGGGGAGGCGAGGTTGATAGGATCCTCGGCGCTCTCCCCGGCAATCGCCTGCCATTGCGTATCGAGGTAGATCCGCTTTGCCTGCACAGGCAGCAACCCGCGCGGCGCTTCCTGCGTCAAGACCACCTCGGGCCTTGCGTCCTCCAGCAACTGGGCGATGCGCTCCTTCGGGTAGCTCGGATCGATAGGCACATAGCCACCCCCGGCCTTGAGGATGCCGAGGATCCCCACCACCATCTCCAAGGAGCGCTCCAGGCAGATCCCGACCGGCACCTCCGGCCCCACACCCGAGTTACGCAGGTGATGAGCCAACCGGTTCGCCTTGGCGTTGAGCTCGGCATAGGTCAACTGCCGATCTTCATACACCACCGCCACCGCCTCGGGCGCGCGCTCGACTTGTTCCTCGAAGAGTCGGTGAAGGCACTTGTCTTGCGGGTAGTCTGCTGCCGTAACATTCCACTCGATGAGCAGCCGATGGCGCTCTGCACGCGTCAACAAAGGCAATTCACTCAGACGCGCATTCGGCTCCGAAACGATCCCTTCCAAGAGGCGCTGGAAATGCCCCGCCATGCGCTCCATCGTGCACGCGTCGAATAGATCGGCGTTGTATTCAAACGCGATGTCGAGCCCGGTCCTGGTCTCCGTGGCGATCAGGCTCAAGTCAAACTTCGCCGTGGAACTGGATAGGGCGTATCGACTCACCGTAAGCCCGGGCAGTTGGATGTCGTCCGCCGCAGCGTGTTGGACCACGCACCAGACTTGGAATACCGGCGTGCACCCTGGTATCCTGGGCGGGTTGAGATGCTCGACCAATTGCTCGAACGGCAGATCCTCGTGAGCCTGGGCGTCTACGACTCTACGCCGCACCTGCTCAAGTAAGGCAGCGAAGCCGGGATCTCCCGATAGGTCGGCACGCAGAACGAGCGTGTTGGCAAAAAAACCGATGAGCCTTTCCAGACCTCGTCCTCGGCGGTTCGCGCTCGGATATCCGATGCACATGTCGTATTGCCCGGAGTAGCGACCGAGCAACACGGCGAACGCCGCCGCCAGGACCATGAACAGGGTCGCATTGCTCGATCTACCCAAGCGCAGCAGCGCGTTCGCTTCTTCTCGCGACAGATGGAGTGAAACCATCTGCCCGGGCAAGCTCTGTGTCACCGATCGCGCTCGATCCAAGGGCAGTTGCAACAGGTGCGGGGCGTCTTCGAGTTGTCCCTTCCAATAGCTCAAGTGGTCCCTCAGCGCCTCTCGCCGTAACCTTTCCCTCTGCCGCAGCGCGAAGTCGGCGTACTGGATGGAAAGCTCGGGCAAAGGCGACGGTTTTCCCCTACCGAAGGCCGGATAGATCGCGCCTAACTCCCGAACCAGCACCTCGATGGACCACGCATCGGCCACGATGTGGTGGGCTGCTATGAGCAGCACGTGCTCTTCTGCAGCTAGGCGCAGCAGGCTGAGCCTTATGAGCGGCCCTTCCGCAAGATTGAAAGGCCGGGTGATCTCTCGTCGAGCTAGCCGCTCGATTTCTTCTCGCCGTGATGCCGGCGCCACATGACCTAAATCGATAGTAGGGAAGAGTAGGTCGCACGGAGACGCTATGATTTGCGTCGGCCGGCCCTCTCGAGCGATGAACGTGGTACGCAAGGACTCATGGCGGCGCATGATTTCATTGAGGCTTCTCCGGAGTGCATCGATATCAAGCACCCCTTGCATATGAAACGCGGCGATCTCGCTGTACGAGGGACTGGCTGGATCCATCTGCACCATGAACCACAGCCGTTCCTGAGCAAACGACAAGGGTAGCGGCTGGCCCTTTGGTCGTGGCACGATGGCGAAGGGACTCGGCTCTTCCCTTTCCTTCAGGCGGGTCGCGAGGAGGGCGCGTTTCTCGGCTGAAAGATTGGCGATGCGTGCAGATACGTCGAGCATTCTCATGCCTCCCCTCGGCATAGCTGCTTCCTGGTGGCCGCCGCTCCTTCCAGGTACAGATCCTTTCTTCCAAACAGGAGCCGTGCATCCAGGAACCCCTGCACACGAACGGCCTCCAGGAGCTTCCTGATCTCGTGCATGTAGGGGTCGTTCTCCGTGGGGTCCAGCGCCAGGAAATGTTTGAGCCAGGGCTCACGTCCCAAGGCGTAGATGTATACCCGTTGCGCCTTCACTGCCAGGAGAAGATCGAGCGCGGCGGCCGCATCACCCGCGTGCGATCGGCGCGACTGGCCGTGGCCGTGCTCCGGCTTGATAGGCAGCAATGGGGCGTAGACCCATGTCAGTGGCGCACCGATACACTCCATACCGATGAAAACGGTCCGTATCGGGCCCAAGAGGTTCGTTATGTGCTCGTAGATTTGTTTATCGAGGCAGCACGAGTCGGCGGCGAAGAGGATCTGCTCATTCCCGGAACGCACCACGTAAGCCGTCTTGGCATGGGGGAGATCGCAATGCTCCCCGAGGAAGGGGATGGCGATGATCTCGCCGCCGGGCACGGGAATGGAATCCAAAGCATCCACCTCCTGCACGTACCTGAATCCGAGTTTTCGGGCGAGCAGCTTCAACGACGTATCGCCGTAGAAGATCCCCGAGCCGCGCGGGACGACCAGCGTCCCGATCCTGTGTCTCAAGCGCAGCAGGGATTCGAAGACGAAGTGGTCGTGATGCCCATGGGTGATGAGGACATAGTCGATCCGCGTGGGAAGATCCTCGAAGGAGAACCTCTCGATGCCTCCTTGCTCGGGTAGGACGGGAATGAACGGATCCGTCAGGATCGACACGCCCCGCCACTCGAGCAGGACACAGGCGTGACCGAAGTACCGCAGGCGTATCCCGGCACCTTCCCAGCGCTTCGTAAGCGCTAGGGGCTCGCTTGACAGGAGCGGCGGAAGCCGTACTCCATCATCCCTTGTCACTCCCAGGACTTCACGTATATGGCCCAGCGGCTGAGGGCGAACATCGAGCGCGTACAGCTCATCCACTTCGGGGGCGTCGAAGGGCATGATCCATTCGATATCGCCGGGTCCAGCCAGCCGAGGCGTGCTCATGTAATAGGATCGGGAGTCGTCCCGTTCCTGCGCGAATATACGGAACGACTGGATCTCCCGCTTGTAATGAGGGCTCTCGTACAACAGGCTCTCGATGCATCGGACCAACGGACGGTTGTGGTAGTCGTACACGAGCTCCACGTAACCTCGCAGTGACCTCGGCAGGTGTTCGTAGTAAGGCTCCAGGCTCTGCCCCTTCGCCTCTCGCGCGAGCATGTTCTGAAACTCCGTCAGTCCCGTGGCCAGATCGATCAGATCACGGTGATTCTGCTCGATGGCCGTGAGCATTTTCCTGACCTCGTCGGCCCGATCCTCCGGGATGTCTACGAACGGGCCGCCGAGGAGCTTCGGGTTGCGGCACGACTTGACGTGGATGGCCGGGTTTTGCAGGTAAGAGATCAGTACCTTCCTCTGATAGTTCAGCAGATGCAGGCTGTAGGGCACCGGCGAAAAGGTATGCGGCCACGCCACCCACTTGTCGATCAGGGGCTCGACGGCGGTGTGATCGGCGAGACGGTAGAGGGGCTGTGCGCTCACAGGCATCCTTCAGGCTTGCGGCCCATCGAGTAGGAGATGTGCCTCCTCGTCCGAGAGCTGTTCGATCTCGTCCAATAAGGAGTCGAGCCCCTGGCTGCCCTGACCGTCGGCCTGCTGCTGCGTCACCAGCATCGCCAACTCCGCAATGGTGGGAGCCTCGAATAGGCTCGCGACGGGCAGCTCGACGTTGAACCTATCCTGGAGCCGTACCATGACCTGGATCGCGGAAAGCGAGTGCCCGCCGAGATCAAAGAAGTTGTCATGGATGCCGATCGATTTGGCGCCCAGTACCTCGGTCCAGATCTCGACGAGCGCCTGGTCGACCGCATGGCGAGGCTCCATCGCCTTTCCGTCCCGCGTCGATGTGCCCGTCTCGGGTGCGGGCAGTGCCTTGCGGTCCACTTTGCCGTTGGGCAGGAACGGTAGGGCCTCCAGCAACAGAAAGGCCGAGGGCACCATGAAATCGGGCAGGGTATCCTTCAGGAAATCCCGCAGATGCTCGGCGGTTAGCGGGCTTTCACCTCCGCCCTCCTGTCCCCTCTGAGGGGCTAAATAAGCCACCAGATGCCTATCACCCGGGCGGTCTTCGCGGGCCAGGACCACTGCTTCCTTGACGTGCGGGTGCTGCCGCAGCTTCGCTTCGATCTCTCCGAGCTCGATGCGAAAGCCTCGGACTTTCACTTGGTGGTCGATGCGTCCCAGGAACTCGATGTTGCCATCGGGACGGTAGCGCGCGAGGTCCCCGGTTCGATAGAGCCGGCTGCCGGGATCACCGAAGGGATTCGGGATGAAGCGTTCTGCGGTCAGCTCGGGACGGCGCAAATACCCCCGCGCCAGGCCCGCCCCGCCGATGCACAGCTCCCCGGCCACCGCGGCCGGGACCGGATTCAAATGCCCATCGAGCCGATATATCTGGACATTCGCGATGGGCCTGCCGATCGGGACTGGTTTGTCGCCGTCTGCGGGTTGAGCTCGATAAACGCTGCTCCAGACCGTGGCCTCCGTCGGCCCGTACTCGTTGAAAAGGGGCGCGTGCGGCAACCGGAGGTGGTGGCGGGTCACTAGGGCGCGGGGGCATGCCTCACCTGCGACGATGACGGCCTCGAGGCCGCGGAGCTGGGCCTGCGGGACACTCTCCAGCAACAAGCCATAAAGCGAAGGCAGACACAGCAGATGGGTGACCTGCCCGTCGGATAACAGCTCATCCAGCGTCCGGGGCTCCTTTTCGCCGCCCTCCGGCGGCAGACATAAGCGCCCGCCCTGACACAAGGTCCAGAAGATCCCGGCCACCGAGCTGTCGAAGGCAAAGGCAGAAAGCAACAGAAAGCCCTCCACTGGGTGCTGATAGGCGCTAAACCGTGCCCAGGTGGAATGGACGGCGTTACCGTGAGTGACGGCAACCCCCTTGGGTTTTCCGGTCGAGCCCGAGGTATAGATGACGTAGGCAAGATGGGTCGGTGTGGCCGGGTTCGGAAGGTTGGCATGGGGCTCCTCAGCGATGATCTCGCGATCTCGATCCAGGCAAACCACCTTGGCTTGGTGTGGCGGGAGCCTGTGCAGCAGCCCTTCGTGCGTGAGGACCACCGGGGCCTCGGAGTCGGAGAGCAGATAGGCGATCCGCTCCTGCGGATCGCTCGGGCCGATCGGAACATAGGCGGCCCCCGCCTTGAGGATCCCCAGGATGCCGATGATCATGTCCAGCGAGCGCTCCACACAGAGAGCGACCACGATCTCTGGCCGCACCCCTTGACCCCGCAGGTGATGCGCAAGCTGGTTGGCGCGGGCGTTGAGCTCGGCGTAGGTCAACTGCTCGCCCTCGCACGCGACAGCCACCCGCGCAGGCGTCCTTCCCGCCTGCGCCTCAAAGAGCTCGTGCAGGCACCTGTCCTTCGGATAGGCCGCCTCCGTGGCATTCCATTCGATGAGCTGCTGTCTTCGTTCGGCTTCGGTCAGGAGCGGCAGCTCACAAAGGTGCGACTCGGGCCGAGCGACGATGCCTTCGAGCAAGACTTGGAAGTGACCGGCGAGACGCGCGATGGTCTGGGACTCGAACAGGTCGCGGCGGTACCGGAAAGAGAGCAGGAGGCCTCTCTCATCCTCGGCCGCCATGAGTCTGAGATCGAAGTTCTCGACGTGCTCGTGAACGGGTTGTGGGGTGATGGTCCAGTTACCCCAGGTTTGGCCGTCGCTTTCCTCTCCGAGGAGCAGGTGAGCCAATCCGTCGTCCACACCGGACCGCCCCTGCTGTAATACCAGCCAGGTCTGGTAAATGGGCCAGCGGCCCGCGACACGCTCCGGCTGGAGGCGTTCGACCAACATGGAAAAGGGATAATCCGCGTGGGGTAAGGCACCGAGTACCGCATCCCGCACCTGCTCCAGATACGTCGTGAAGGTAAGCTCCGGCTTGGGGTAGCTGCGCAAGGCGATGGGATTGACGAAGTTGCCGACAAGGTTTGCGAAACGTGCTTGGGGACGGCCGTTGCCGGGCGTACCGACGATGATGTCATTCTGGTGGGTGTAGCGGTGCAACAGCACCTTGTAGGCGGTAAGCAGGGTCATGAAGAGGGTCGCGCCGCACTGCCGGCCCAGTTCCTTGACCTTCTCTGTGAGATCTCGATCCAGATGCAGTGCGTGGGAGGCGCCCCGATACACAGGCACGGGCGGACGGGGAAGATCGGTGGCTAATGCCAAGATCGGCAGGGTACCCGAGAGCCGCGCACGCCAATAGTCCCATGCGCCCTCGCTGGCCCTACTCTGCAGATAGCTCTGCTGCCACGCCACGAAATCCCGATAGCCCGCTGAGAGTGCCGGGACACTCGGTACCTGTCCCGACATCAAGCCCGCAACGATCGACTTCAGCTCGCCCAACAGGATCAGGCACGACCATAAATCCACCGCGATATGATGGGCACAAAAGAGGAGGATATGGTGGCGCTCCTCCTGGCAGTAACAGGTCACGCGCAGCACCGGCCCGCCGGCCAAGTCGAAGGGCTCGCACACCCGCCGCGTGAGATCCGCCTGGAGCCTCGACTCGGACCAGCCGGCCGCGTCCACCACCGAGAAATACGCCGGCCAATCGGCCTGCGACATAGGCGTCTTTTGCACGGCCTCGCGCTCCGCGCGGTAGCGTGTCCGGAGCTGGTCATGCCGCTCCAGCAGGAGATCGAAAGCGCGGTGCAATACCGCCGGGTCGAGATGGCCATGAAGGCGCAGGGCGAGGTGCAGGTTGTAGGCGATGCTCCGTGGCTCCAGTTGGTGCACCGTCCATATCGCCTGCTGGGGGTGAGAGAGACTGGAGAGTGGAGGCTGGAGACTGGAGGCGAGAAGTGTTTGGTCCCCATGGGGCTCCGGCCCGCGGTCTGCAACCTCCAGCCTCAGTTCGGCTAGAGCCTGCGCCAGCTCCGCGAGGGTCCGGTCACCCAGAAAGAGAGAGACCGGGGCCTCCGCGCCGAGCAATGCGTCGACGGCGTGCTTGAGCTCGACGGCGCGAAGGGAATCGAGGCCCAAGGTGCGGATAGCGGTCCCGGGGGCGAGGCTAGCCTCGGGCACCCGCAGCAGTTGCGCCAACTTAGAGAGCAGGAAACGGGTGATGAGCGGTGCGCGTTGGTCCTTAGTCAACGCACGCAGCGCGTCGCGCAAGAGATGAGCGGCGCTGTCTTCAGAGCTGTTCGGCGCGGGGAGCGGTGCACCGGTGTCGCTCGAGCGCGCCAGGATTTTTAACTGGCCAGCGAGATAGGCCTCTTTGCAGGCCTGGCGCCGGACCTTGCCGCTCGAGGTCTTCGGGACCGAGCCCGGCGGCACCAGGGCCAGCTCGCCGACAGGTGCATCGCAGACTTCGGCCAGCGCTTGTCGCACGGCAGTCAGTATTTCTTGCGTGTCTCGCTCCCGTAAGGCATCGCGCCTGAGCTCGGCGACGACCACCAGCGCCTCCTCACCCGCCTGTTCCACGGAGAACGCCGCGCTGCATCCGGGTCTGAGCTCCGCTACGCCTTCCTCTAAGGCTTGCTCGAGGTCATGGGGATAATAGTTGCGGCCGCGCAGGATGATCAGATCCTTGATGCGACCCGTGACGAATAGATCCCCTCGATGGAGGATCCCCAGATCATCCGTGCGGAGAAACGACGTTTCAGGCCGCAGGCCGGAGAGCGGAGACTGGTCTTCCACCTCAAGCCTCAAGTCTCCGGTCTCTAGCCTCGCACGGAAGGTTCCTTCCGATTCCTCCGGCCGGTTCCAATAGCCTTGGGCGACGCTGGGGCCAGCGATCCAGATCTCTCCCTCTCGGCCGTCGGGACGGGGGACACCCGTCTTGGGATCGACGATGCGGATTTCGTGGTCTGCAAACGTGCGGCCGCAGCTTACGGACGACGCAGGGTGATTTGCACCAGGGGGATCGGTTTCGCCTTGGCCGGTGCGCGCAGCGCACCCTACATCTGATTTGACCGCAAGCCTCCGGCCCGTGACGAACAGCGTGGCCTCCGCGAGCCCATAGCAGGGGAAGAAGGCCTGGCGGCGGAAGCCGCACTCGGCAAAGGCGGCACTGAAGCGCTCCATGGTGGCGGCGCGCACGGGTTCGGAGCCGTTGAAGGCCAGCGTCCAGGAACTTAGATCCAGCTCGCGCTTTTGCTCGGCCGCGACTTTGCGAGTGCAGAGCTCGTAGGCGAAATTAGGCCCACCGGAGGTGGCCGCGCGGTACTTGGATATCGCTCGGAGCCAACGGATCGGCTGCTCCAGAAACGCCAGAGGCGGCATCAGGATGGCGGTGGCGCCGAGATAGAGCGGCTGCAGGAGGTTCCCGATGAGCCCCATGTCGTGATAGAGCGGCAGCCAACCGACGACGATCGTCTCTTCCGTATGGCGGAAGGCCTCTTGGATGGCTCGCTGATTGGCCATGAGGTTGCCATGGCTCACCATCACGCCCTTCGGGTTGCCGGTAGAGCCCGAGGTGTATTGCAGGAAGGCGAGGCTGTCCGGCCCCACGGCGGGACGCACCCAGGGGGCCGTGCCATCTCCCACAGGCGTATCGGTGGCCAGCCACTCGAGCCCGTCTCGTCCCCAGCTCTCCTCGTAGCTGTCCAGCAACTTTGCACGCCATTCGGCGGTGGTAAGCACCATGGCCGGCGCTGCATCGTGAACGATTGCCCTGAGTCGATGCAGGTGGTGACGGGAGGGCGGATAGGCAGGGACCGCTACTACGCCAGCATAGAGGCAGCCGAAGAACGCGGCGATGTAATCGAGACCTGGGGGATAGAGGAGCAGCGCGCGCTCACCGGTCCCGTCGAGCCCCTGCAGACGTGCGGCGATGACGCGCGCCAGGGTGTCGAGCTCCCCATAGCAGAGGCGCTGTTCTTGGCACTCGCCGTCAGCGAGGAAGACGTAGGCGCAGGCCTCCGGTGCGAGTGTCGCCCGCTGCCGCAACAAGCTCACGAGGTTTGAGCCTGAGCACGCAGGATCGAACGCTTGCGTACTCGTTCGCGCCTGACCGAGTGTCGTAGGTTGGGGTGACGAAGGAACCCCAACGTTAAACCCACCGCCGCCAAATGTTGGGGTTCGTACCTCACCCCAACCTACACGAGCTGACATTTCCCAGTCCCC
The DNA here is from genome assembly GCA_052387115.1 of Gammaproteobacteria bacterium. Taxonomy (GTDB): domain Bacteria; phylum Pseudomonadota; class Gammaproteobacteria; order JACCXJ01; family JACCXJ01; genus JACCXJ01. Next base: position 547 of record JBQTJM010000273.1, on the reverse strand, counting down.
TCTCGCTTAATGGGCTTCCACTTCTCGTTCTGTGTTTCCTCTTGCTTCCGCCTCTGCCATCTGTTTGCGAAGGCTGAGCGGCCGCATGTCCGTCCACACCTCCTTGATGTAGGCGAGACACTCGTCTTTCTTTCCGGTCTTACCTACGGCCCGCCATCCCTTGGGGATTTCCTTGTAGTCGGGCCAGATCGAATACTGCTCTTCGTGATTCATAACGACCACGTACGTGGTCGTGTCCTCCTCATCGTCCCACGCCATGAGACTCCTCCCCCGCGACTCAGACCAGTTATGCCAGACCGAACGCGTATGCGCTCTGCTTGTATCACCATACCGGAACAAGCCCACGTTGGGAATGCGACATTTTGTCGCGCGGCAATTTGTCGCACCCCCCTCTAGCTTACTTTTGTATCCATTGTTGCAGATCCAGGACTGATGTTGGCCTCGATTCGCTCGTCTCACGACCAGGAGGATCACCAACGATGCCATGCGATTCTTCGTAGCGGCTCGCCACGGAAACAGCCGTGGGCGCGGTTTCGGTATCCATCTG
>JBQTJM010000272.1:0-8464 GCA_052387115.1 Gammaproteobacteria bacterium | reverse complement strand
CCCTGTGGGTCGCTCACGGCGGTGATGGAGTCCACCGGGGTGTATGGGGACACGCTGCGTAGGCAACTGCGTGAGGCGGGGATTGAGGTGCATCAGATGAGCGCCAAGCGCGTACACGATGCCTGTGGGGGCTGAACCGGGATTACATGGATGTAATGCCTTTGGGAGGTACAGGATGAACCTCAAGGAGAGGAGCAGCGGTCAGCACAAGGGGCAGATCAAGATCACCAAGCGGGGCTCGGGGCCGGCGCGACGAGATCTCTATCTCGCGACCCTGCGTTTGATCAACCACAATGAGATTGTCAGCACCTGGTACGAGAAAAAGGTACAGGCCCAGGGGGGTCGCGACAAGTTGAAGATCGTGGTGGCCTTGATGCGCAAACTCTCCCGCGCCCTGTGGCATCTCGCCCGAGGGCAGGCCTTTGACGCCCGCAGGCTCTGCGCCGTGGGCTGAGAAGGTTCTTCCTGTACCTCCCCAAAGCATTACATCCATGTAATCCCGGTTCGGAAACAAGACACTCGCGATGCGGAGGACCCTACCATGCCACCCTAATCACAGGCGCGCTACCGTGTTGACCGGTTTCCGGCGGAGTGACCTTCAAACCCGTCCCGTGGTATCCAAATCGGAATACCCTCCCGTAGTCCCAAGGCACTCCCCGGATCTACCCGTGGACCGAATGCCCGATGAAGCTGAGCCGATGCCGTGTAACGGACATCCCATGACAGGTCTGGCTTACCCCACAGGTGGCTGATCCCGGAACCCGGAACACACCAACGATGCATCCTGTCCATACCTTCCAGCATACTTGCTTTTCGAAAGGATCAAGTGTGCAAGATCGGTATGGGGAAAAGCCAGGTAATTAAGAGAAAAAGGGGGGCTTGACAAAGCTATGACAGGGACGGTGAAATGATGACGATCAGATCGATCCCTACGCGGTTCTCAACCCTTCAGCACCGCCATCCGACGGACGTTCCACGCCATGGTCCCCAACGACCACTCTCCGCGTACGGCCTCGATCCCGCGCAGCAGAAATTGCCGGAACCGCATCCCTGCCTTGATGATGCCGAAGACCGGCTCCACGGTCTGCTTGCGCTTGCCATACGACGCGCGCCCGGCGCGGGTCTTCAGCCGATGCCGCATGCGTTCCACCGCATCCGCCGGCTCACAGAGCGGCGGCGGTTCGCCGAAGCGTTCTTGCCAAGGCAGGTAATGCGACTCACGCCCGGTGGCGATCAAGGGGTCGATATCCGCTTCGGCACAGGTGGCCACGTTGGCCTCACTGAAGTTTGCCGGCGTCGGCCAGGAGCTCCACCGGGGGTCAGCCTCGCTCGGGGAAGTCATAATGTCTGGGCGAGCTCATGTGAGCGATGCTAGGGCAGCTCGACCGCAAAGGTGGGTCCGGGTCACGCGGGTGGTGCTGGCGTAGAAGGCCACGCTTCTATTTACATGAAGAACACCTTATGCAGGATCCCGGTACGCGTGGATACGCCCATCTTGTTTCGAACGCTCTTGAGATACCATCGGACCGTTTCCGGCTTGACGTCCAGAGTCATGGCGATTTCCTTGTCGGTCTTGCCGGCGGCCAGGGCGGTGATTACCGAGAGCTCCCGCGGCGAAAGATGATACAACCGCTGAGCCTGGTGCATGTCTAATCTGCGTAGGTTGATCTGTTCAATGACGACGCCGATAAGCGATGATCCCGAGTCTAAGGGCGCGTCGAGCCGAAAACCGCGGAGCCCGTACCAACTGGTACCCTGGGACACCAGGAGTTGCGCGATGGGCGTTTTCGCCGAGCTGCTACCGGCGCTGTCTCCGGACCAACGTGTCCTCTCGGATGACAGGACTTGCCGGCGTATATCCGCAAGATGCTTGTCTACGTTTCGGTCTGCCAGGATGATGTCTCTCGCGCTCGCATTGTAACATAGCACCTCGCCGTCGACATTCAATATCATCAACCCCACGGAGTCGCGTTTCTGGAAGACGTGTGCTAATTGACTTGTTAACGATTCAGCGAGCGCTCGGCAATCGTACGAGGGCGAGCGATCCGAGACGTGGAAATTGTCCGGGCCCGACGGGCTGCAAATTGCGGTGGAAATGGCGGACATGAGTTTCTACCTGATAGTTGACATAATCGTCTTAATCTACAACAAGCTCTCCGCATGTTGGCCACTCCCCCCGTTCTCGCGCTCATCGAGCTTCGTTCTTTAGGTTGTATCGAGTCGAAAAACCAAAACCTATATAAAGGGAATTCAATGAACGGCTCTCAGCGCCACGCAAGTCGTAGCTGAGAGCGGTTCTTGACATCGTCGTGGATAACCGGCTGCCAGACCCGTTGTTTGTGTTCTAATGCGCTATCAAGCAATACCTGTGCCGCAACATCCTCGGTCATTCCAATTGGGCGACACGGCGGTATCGTGCCACCTTACTAGGCTTCTGTAACGAACCCTAGCACCTCTGTTGGGGCCGTGGAGTGATCGGCTGGACCCCGGGCTGCGCCGGTATGGGGGCACCTCCCACGCCGTACTTGGTACCGTTGCCGTTCCTATGAGACCGGGAGGCGCACTGCGGCGCCACCGCCCCGATGGCGCGTGCATGAAAGTGAACAACAGCGATTGTCAGAGGTCCGGGCCTGCGCCCGGTAGACCTCCTTGACCGCCTCGAGACTCGGTCTGGCCGAAACGTAGAGAAGGAACAACAGCCTCCGTCGTGCATCCTTACTTGAGGACCCTATTGGGAGGGGTGCGCCGTCGGGCAGTGACGACAACTCAGCGCCAACAGACTGTGCCAATGTCGAGAACCGGATTCATTCGGGGGGTGACTCAAGGCGAATCATCGCCTTCCTCACCGACTCAGTTTAGCTCATCCAGGAACCTCTCGGTGAACCGACCGGTCCCCCGCGCGCGGACTAGCCTAATGGGAGAACTGCGATCAGCGCAAAGACCTCAAGCTCCCCGCGGCCGAACAGGCCCCCGCGTACTAGTTCGACCAAACCGGGACTGGGTAAGCGCCTCGAGCCGGCCTCCTCGACAGCCGCTCATTCATCGAGCCTGGCGTAAGCCGCTTCCACCGACACCCGACCCGACATACCGCCTTTCTGACTGCAACTGAGCCACAACTGAGCCACCAGGACCGCCCGACGTGGAGCACGTCCATCTTCCCAAGGCACACCTGGTCACTTCGTCACCAGGGTAAACCACCACCCTTCTTGACAAACCCCGTTGAATTTCTTAGCCTTCGTTTGAAGGCGTCGACGTCTGACCTGACTCCGCGCGCCGCGGAGCGTTGTCGTCGGGTGCGGAAGCATCCTTAATGGGGAATAACTGGCGGTTCAAATGCTCTAAGGAGCGACGGGACCATGGGCGCTGATAGTACAGGCGGGCGACAACATCCTAATCCTCTTCCAGGCTCTGAAGACATGTCGGACAAGCAACGTGCAAGCGACTTCTCTTTCGCTCTCATTACCCTCGTTTTGGTAGGGTATTACGAAATGGCAGTAGCACAAACGGCAACGGAACAGCTCGGGAGGGACCAACGGGCGGCCATTCGTCCTCGACCCGAACGCGGCGAGACTGTCACGAACCGACCGCGTCTGGAGCTCGACCCGCTAGGCGTGCGTGCTGGGAGTTTTCTCATTTATCCGCGCTTGGGGTTGCAGGAATTCTACAACGATAATATCTTTGCTACCGACAGCGGCGCAACAGATGATTTCATCACTTTGGTAAGCCCGCGTGTCGACGTGGTGTCCGATTGGACTAATCACGCATTTGACCTGTACGCCAACGCCGCAATCGGGCGTCACGTCGATCAGACGGGCGAGGATTTTGAAGATTTCTCCGTTGGCACCAATGGCCGGCTGGATATTACACAAAGGGCTAACCTTCGGGCCGGCGTTAGCTATGACCGATTGCACGAGGGGCGTGGCTCGCCGGATGATGTCCGAAGACAAAGCGGCTCGCCGGCCGTCGAACCCACGCTTTTTGATGTCGGCTCGGTATTTCTGACCTATCACCAAACCCTCGGCCCTTTCCTCTTGGAATCGGGTGGAGCGGTGGACCGACTTGGTTATGATAATGTAGGGACAGAAGATGGTGGAATTATCATTAACGATGATCGCGACCGCGCGATAATTGCCGGTCGCCTCAAGATGGGCTACGAGTTTATACCGGGATACACGGCATTTGCCAGAGGAGAAGTAGATTATCGGCGATACGATAACCTATGCTGCGGCGCCGTCAACCAAGTCGATCGAGACTCGCAAGGGTATTTGATTGAAGTCGGAACGGATCTTGATGTCACAGCGGTTCTGTTTGGCAACGTGGCGATCGGTTATCGATCGCAGGACTACGATGATCCCAGTTTTGACACCATCGGGGATGTCGCCGGTCGCGCGTCACTGACTTGGAACCCGACAGGTCTGACAACGGTTTCCGCTTCGATCACTCGAGGAGACGTCATAGAAACTACTGTGAGCGGGTCGGCCGCGATTTTTGAGACAGCGGGCCGTGTGACGCTCGATCATGAACTGTTGCGCAACCTGTTGCTTCAAGCAGCGGTTTCTGTCAGCGACGACGATTATCAAGATATAGACCGTTCTGACACCTACGTCCGAGCGGGATTCGGTGCAAAATACCTGATGAATCGATACATCCATCTGGATCTGGGTTACGAGTATCTTAGCCTCGGCTCCAGTGCTCAGGGAGAGGATTTCACGAATAATACGATCTTCCTTGGTGCGCTGGTCCGGATCTAGCGGAAAGGGCGCCTTGAGATGCGCTGAGCTCTGTTACCGTTCTTGTCAGGAGCTGAGATCGCCACGTCGATCTGACGTAGCTCCTCGGACCTCAAGGATAGAGAAAAACTTCGCGAGCAGTACAGGTGTTTCGTTGAGATGCGGTTACCGGTTTTGCGGCTTGAGCGAAGCCTTTCCCTTTGGGACGAACGGGGTAGGATTTTTTGCCATCCAATCATTAAACTTGACTTGCATCAAATTTCGTGATGCAAGTACTCTAGCGACATACGAAATACGAAAGAAGCAGGAACAATGGAAGGGCGCGTATGGATAATCTGTTAAGCAGTTGCGGTTCCGCAAGAGTCCAGACGCACCTGTCATTATTGTTGGATTTACCGTGAGTGGCGGTCGAAGGCGTTGAGGGCCGCCAAGCGCGACTCATCGAGGAGACTACGGGACCAATGCGAAAATTCATCACGTCCATTATACTTATTGTGCGCGTCGCTCTGATCGTTGCTGCCTGCGGGTCGTGTTCGCCCATGCGCGGAGGGGTGCCTCTTCCCGACGCGGGGCCGTATCGTTTGGATAGCGGCGATCGGCTGCGCATCGTGGTGTTCGGCCAAGAGGATATTTCCGGCGAGTACGCTGTCGATGGCAGCGGCTTCATCTCGATGCCGCTCATCAATCAGGTGCAGGCGCGCGGCCGCACCGTGACGGATCTCGAGAAAGAGATCGCACAGCGGCTGCAATTGGGCAATCTGCTCGTCAACGCTAGCATCTCGGTGCAGGTGGCGCAGTTCCGACCATTCTTCATCCTTGGGGAGGTTCGCCAGCCGGGGCAGTTTCCGTACGTGGAAGGAATGACAGTGCTCACCGCCGTGGCTATAGCGGGCGGTTTCACCTATCGCGCCGAAACCGATTACTACACAATTACGCGTACAGTTGAGGGAAAAGTCGTTGAGGCGCGCGGAGAAAAAACCACGGTCCTCCAGCCCGGCGACGTGATTCTTGTGATGGAACGCTACTTCTGATTCTGCCGTCTTGGCCGAAGCAAGCGGGACTGTCGGCGGGCGTTGAAAATTGACCGGGCGTGGACGCCGTGCGAACAAGGGGAAGCACTATGCATAATTTTTGGCGCGCGATCAAGACGACCACGGGGGGCCAAGTGCCCAAGCGTCAGGCCAAGGAGTTGGCGGCGAAGGTAAGGTGGGCCTAGACTTCGAGGCCTTCTATACAGCATCGTGCGGGCCAGGAACCGGAAGAGGCCCTGGACTGTCAAGACGAATGTCAAGCACAGAATTGAATGATCAGATTGACCGGAATGCGCGCTCAGAACGAGGTGGGGACGTGCACGGCCACGTCCGAGCCTCCGTCGTGGCTGTGCTCCAGCTGCATCGACGTCGTGGTACGTATGAAAGAGGAGAACTGCTCCCGCTCGGCTCGATTCTCCACGAGGATGAGCCGTCCCCCAATGGCCAGCGCCGAGCACTGGACCCGTAGCGCCTCGGCGATTTTCGCTTCGGAGAAGTAGCACCGGTTGAGCAGATTCGCGATCTTTATTAAATCGGGTCGCATCCCAGCCCAGGGGCTGAACACATCGTATCGGGCAATCGCGATGCGCGGGTCGGCCTGCGCCAGCGCCACCAGTTCCGGATGGATGAGGAGGATCTCCTCCCAGGAGCTGACGTCCCGCGAGCCGGAGAGCAAGCGCTTGGCGAGCAGCCGCAGCAGAAGCGGGGCATCGCCGACGTCTGCGTAGGCCAGCCACCGCGGGGAGGCGCGCAGGACGCACGTTCCACTCGCGTCCGCGAAGTAGTGACGCCCCCGCGTGTCGACTCCCACGCGGACCGAGATGTTGGCGTCGGTTACGAAGTAGTGGCCGAACTGCCCGGCCAGGGCTTCGAGCAGGTCGAGGGAGGTGCTCCCATCCGACGCGCCGATATCGAGGACGACAGGAGCTTCCCCCGTGTACCTTTCAGCGAGGAACCGGCTGGAGTGCCGCTGTCGCCCGGGAAGCGTGGTCTTGAAGGTCGTGCCGAACTTCAGCACAGAGAGGCTCTGCGAGAACGATTCGCGAGTAGCGCCGGAACGGCCGAGGGCCAGGCTTCTGGGATCGTCCGACATCAAGGGAAGCGTCGAGAGGAGGCGGGGCCAGCCCGCCCGGTTGAGCTTGATCGGCATTCTCATAATGCGTTCCGCGTTCCGACGACCTTCTCCTCGGAGCTCTTCGCCCGCCCCTATCATAGCTTTGTCCAGCCCGAATAGCACTTACTAAGCTTCTTGGATGGCCACGCCTGCGGACCTCCTCTCTGGCGATCTCGCATGGTTCGGTCAGTAGAGGGAAGCGAGGCGACCTCTCGAAGGGGGGGTTCTACGGCGTGTGATGAGCGAGGAGTTGACCCGGCATGCCCCTCAACCGGGATCATTTCAGAATCCAGACCGGCCCGCCAGCCACCCTCGGCCGACGCGCCTACTCCGTTCGCAAGCCCTTGATAATCGATTGCTTTGCTGCTACCGAACGCCGAAGGATGGATCTGTGAGATCGGGAGGTCTGAACTTTGGCAATCGCACGAAGCGGTGGCCGTTGGCTTGGTAATATACATACAGTAGGTGATCCGGTGATCCGAGAGAGCGCGAGCAGCCCATCGTCGAAGGTCAGGGCGTGCGGATCATCATCGGTTGTACTGAAGGCTTGATGTAACCTGTCTTCGCGGATTCATGACACTATTCCCTCTCTCCGAAATCTAAAGCCCTCCGCTACGGCGGTTTACGCGAAATAACCTGCCGTACACCGGATAATGCGCACCGAAAGCGGCGGATAAGCTTCGAAGCCAGCGCCCGTTATGCGTGCCCGGTCACTCATACCTTCCTTACTGATAGGTCACTTGAACCGCTACCCCGTCCAGCGAAAAATCGCGCGCCGTTGACGAAGCTATATCGATGATGCGAACCCTGAAATTGGCGTTCGAGAAATCACCCACAGTCCAGGTTCGCCCCCAAGTATTCGTAGCACCACCCAGGATATAGGCAGTCGTCGCCGTACTTAGGGTCGTGGTACTCACGGCCGTCGTCCACGATGCGCCGGCATTCCAGGACAGCTGCGCACACATCCTCGGCAAGTTCGCAGCGCTGTCGGCCCTTGCGTTCAGGCGGACTTCGATACCTCGGACGGATACGGCACTGGGCACAATGAAGTTGTAGTTGTAGTAGCTGTGCTTGTCCTTGCCCGCATCGGTACACGACGTGTTCGTGTTCGTCCCGCTGTCGGTATCCACAGCAAACAAGCCATCCGTGACGTAGGCGTTGCTCGGGGTGGTTTGGAACCCATTGTTGTCGCCAGCACCGCTCGTAGCCGCTGCGTTGGCGCTCGGGGCCAGGAAGCCGGTACTAGTGGTTGCCGCGCAATAGGTATAGCTTCTGCCGTTGGTACGGGGATCGGTGTTGTCCGAGGCGGCGAAGCGCAGCGCCTCGCCTGTGCCGTTTGTCGAGCTCCAGTGGCTGAACCTTCCCTGTCCGGGGTTGCGGATGGCCCCGTGAGCAGAATGCGCGGGTCCCAGTTCCAGGCTGCCCTCGAACAGACGGAGAGAGGATTGAGTTAGATTGTTGCTGTTGTCGGCGGGGGTCCCGAATGATCCTTCGATGAGATAAGCGAAGCCGCCATCGCTGAACGCAGCGGACGCATTGAGGGCGGTCTGGGGGCAGGATGCGGCGTTGTTGACGGTGACGGAGACACC
>JBQTJM010000271.1:0-41787 GCA_052387115.1 Gammaproteobacteria bacterium | reverse complement strand
GCGAGGGCCCCATTTCCATGTGCCTGCACAACGCCAAGCGCGACCGTTTTATCCTGCGGCCGGTCCCCTTGGCCGAGGGCACCCGATCCTGGGATCCCCTGACCGGGCGCGTTTCGCCTCTGTCGGGTGCGCGGCGCGACGGGGTGGTGTTCCCCCTCGAGTACGTCAAGCGCGTGGGACGACGCGGAGGATCTGTGCCGGAGGGCCGGCGGGAATGAAGGTTTGGCGCCGAGTGCTGCTGCTCGTGCTCGCGTGGGCCTTGAGCGCGTGCAGTACCCTGGTCCGGGTGCCGGAGGCGCCGGTGGCGGGTCGCGGCGGGCCGCCGATCGAGGCCTACGCGCGCGTCATCGAGCGCTTCGTGAACGAACATGGCGAGGTGGATTTTTCCGCCCTGGCGCGCGATCGTGCCGACCTCGATGCCTATGTGATCCATGTGGCGGGTACGCCCTTCGGCGATTTCCCCGCGGGCCAGGAGCGCCTGGCTCATTACATCAACGCCTATAACGCCCTGTCGATGTACAACGTGCTCGATTCCGGCATCCCCGAGACCCATGCCGGTTGGCGTAAGGTGCGGTTCTTTTATCTCAAGGAGCTGGTCATCGGTGGGCGGCTCATGTCGCTCTATGCCTTCGAAAACGATGTGATCCGCAGGCTCGGTGAGCCGCGCGTCCATTTCGCCCTCAACTGCAGCGCGCGCGGCTGCCCGCTCCTCCCGCGGGTGCCCTTCACGGCGCGCGACCTGGAGGCAGAGCTGGATCGGGAGACCCGAAGGTTCTTTTCCGAGACGCGTAACCTGCGTGTCGATCGGGCGCAGAGGACCGTGTATGTGAGCGAGTTACTCGATTTCTACCCGGACGATTTCGGCCCCGACCTCATCACCTTTGTCGGGCGCTTTAGCCCGGAACCGATACCGCCCGGTTACGGTGTGGCGTTCATCGAATACGATTGGACCATCGCCGATTCACGCCGTTCGCGGTGAGTGGCCCCGCTCGGGCGCGACGCGCATCGTTGACACCGAACCGTGAGTGCATCGCTGCCGAGCACCGCTGAGGTACCGGCCCGACGGTCGCCATGAAAGTCCCTTGGTCGTCTTTCCTGCGTCTGTTTCTAGGGTTGTTGTTCACCGCCACCGGGCTCGCCAAGCTCCTCGACAACCGCGGCTTCGCCCAGGTGATCGCGAGCTATCAACTGGGTCTCCCCGGTCTGTTGCCGCTCGGCCTTTGCATCTCGCTCACCGAGGTCTGGATCGGTACCAACCTCCTGCGCGCGCAGCGCGTGCGCCTCTGCCTCTGGGGCACGCTGCTCTTCCAGGTGGGCTATGGGACCCTGGCGGCGATGACGTTACTGCGCGGCATCGCGCTCGACAACTGCGGATGCTTCGGCGTGTTCCTGGCGCGCCCGCTGCGATGGACGATGGTTCTCGAAGATGCCGTGCTCGCCGCCATCAGCGCGCTATGCCTGTGGCGCAGCCCACGGGCGGGCCGCTCCGAGACGAACGTGAACCGATAGGGGCCTCGAAGGCTATCAGCTAGCCCTCTCCCGGCGGGACCCGGCGGGAGGGGGAGCCAAAGGGGGCGACTTGTGACCGCGGCCGATATCGAAGCTAGGATAAAAGAGGGCGGCTGCGACCATTCGCTCGCCGCGCGAGCCGCCGCGGGCCATGGCTGTTCCCGTTGTTCCCGCCGCCGCATCAGCCTTTCGTACCCGGGACGGTGGACGATCGGATCCGCATCTAGTTAGTTAGGGCCTCCGGGCCGCGCCGTCCAGCGGCGCGGCCCGCCTTCTCGATGGGACGGCACCACCGCATACGGCGATACCGCCGCTTCGTCGAGGCACTCAAAGGCGGGCCTCTGGGTCACCGGTGCTCCGACCGCTGGACCCGCCACCGAAGGTCCGGGGGTGATCGAGGATCCGCCAAACCGGTCTTGTGCGTACACGAAAGGCCAGTCTCCAGTGATCGTTTTATGGTAGTCTTCGCTCCCGCGCCGGTCGGCCGGTTCCGTCGTGGGCGCGCCGTTCGGCGGGCTTGGGAGTGCGGTCCATGGACCCGGATCTGGCAGAGACTGACCGAAGTGTGTTATACGACGAACGATCACGAAGAGCTCTTTTTGATCCCCTCACCCTGGCCCTCTCCCGGCGGGAGAGGGGAGCTCAGGCAGCGATTCGTGACCGTGGCCGGTATTGAAGCAACGATAATAGAGGACTACGACCATGAGTGCTTGCACTAGGTGTTTGCTAAAATCAACGCTCGCCGCGGTCATGGCGGGCATCACCTTCCTCACGGGCCTGCCGCCCACCAGGGCCGCCGACCATGGCGACGCGCCGTTCGTGTCGGGATCGGTGCCCAATGCCGACATCGGCGACGCCTTCCTGTTCCTCGATCCCAACGACAATAGCAGGCTCGTCATCGCCATGACCCTGCAAGGGTTTATCCCGGCCGGGGAGGCTGTCAATTTCTCCGTGTTCGACCCCCTGCTGAGATATCGATTCGAGCTCGAAACCACGGGCGATGCGAGGCCTGACCGGTTTTTTACCGTGAGATTCTCTCGGAAGATCACCTCGGGCGTGACGCCTCAAACGGCCACCATCCGGCTGCCCAACGGTCGGAGGTTCCAGGCGCCCACGACCCCCTCGAATCTGAGCGGCATCTCCCCGACCCCGGTGGTGACCACCCGAGGCCGCATTCAATTTTTTGCGGGTGAGGTGGATGACACCTTCACCTTCGACATCCCGGGCTTTGCCCGTTTCGTCGCCTCGGTATTGGGTGGGAACGCCGATCCGACCCTGTTGCAGCGCGGCCGGGATACCTTTGCCGGCTACAACAACCTCGCGATCGCGCTGCGGTTCCCGGTGTCGCTGCTCGGTAACGTAGCGGGGAACATCGTCGGCCTGAACGTGACGACCAGGGGGCGCGGCGGTGGTCGCAGAATCGGTCAGTTGGACCGCGCGGGTAACCCGGCGGTCAATGTGGCGCTGATCCCGTTCCCGCGCAAGGACGAACATAACGTGGCCACCACCCAGGACGATGCCAATGGCCGCTTTGCGAGCTCCATCGTGGCGACGCTCACGGCCCTGGGGACCGAGCAAGCCGGCATCGACCTGCTCGCGAGCCTGGCCGTGACCAACGGCGATTTTCTCCGTGTGAACCTCGGGACGGCGAACACCGGTTCCGGCGGCGGCGATAACGCCGCGGCGGCGTTCCCGAACGGCCGCCGATTGGGGGATGACGTGATCGACACCATCCTTACCGTGGTGACCAACGGTGCCATCACCACCGGCACCAGCACCGGACCCAACGAACAACCTTTGCGCGACGCGTTCCCGTTCTTCCCGCCGACGCATCAACCCTTCCTGCCCGGGTCGCTGGACGATCGGACCCGCAATTAGTGCCTCTGGGCCGCGCCCCGTCCGGCGGCGCGGCCCGCCTTCTCGTTGGGACGGCACCGGCATACGGCGATACCGCCGCGGGCCTCTGCAACACCGGTGCTCCGGCCCCGGGGCCCTCCACCGGAGGTCCGGGGTGTTCAGGCCCTGTCACATCCAAAAACGGGTCTTGTGCGTATAGGAAAGGCGCTCTCCAGCGATTAGGCTTTGTGGTAGTCTTTGCTCCCGTGCCGGTCGGCCGGTTCCGAGGGGGGCGCGCCGTTCGGAGGCGCTGGGCGTGCGGTCCATGGACCCCTGTCCGTCGGGGACTGACCGAGGTGTGTTATACCACGCACGATCACGAATCGCTCTTTTTGATCCCCTCACCCGGGCCCTCTCCCGGAGCTGGAGGGGAGATAAAGGCGGCGACTTGTGACCGTGGGCGGTATCGAGGCAACGACAAGAGAGGACTACGACCATGAGTGCTTGCACCAGCCGTTTGCTGAAATCGATGCTCGCCGCACGAGTTGGTGTTCGAGTTCCAGTTCGAGACCACCGGCGTTGCGAGCCCGGACCAGTTGCTTAGAGTCCGTTTTTCACGGAGGGTCACGTCCGGCACCACGCCCCAGATCGCCAGCATCGCCTTGCCGAACGGCAGGCGTTTCACAGCGGACCGATCGTCGATTGTGGTAGCCTTGGCCACGGTCCAGCCTGGCCGGTTCCCTTGGGACACCTAAGGCCCGGAAGGGTGAGGCGTGCGGCCCGGGGACCTGTAGCCGGTAAGGACCGACCAAGACATCGGAAATGAAGCTTAAGGAGGACTACGTCCATGAGTGCTTGCACAAGTCGTTTAGTGAAATCAAGGTTATTGAAATCAACGCTCGCCGCGGTAACGGCGGGCATCACGTTCTTCACGGGCCTGCCACCGGCGATGGCCGCCGACCATGGCGACGCACCATTCGTGTCGGGATCGGTGCCCAATGCCGACATCGGCGACGGCTTCCTGTTTCGTGATCCCAACGACAACACCAAACTCGTCATCGCCATGACCCTGCAAGGGTTTATCCCTCCCGGGGAGGCCGTCAATTTCTCCGTGTTCGACCACCTGCTGAGATATCAATTCGAATTGGAAACCACGGGCGATGCGACGCCTGACCGGTTGATTAAGGTCAATTTCTCTCGAAAGATCACCTCAGGCGTCACGCCTCAAACTGCCACCATCCGGCTGCCCAACGGTCGGACGTTCCAGGCGCCCACGACCCCCTCGAATCTGAGCGGCATCTCCCCCACCCCGGTGGTGACCACCGATAACGACGTTGACTTTTTCGCCGGCGAGGTGGACGACCCCTTTACCTTCGACATTCCGGGGTTTGCCCGTTTCATCGCCTCGGTATTGGGTGGCAACGCCGATCCGACCCTGTTGCAGCGCGGGCGGGATACCTTTGCCGGCTACAACAACCTCGCGATCGTCCTGCGATTCCCGGTGTCGCTGCTCGGAAACGTAGCGGATGACATCGTCGGCCTAAACGTGACGACCAGGGGCTTCCGAATCGATAGGCCTGATCGCCCTGGTACCCCGGATCGTCAGTTGGACCGCGCGGGCAACCCGGCGGTCAATGTGGCGCTGATCCCGTTCCCGCGCAAAGACGAACATAACCGGGCCAACACCCGGGACGACGCCAACGGGCGTTTTGCGGGTTCTATCGTGGGGACGCTCACGGCACTCGGGACCAACCAAGCCAATATCGACCTGCTCGCGAGCTTGGCCGTGACGAACGGCGATTTTCTCCGCGTGGACCTCGGGATACCGAACACCGGTTCCGGCGGGGGCGATAACCCGCAGGCGGCGTTCCCGAACGGGCGCCGATTGGGGGATGACGTGATCGACACTATCCTGGCGGTGGTCACCAACGGTGCCGTCACCACCGGGACCAGCACCGGACCCAACGAACAACCCTTGCGCGATGTGTTCCCGTTCTTCCCACCGACCCATCAACCCTTCCTGCCCGGGACGCTGGACGATCGGACCCGCAACTAGGGCCTCCGGGCCGCGCCGCGAGGCGGCGCGGCCCGCCTTCTCGGTGGGACAGCAGCGGCGCATACGGCGATACCGCTGACATGCAGAGCCTCTGGGGGAGGCCGATCGGGAAGGGCCTCGCCATCCTCCTCGCCGTGATCGGCTTCGCCGGGCCCCTGGGTGCAGCGCCTTTCATTCCCGAGAACGACGCGGAGGTGCTGGAACGGCTGCCCACGACCTTAGGGGGTGGCTCCGGCGAGGTGCGCAGACTGCGTGAGCGGCTCGCCCGCGCGCCGACCGATGTGGCGCGGGCCGTGGCGGTGGCGGGCCGGTACATCGAGCTCGGCCAGGGCCAGTCGGACCCCCGTTACTACGGCTATGCCCAGGCCGCCCTGGAACCCTGGTGGGGACTTGCGGACCCACCCCCGGAGGTGCTTCTCCTGCGGGCCGCGATCCGCCAGGGCCGACATGAATTCGACGCCGCTCTGCAGGACCTGTCCCGACTGTTGGAGAAGGATCCGCGCGATCCCCAAGCCTGGCTCATGCAGGCCGTCATTTTCATCGTGCGCGCCGACTACCCGGCCGCCCGGCGAGCCTGCGAGGCCCTCGCGCGACTGCGCAGGGCCTTCCTCGCTTTCAGCTGCATGGGTAGCCTGGCGAGCCTGTCCGGTCAGGCAGAGGGCGGTTACGATCTGCTCCGGCTCGCCGAGGACCAGTCGCAGAATGCCACCTTGGGCGAGCGGGTCAGGCTCGAGACCTTGCTCGGCAAGACCGCCGAACGTCTGGGCGACTGGGGCCGCGCCGAGGGCCATTTCCAGGAGGCGCGCAGGCTAGGCCCCCACGATGCCTATCTCCTGGGGGCGTATGCGGATCTCCTCCTCGACCAGGGGCGCGCGCAAGAAGTGGTCGCGTTGCTCCGCGAAGAGACGCGGGTCGACGGTCTGTTGCTGCGTCTGTCACTGGCCGAGCGGGACATCGGCGCGCCGGGGAAGGAGGCGCACATCGAAGACTTGCGGGCGCGCTACGCGGCGAGCCGGCAGCGCGGCGATACCCTGCACCAAGGCGAGGAGGCGCGGTTTCTCCTGCATCTCGTCGACCAGCCCCAGGCGGCGCTCACGCTTGCAAAGGCGAATTGGGCCGTGCAGCGCGAGCCACGGGATGCGCGCATCCTGATCGAGGCGGCGCTCGCCTCGGGCCAGCCCGAGGCGGCGCGACCGGTCCTGGAGATGATAGAGCGGACCGGGCTCCAGGACCTCGCTTTGCGCCGCCTCGCGAACGAGATCCAGGCCAAAGACCCCCCCAACCCCCCCTTGCGAAGGGGGGGAACGGGGGGGTCGCCGAGATGATGCTATTTCTGGCCTTGGTGATCGCGTGGTTTTGGAGCACGCCCGCCGTGGCCCACAAGCCGAGCGACAGCTACCTCACATTGACGGTGCGAGGCCAGGTCGTGTCCGGCCGATGGGACATCGCGTTGCGCGACCTCGACTATGCGATCGGGCTGGATGCGGATGGCGATGGGGCCATCACCTGGGGTGAGCTCAAGGGGCGCCATGAGGCCATCGCGACCTATGCGCTGGGGCATCTTCGGGTGTCGTCGGGCGGCCAGTCTTGTGCCGCACAGCCGGAGGAGCAACTTGTGGATCGCCATACGGACGGCAGCTATGCGGTCTTGCGGTTCTCGGCACGCTGCGCCGCTCGAGCGCCGCGCCTGGTCCTGCACTACGACCTGTTCTTCGATCTGGATGCGCAGCACCGGGGGCTGTGGCGCTTGGAATACGAGGGGCAGACGCAGATCGGGATCTTTGCGACCGAGCGCCGCGAGCACGAGGTGGCGCTCGAAACGCCGTCCCGCCTCGCGGAGCTCCTGGAGTATGGCCGAGAGGGGGTGTGGCACATCTGGATCGGCTACGACCACATCCTGTTTCTTCTGAGCCTCCTACTCCCCGCCGTCTTGTGGCGCAACGGCGGACGCTGGGTCCCGGTGACGGGATTCCGGCCGGCGCTCACCGAGGTCGTCAAGGTGGTGACGGCCTTCACCCTCGCGCACTCGGTGACCTTGAGCCTCGCGGTGCTGAAGGTGATCGCCCTACCGTCCCGTCTGGTCGAGTCGGCCATCGCCGCCTCGGTGTTGCTGGCTGCGCTCAACAACCTCTATCCGCTGGTGACGTCACGACGCTGGCTGGTGGCCTTCGGGTTCGGGCTCGTGCACGGTCTCGGGTTCGCGAGCGTGCTCCTCGATCTCGGATTGCCCACCGGTTCC
The DNA here is from genome assembly GCA_052387115.1 of Gammaproteobacteria bacterium. Taxonomy (GTDB): domain Bacteria; phylum Pseudomonadota; class Gammaproteobacteria; order JACCXJ01; family JACCXJ01; genus JACCXJ01. Next base: position 34,147 of record JBQTJM010000271.1, on the reverse strand, counting down.
CTGGCCTTGGCACTCGTGGCGTTCAACCTGGGGGTGGAAGCCGGCCAACTCGCGATCGTTACGGCCTTCCTCCCGCTGGCCTATGGCGCGCGCCATACGGTGTTATATGCGCGCATGGTGTTTCAGGGCGGTTCGCTCGCCATCCTGGTGCTGGCCGCCCTGTGGCTGGTGGAGCGGGGTCTGGACCTCAAGCTTCTGTAGCGGACGCCCGGCCCGAGACGCCTCCACTTCTCGCCGCTCGTCGAGGGCGAGCGGAGCGGCGATCGCCCGTTCCAGTGAGGTGGGTGCGGAGCCGGGGCGCTCCGCGGCCTCACTCACCGGGTCGCCGGCAACGCCGGACAAGGGCAGTGAAAAAAAAGGGGCGGCGAGGATCCTAGGAAGAGACACGACAGCAACGACGACCGAAACCCACGATAGGCGTCTAATCAGTAATCCGGCGTTCATGAGAGCCTCTATGATCAAAGTTTCGACAAGGTCACCCTCTTGCCGCCCGGGGGCACCGGGCATTGGCAAGAGGGCGACAGGCAACCGGGTAGCGAGGGCTACCGTGTTGATGCCAAATTAGCGGCACAGGGCGCCGGTTACTGTGACGTAGTTCACAAGGAAGGAATGAAATATTCCCGATGTCGTCGGCAGGCGCTGCCTCGGACATAGGAGGGGGGTGTTACATGGATCCGAGTCGGCCAGGTGCTACGCCGATCGGTCCAGTGGGTTCGTGATTAGTAGTGGTCTCTTGTCGATGACCTTAACTGACGTGCTGGCGCCGCTGCGGCCGAGTGCCGGCTGGATGGCCGCCAGGCGCTCCTTTTCGTCGCGCGTGGTGTAGCGAAGGTTGCTGGTCGTGCCGCGTAAGGCCCAGCTTGCGCCCCTCGGCAGGGTGTCGAGACGGGCGTTGACGACCTCGATCCTAGCGGCGGGATCGAGTCCTTCGCCGCGCACGGGCGTGATGCTCGCCACCTCCCACGGCCCGAAGGTCCCGCCGACGAAGGTGTAGTGGCTGCTCATTTCGCTGCAAGGTGTCGGGGCGCGCGTCCGTGCGCCCCTACCGTAGACCGGCGCCCGGACCCTTCGATGCGGGTCCCCGCGCCGATCACCGCGAGCCGACCGGCACGAAGGGACGGCGCGCATGACCGGTGTAGAGCTGGCGCGGCCGGCTGATCTTCTGTGTCGGGTCCTCGATCATCTCCTTCCACTGCGCGATCCAACCGACGGTGCGGGCGACCGCGAACAGGACCGTGAACATGCCGGTCGGCAGTCCCATGGCCCTCAGGATGATCCCGGAATAGAAATCCACGTTGGGGAACAGTTTGCGCTCGATGAAATACTCGTCCTCCAGCGCGATGCGTTCCAGCTCCAGCGCGATCTCGAGGAGCGGCTCGTGGGCCACGCCCAGCTCTTCCAGGACCTCATGGCAGGACGCGCGAAGCACCGCGGCGCGCGGGTCGTAGTTCTTGTAGACGCGGTGGCCGAAGCCCATGAGCTTGAAGGAATCGGCCTTGTCCTTGGCGCGATTGATGAGCTCGGGGATGCGTGCCTTGGTGCCGATCTCCGCCAGCATCTTGAGCACCGCTTCGTTGGCCCCACCGTGCGCCGGCCCCCACAGCGAGGCGATCCCGGCGGCGATGCAGGCGAACGGGTTGGCCCCGCTCGAACCGGCGGTCCGGACCGTCGAGGTCGAGGCGTTCTGCTCGTGATCGGCGTGCAGGATGAAGATGCGCTCCATGGCCCGCACCTGCGCGGGGCTCGCACGGTAGGTCTCGGACGGCACCGCGAACATCATGTGCAGGAAGTTCTCGACGAAACCCAGGTCGTTGCGTGGATACACGAAGGGCTGGCCGACCGAATACTTGTAGGCCATGGCGGCGATGGTCGGTACCTTGGCGATGAGCCGGTGGGAGGCGATGCGGCGTTGCTCGGGGTCCTCGATATCGGTGCTGTCGTGATAAAAGGCGCTCATGGCGCCGACCACCCCGCACATCACGGCCATGGGATGCGCATCGCGGCGAAATCCGCCATAAAAGGTGAGGATCTGCTCGTGCAGCATGGTGTGGATGGTGATGGTGCGCTCGAACTCGGCCTTTGCCGCGGCGTTGGGCAGCTCCCCGTAGAGCAGGAGGTAACACACCTCCAGGAACCCGGCCTGCTCCGCGAGCTCCTCGATGGGATAGCCGCGGTAGAGGAGCTCGCCCTTATCGCCGTCGATGTAGGTGATCTTGGACTCGCAGCTCGCGGTGGAGGTGAAACCGGGGTCGAAGGTGAAATACCCGGTCTCTTGATAGAGCTTACGGATGTCGATGACGTTCGGGCCCAGGCTGCCCTGGTAGAGCGGTAGATTGACCGGATGTTCTCTTGTTTCTTCGCTGAGTGTCACGGCCCCGGCGGCCCTGGGTGATGATTCGTTAGCCATGGGGAACCTCCTCTCACAAAGGGATGTTGCGATGCACCAGGTTTCCGTAGTATATAGCGCGGCAAAGGGAAGCGGGTAAGCCGCCGGAGAGCGGGCCGTCACAGGAGCCTGAAGTGTCAGGCGCGCCGTGGCCCCGATCTTCAGGGGCCACAAATCGGATGCCGAACGCGACGCATGGACCCGGCACATCCTGCGGCTGGCCGGCCTGGAGCACGCCACGGATCTGCGGCCCGCGAAGCTGTGGGAGGGCGGATGCGCCGTGCGTGATCCGTTGGGGCGGAACAGGGATCAGGGGCTTCGCAGCCATGCAATCTTGATTTCGCCTTCGACCTGTTCGAACTCTTTGTCCCCGGTCAGCAGCTCCGCCCGGTTCTCCTTGGCAAGCGCGGCGGCAAAGCAATCTGCGTAGGACATCGGATGCCTGGCTTTGAAAGCCCCTGCGAGGCGGGTCAGCTTCCAATCGGCATCGACCAGCTGGATCCCGAGTTGTCGCAGGCTCGTCACCGCTCCATCGGCTTCGAGCACCGATGCCTGGCGCGCCAAGATGTACCATACCTCTCCCGCGTTGACGATGCTCATCGTCAGGACCGTGCCCTGATCCTGGGCGCTGGAGATGATGTCGGCGACCTCCTGGCCGGTTTGCTCATCCCCGAGGTAGGCGAGCACCGCCCACGAGTCCAGCACGAACACCCTCGGCTTGCGGGGCATCAGGGCTCTTTCTCGCGCCGCTTCTCCGCGGCGAGCGCCGCGAGCAACCCCTTGCCCCGGAAGCGACCACGCAGACGCTCAACGTATTCCCGGGTGATCGGAATCAAGATGATTCGCCCCGCGGCCTCGTCGGTTTCCACGGTAAAGCGGGTGCCTTCCGTGATACCGAAGCGCCGTCGGACGGCCGAGGGAATGACGATCTGCCCCTTCGAGGTAATGGATGTCGTCTGCATCGAAACATTCCTCTTACGATCTATATGGAGTATTACGATGGTGGTAATACATGTCAAGATGCGAGCGCACTACTGTAGGCCAACCGTAAGGCCATTGTCGTGACCCCTTACTAACCGCGGCGCGCTCCGAATGGTGGCGGCGCATCGCCCACGGCTCCCGCTGGCCAGATCCGAGCCTCCCACAGAATATGGGGTTGCACTCTTCAGGTAAACGCAATATATTGTGTTTTCGCCGATCGACGGGGGTGGGGCCAGACGCCTCGATCCCGGTACCTTGGCCTCTACCCGCTCGAGGAGGACGGCTCGGCAGCGCCAGCCGACCGGCGACACATCGGGCGCAATGCCCGACGACACGCGGTCCCATGGGGAGGAGTGATGAGAAAGACCTCGATGAAGCTCGTTTCGAACGACGCCCTGGAGGTGCCGTATCAGCCGGCGTCGATGGACGTGTGGGACAAGAAGTATCGCCTGAAGAAGAAGGACGGGACGCCCCTCGATGTGAGCATCGACGACACCTACCAGCGCGTCGCCCGCTCGCTCGCCGAGGTCGAGGCCACGGAGGCCCTGCGCGAGCACTGGTACGCGGAGTTCCTGTGGGCGCTGCGACACGGGGCGATCCCGGCCGGGCGCATCGTCGCGAACGCGGGGGCCCGGCAATACAAACCTGCCACCTCGACCATCAACTGCACCGTGTCGGGGACCATCCGCGATTCCATGAACGACATCCTCGGCAAGGTCCACGAGGCCGGGTTGACGCTCAAGGCCGGCTGCGGGATCGGTTACGACTTCTCGACCCTGCGCCCCAAGGGGGCCTATGTCTCGGGGGCCGGGGCCTACACCTCGGGGCCCCTGTCCTTCATGGACATTTACGACAAGATGTGCTTCACGGTGTCCTCCGCCGGTGGGCGGCGCGGGGCGCAGATGGCCACCTTCGATGTCGGCCACCCCGACGTCAAGGACTTCGTCCGCGCCAAGCGCGAGGACGGGAGATTGCGCCAGTTCAACCTCTCCTTGCTCGTCACCGACGAGTTCATGCGCGCCGTCAAAGACGACGGGATGTGGCCGCTGGCCTTCCCCCTGACCACGGCAGAGAGCGACGGCGGCCTGGAGGATCCGGCGGCGCTCGTGTGGCGGGACTGGCCAACCCACGAAGGATACCTCGTCAACGCCCGAGGCCAGGTCGCCTGCAAGGTTTACAAGACCCTGCGCGCGCGGCACCTGTGGGACATGATCATGGCCTCGACCTATGACTATGCCGAGCCGGGATTCATCTTGATCGACCGCGTCAACGAGTGGAACAACAACTGGTTCTGCGAGGACATCCGGGCGACCAACCCATGCGTCACAGCCGATACCTGGGTGCACACCGCCGAGGGCCCGAGACAGGTATCCGATCTCCAAGGACGAGCTTTCTTCGTGCGGGTGGATGGCGTAGACCACGCGACCACGGCGCAAGGATTCTTCGTGACGGCCACCAAGCCCGTCGTGGCCGTGCAGACGGAAGAAGGCTATCGCGTGCGCCTGACACAAGACCATCGCGTTCGCCGAGTCCATCATCTCACGCGCTGGCGCCTGGAAACCGAGTGGTGTGCCGCCGGTGCGCTCCTGCCCGGAGAGCGGATCCTGCTCCAGGACCACGGCCGTAACCCCGAGTGGGCCGGTGCTGTGAGCTTCGAGTCGGGCTACTTGCTCGGTCTCCTGGTCGGGGACGGGACGCTCAAGGACGAGACGGCCGTGCTCTCGGTCTTCGGCCGCGTGGCAGCCGGAAATGGCGAACCGATCGGTCTGTCGGGCGGGGCCCGGGCGGTGATGCGGGAGGCGTATCGCTGTGCCGGGACACTGGCGCATCGCGCCGATTTCTCGGGGTGGGTGGCCGTGGCCGGCCGCGCCGAATGGCGGCTGAAATCCGCTGCGTTGCGCGATATGGCGTATTCCTTGGGCATCACGCCCCAGAGCAAGGTGATCTCGGCGGCCCTCGAGCGCGCATCGAGCGCCGGGTATCGGGGATTTCTGCGCGGCTTGTTCGACAGCGATGGCTCGGTGCAGGGCAGCCAGTCCAAAGGCGTTTCGATCCGGCTCGCCCAGTCGAACCTCTTGAACCTCGAGGCCGTGCAAAGGATGCTGCTACGCTTGGGCATCCCCTCCACGATCTACCGCGACCGCCGCCCGGCGGGCCGGACGCTATTGCCCAACGGTCGTGGCGGGCAACGCGAGTATCCGACCCGGGCCCAACACGAGCTTGCGGTGACGAGCGAGGGCTTGCGGCGCTATGCCGAGCGGATCGGGTTTGCGGACAGCGATAAGGCCATACGGCTTGCCGCGGCGCTGAGCCACTATCGGCGCCAGCTCAACCGGGAACGCTTCGTGGCCACGGTCGCGGCCGTCACCGCGGAGGGCGTCGAGGACGTCTACGACGTAACGGTGCCCGGCATCAACGCCTTCGACGCCAACGGCTTCCATGCGCACAACTGCGGCGAGCAGCCCTTGCCGCCCTACGGCTCCTGCCTCCTCGGGTCCGTCAATCTCACCCGCTTCGTGCGCGATCCCTTCGGCGAGCACGCCCGTTTCGATTGGGAGGAGCTCCGCAAGGTCGTCCAGGTCTTCACGCGCATGCTCGACAACGTGGTCGAGGTTCATGGGCTCCCGCTCGCCGCGCATGGCGAGGAGATCCGCCGCAAGCGCCGCCATGGGATGGGTTATCTGGGGCTCGGATCCACGCTCACGATGCTGGGCCTGCGCTACGGCGGGCCGGAATCGGTGGCCTTCACGGAGCGCGTCACCCGTGAGCTGGCCCTCGCCGGATGGGAGACGGCGCTCGATCTGGCGCGCGAGAAGGGCCCGGCGCCCCTAATGGAAGAGGACTTCACCATCACCGCCGAGATGCTCGAGCGCCGGCCGGAGATGGCGCGCGACGGCCATCGTGCGGGCGATGTGGTCAAGGGCAAGGTCCTGCACGCCCGCTACAGCCGCTACATGCAGCGCATCGCGGAGGCGGCGCCGGAGCTGGTGGAGGCGCTCGCCGAGATCGGCGCGCGCTTCACACACCATAGCTCCATCGCGCCGACCGGCACTATCTCCCTCTCCCTCGCGAACAACGCCAGCAACGGCATCGAGCCGAGCTTCGCCCATCATTATTCCCGCAACTTGATCCGCGAGCGCAAAAAGACCAAGGAGAAGGTCGAGGTCTATTCCTACGAGTTGCTCGCCTATCGGGCGCTCTGCGATCCCGAGGCGGTGCCCGATGCCCTCGGCGAAGAAGGGCGGCTGCCCGAGTATTTCGTGACGGCCGAGGACATCACGCCCACGGCGCACGTGGATATCCAGGCGGCGGCGCAGAAATGGATCGACTCCTCGATCTCGAAGACCGCGAATGTCCCCACCGACTTCCCGTTCGAGGATTTCAAAGACATCTACCGTTATGCCCACGAGCAGGGACTCAAGGGCTGCACCACCTTCAGGTTCAATCCCGAGGCCTTCCAGGGGGTGCTGGTGAAGGAGCAGGACCTCGCGAGCACGACCTACCGCTTCGTGCTGGAGGACGGCGAGGTGGTCGAAGCCCGGGGCAACGAGGAGATCGAGTACGACGGCGAGGCACACACCGCGGCCAACCTCTTCGACGCGCTCAAGGAAGGCTATTACGGCAGGTTCTAGAGAGGAGGGCGAAATGAGCAAGAACATACAGAAGCGCATCGTCAGATATAGCGTCGTGAAAAATGATCCCCCGGCCGGCGAGGCCGCCGCGGCGCGGGCGGGCCCCGATGTCGTGCAGATGCACGAGAAGGTCGAGCGGCCGGAGATGTTGCTGGGCTCGACCTACAAGCTCAAGACACCGCTCTCGGACCACGCCCTGTACGTCACCATCAACGATATCGTGTTGAACGAAGGCACCGAGCACGAGCTTAGACGGCCTTTCGAGATCTTCATCAACTCGAAGAACATGGATCATTTCCAGTGGATCGTGGCGCTGACGCGGATCATGTCCGCGGTGTTCCGCAAGGGTGGTGATGTGACCTTCCTGGTCGAGGAGCTGCGTTCGGTGTTCGACCCCAAGGGGGGGTATTTCAAGAAAGGCGGGCGCTTCATGCCCTCGCTGGTCGGCGAGATCGGCGATGTGCTCGAGGGCCATCTGCGGAGCATTGGTCTCATCCAGGACGAGCCCCTGGATGCACAGCAGCGGCGCATGGTCGATGAAAAGCGCGCCGAATACGCGGACCGGCACGGGACGGTGGCGACGGACGAGTTCCCGGGCGGGGCGGTTTTGTGTCCGAAGTGCCATACCAAGGCCATGGTCCAGATGGCTGGCTGTCTGACTTGCTTGAACTGCGGTGAGTCCAAGTGCGCGTGAAGGCTCCGGCGGCGCTGCAGGGGTTACTGCGGCGACGGTCGTGCCTGTCCTGCCGGCTCACCGTGAAAGCTGCTTTCCCTCCTGGGCGCGGTGTGGCCATCACCCTGGCATTGCTGTCGGTGCAGGCCGCCCTCGGGCTCATCGTGATGGTGGGGACGGCGGCTCACGGTGACGACACGGCGCTGCCGCCCGCCCATTTGGCGGAGCGCTCCGGCGCTGCGGGGTCAGATAAGAACTGCTGCGGTCGCGTGAATACCGTCGAGCTTGAGAACACCTATTGGAAGCTCACCCGCCTGAGTGGGCGAGCGGTGGTGATCGGCGAAGGGCAGGGCGAACCTCACTTGGTCCTGCGCCCCGAGAGGCATCAGGCGAGCGGCTCGGGTGGGTGCAACCGGCTGTTCGGCGGCTACCGGCTCGAAGGCGGGCGTATCAGCTTCTCGGGGATCGCGACGACGCGAATGTCCTGCCCGACGGGTATGGAGATCGAGGATGAGTTTCTTCGGGCGCTCGCGGAGGTCGAGACGTGGAAGACCTCAGGGCCGGAGCTCGATCTCTTCGACGGGCGCGGCGAGCCGGTGGCGCACTTCGAGGCGGGACAGCGGAGGTAGGCGTCGGGCCACCGAGCACGACGCGCGAAGCGTGGCTACAAGCCGCAGCGGGCGAGCAGCTCGCGGCCTTTCCGGGTGATGAACCCCTCGTCGCTGATGAGGTCGAGCTGCATGCAAAGACGCCACAGAGACCTGGCGCCGGTGCGTGGCAGATAGACCGTCCCGTCACCGTAACGGTGTTGCAATACCCTGGCAAGCTCCAGATCGTTGGGCATATCGCCCCATGTTGCCGTGTTCATAATCGTTTCACCTACTGCCTTACCCTACCTGAAACACCCTAGCGATATACGCTGGGCTCCTATCCTTGGATTTCCCGGAAACGCCGATCGGGTTCAATTCCTACCGGCGCTACACCTGCCACTCTAAGCGATGGAGTGGCGGGAGTCTGTGAACTATGTCACTGCGATCACCGTCATCCGCACCTCGGAAACGCCCCGGGGAACCGCTGGGGCGTCGCATCGCGGCAATGCTCAAAGCAAGAACGCTGCCTGCCGGGCGCGGCTGACACGCCAGGTGCCTGGAGTCGAACGCGGTCGCGGTGCCGGATCGGCAGGGCCGTCGATGCCTCGCGGCGGCAGGCCCGTGCACCGGTCCGCGGGCTCGCCTAGGTCGATAGATTCGATTGCGGCGAGGTCGATTCCGGAACACCGGCGCGGTCTTCCGCCTATAATGGCAGTCGGTCTGTGAGGAGAAATGGCCTATGAGCCTGGGCGGCCAGCCGGGCCTGTGCTTCCCTTGTAGCTTCCCGATCAAGGCCATGGGCCGGGCAGAGGAGGGCTTCGACCTCATGATCTTCGGGATCGTGCGCCGGCACTCGCCCGGGCTCGGTGAAGCGGCAGTCAAGAGCCGGCTTTCGACCGGCGGGCGCTATATGGCGGTCACCGTGACCATCGAGGCGATGAGCCAGGCGCAGCTCGACGCCATCTACCGGGAGCTCAGCAGTCACGAGCGCGTCATGTTGGCGCTATAGGGCGATGCGGGCGCAACGGGTCACGCTGCCGGGCCACTTGTCGGAGGCCGCGTCGGATCCAGGCGACGTGTGGGTGCGCGACCTCGGGACCGTGGAATATGCCGAGGTGTGGGAGGCCATGCGCCGGTTCACGACGGCACGCGGGCCGACCACCGTGGACGAGATCTGGCTCCTCGATCACCCCCCGGTCTACACCCTGGGCCTGAACGGTAGACCGATCCATGTGCTCGATCCGGGGACGATCCCCGTGGTCCGGAGCGACCGCGGAGGGCAGGTCACGTACCATGGACCGGGGCAGCTCGTAGTCTATGTGCTCGTCGATCTCGGGCGCCGCGGCCTGAGTCTCCGGCGCCTGGTGTACGCCTTGGAGCAGTCGGTCATCGATGTCTGTGCCGGGTTTGGGGTGGAAACCGGGCGGCGGGCCGGTGCGCCGGGGGTGTATGCCGGGGATGGCAAGCTCGCCGCGCTCGGTCTGCGCGTGCGCCGTGCTTGCAGCTATCACGGGCTGGCGCTCAATGTAGACGTGGACCTGACACCCTACGCCGGCATCGATCCCTGTGGCTATGCCGGGCTGTGCGTGACGCGGCTTCGCGACCTGGGGGTAGCCGCGGGGATCGCGGACATCAAGCGACGCATCGTGCCTCACCTCCTCCATCACCTCGGATGCGCGCAGCCGGAAGCCCGAGCGGCCCGCCATGCCGCCTGAAACCACCGGGCAGCCGCATCTGGACCGCGGGCGCGCGAAGACGGCGCCGCAGAAGCTCCCGCCGAGCACCGGTGTCTTGCCGAGGAAGCCGCCCTGGATCCGGGCGAAGGCCCCGACCGATCCCAAGGTCCTGGCGCTCAAGGCGCTGTTGCGTGAAAAGCGCCTGCACACGGTATGTGAGGAGGCCGCCTGCCCGAACCTCGGGGAGTGCTTCTCGCACGGTACCGCGACCTTCATGATCCTGGGTGATCGGTGCACGCGCCGCTGTCCGTTCTGCGATGTGGCCCATGGCCGCCCCGCGCCGCCCGACCCCGAAGAGCCTAGCCACCTCGCCGAGGCCGTGGCGAGGATGGGACTTTCCTATGTGGTCATCACCTCGGTCGATCGCGACGATCTGCCGGACGGCGGCGCCGCCCACTTCGCCGCCTGCATCCGGGCGGTGCGTGAGCGCGTGCCCGGCCTCAAGGTCGAAGTGTTGGTGCCGGATTTCCGCAAGCGCGTGGGGTTTGCGCTGGAACGGCTTCGGGAGGCACCGCCCGATGTCTTCAACCACAATCTCGAGACCGTGCCCAGGCTCTACCGCCGGGTGCGCCCTGGAGCGGATTACCGCGGCTCGCTCCTGCTCCTCAGGCGTTTCAAGGCTGAGCGCCCGGAGGTCCCGACCAAGTCCGGGCTCATGCTCGGGCTGGGCGAGGGCCTGGACGAGGTCCGCGAGGTGCTGCACGACCTCCGCGAGCACGATTGCGAGATGCTGACCGTCGGCCAGTACCTACAGCCGAGCCGCTATCACCTGCCGGTCGAGCGCTTCGTCATGCCGGCAGAATTCCGAGAGCTGGGCGACTACGCCCGGGACGTCGGTTTCCTCCGTGTCGCCAGCGGTCCGCTGGTGCGCTCTTCCTATCATGCCGATCTGCAGTCACGCGGCGAGCGCGTGGAATGAGGCCGGCGGCCCCCGGTCGCAGGGGTACCGCGTTTCCGGCGCTTGCGTCTATTACGGGGCGACTTCGGCACCCGTGAGATCCCCACCGGTACGCAGCACCTCGCAGTCGGCCTCGCCGCGTGCGAAGCGCGCCGTGACCGGATCGCCGGGTCTCAGCGCGGCCGCGTCGCGGACCACCCGGCCCGTCGCAGCGCTGGTGACGATGGCGTAGCCGCGCAGGAGGGTCGAGAGCGGGCTCACGGCGTTCAGGGTGGCGCCGAGCTTTGCGAGTCGTTCCCTGTGAACCGCTAGTCGTTCTGCGAACGCCCGGGTGAGCCGGGCCTCCTGATGGCGGCAGCGGCTGTGGCGCAAAGCGAGCGCCTGTTGCGGGTCATGGCGCAGCAGACGGGCCGTCTGCTCTCTCTGCTTGGCCATCTTCAGCGTGCGTGTCCTATGGGCAGCCCGCGTGAGCCGCAGCCACAGCTCGTCGAGCCGCTGGCTCTGGTCCGTGAGCCGCCGGCGCGGGTGCACGAGGCGCTTGGAAAGCCAGTCGAGTGCTTGGTGCCCGCGCTTTACCCGCGATAGCAGCGCGCGTAGGAGCCGCGTTTCGAGATTTCTCTGCTGGTTCGACAATTCTTGCTGATCCGGGCTCACCAGCTCGGCCGCGGCCGAGGGCGTGGCGGCGCGGCGATCGGCCACTAGATCGGCGATGGTGAAATCGATCTCGTGCCCGATCCCGGTCACCACCGGCAACTCACAGGCATAGATCGCACGGGCGACGACCTCTTCGTTGAAGGCCCAGAGGTCCTCGAGCGAGCCCCCACCCCGAGCCAAAATCAGGACATCGCAGTCCTTGCGCCGGTCGGCGGCGAAGAGGGCCCGGGCGATCTCCGCGGCCGCCCCGACGCCCTGGACCGGCACCGGGTAGACCACCACCGGCAGTGCCGGGAAGCGGCGTTTCAGGATCGAGAGCACATCGCGGATCGCGGCCCCGCTCGGAGAGGTGACGACGCCGACCGCACGGGGCAAGGCGGGGAGAGCGATTTTGTGCTCCTCACTGAACAGGCCCTCGGTTTGGAGCCGCCGTTTCAGCGCTTCGAGTGCCAGCCGCAGGCGTCCCTCGCCGGCGGGCTCCAGGTGCTCGACGATGAGCTGAAAGTCGCCCCGTCCCTCGTAGAGGCTCGCCTGGGCGCGCGCCAGCACCTGCATGCCGTTCACAGGATCGAAGCTCAAGGCGGTGTTGCGGGAACGGAAGAGGGCGCAGCGCACCTGGCACTGCGCGTCCTTGAGGGAGAAGTAGAGGTGCCCCGAGGCGGGCCGGGCCAGGTTGGAGATCTCGCCCTCGACCCAAAGCGGCGGGAAGCCATCTTCGAGGATGGCGCGGGCCTCGCGATTCAGCCGCGTGACGGTGTAGATGTCCCGGAAAGGCCGGGCAATGGGAACGGCGCCCCGCATGGACGGATCATACGGTAGAATCCGCACCGAGGCAGGCCTGGATGTCGCGCGCGACATCGGGCCCGTTTCTCGTTCCAGAGCGGCACTTCTATGTGCTCCTCGCAAGCTCCCGCAGCGCCGCCTCGGCGGCCTTATGCGCGGCAGAAAAGCTACCAGTCTCCATGACCGGCGTCGAGCCGGCAGGCTTGTTCGACCTGCCCGGCTGTTCAGGGATCAACGCGCACAGGCTCTGGCTCAAGAAGAAACACCAGATCGCCCAGAACGCGCTCCCAGTCGCGCCAAATGCCCAGGTGGCGGCACCGAGCCCGAGGAGGCAGAGCGCGCCATCAACGATGCTCATGAACACACTGGAATAGGTGATGAGCGAGCGCACGATCCAAATGAGGGTGATGCTGACGAAGACCAAGGTGGTCGTCGCTATGCCCCAGAGCAGAGCGGCGATGAGGATCAAGGCCGTACTTGTCCCCAGGACGATATTGCCGATCCGGGCATGATGGAGTCTGAGAAGATAGAACACATACGCGCTGGTGAGTGCGGCTATCACGAGCTCGAGCGCCAGCATCCCCGGGAGAAGCAAGGCGACAAGAGGATAGACCGCGGGCGCGGCTAGGCTTAACAACACCGCCACGATAATTCCCTGGAGCAGACCTGGGCGTTTCATAGAAGCCTTCCTCCTATCCATTGCTGCGTGGCACCCCTGCGCGCCGTTCCTTCTCGGCCAGAAACGCCACCTCGACCTCGTCGTCCGAGATGCTGTGGTCGCGCTCGCCGCTCGCCGCCTCCGCTGTATTATAACGGCCCTCCTCGACGAAGATCTCCGTCTTTTCCTTAACCGAGGCGAGCCTGGCCTTTTGCGTGGCCAGCTCCTGGGCGAGCTTGTCCCGTTCCGGTTCAAGGGCAGCGCGCTCGCGCTCGATGAGCTTGGTGCGCTTTTGGATCTCAAGCTTGCGCCGGACCATCGAGCGCCCAAGCTTCTCATTAGTCGCCCGCAGACAGAGATCGATCTGTTGATCCGTTTCGGCCAGCGACTTCTCTTGCTCCGCCCGGTAGGTGTTGAGCTTCTCCCCCCGGCGCTGGAGGTCCTCGAGTTGGCGCTCGCCCTTTTCGATCGCCTCGGCCATCTCGCGAATGGCCTGCTTGAGGACGGATTCGGGCTCCTCGATGGAGTCGAGCAGCGAATGCATGTCGGCCTTGAAGAGCCGTGCGATACGGGAAATGAGTGCCATAGTGTGCTCCGTTCATTAATCATTTCTCCCTCTCCCCGCGCGGGGAGAGGGAAGAGGTAGGTCTACTTGCTCCGTTGCGCCTCGAGCCCTTCGGCATGCGCCTTCTTGCCGAGCCTGTTCTGCTTCTGCGCTTGCTCAGCGGGTTTGCCAGCGAAGGCATCGTCGAGATCCTGTTCCATCCGCCTGAGCTCCGACCGGGTCTTCTCGTCAACAATTGAAGCACCCAGTGAAGATTCCAACTTCTCGGCCTCATTCCGGTACCTGTCGAGCGAGTCCTTGGCCTTGGCCCTGTCGCCCGCGCTGACGGCATCGCGGTAGGCGGCCTTCAACCGGCCGAGGTTGTTTCCAAGCCAGCTTTCCTTGATGACCATCTGATCAACGCTGGCGACCGCCTCACTGCGCCGCTCCGCAGGCAGCACTGCGAGCCTGAGCTTATCGGCGGCGAGCGCCACCTCGGCTGGACCGGTGGCGAGCTGATAGCGCAGGCGGATGTCGCCCAAGCCAAATTCCCCAAGATCGCCGGTCGGTGCGTTGAGGGTCAGGGTGAGACGGCGTTTGACACCGCCGAGGATCTGCCCGGTCGGTACCCGAATAACGGTGGGTGATACCTGGGACATGGGATAACCCCCGGCATCGAGCAGGGCGATCCCCGGTGAGAGCTCAAGCTCAAGCTCGCTGCTGCGCGCGTAGACATTGCGCAAGTCGCTCAGATTTTGCGCCAGGATCGCGCCTAGACCCCCGAGGTGCTCGAGATAGGCATAGCTCCCCATGCCGTGATCGGCGAGTGAGGTCATGAGGGTCTCATTGAAACCAAGCCCCATGCCGATGGTGGACAGGATCAGGCCGCTGTGGCTGAGGCTGCGCGCGATGCCGTTGATCTCGGTGGAATGGGTGATGCCCTCATTGGCCTGACCGTCCGAGAGCAGGAGGATCTTGCGGCTGCGCTCCGAGGCGCTGCGCAGGGCGACATCCTTGGCCTTGAACAGGCCCGCGCTCATGTTGGTCCCCGAACCCGGCTGAATGGTGTGGACGATCTGGATGAGGCGTTCACGCTCAGCGGGCGTGACCGGTGTCAGCTCGGAGACGATCGCGGCAGAGGAGTCGAATATGACCAGGGCGAATCGGTCCGCGGCGGTGAGGCGGTTCAAGAGATCGATGACCGCTTGTCTTGCAAACGGCAACCGGTTCTCCTCAGCCATCGAGCCGCTGTGGTCGAGGACCACGATCATATCGGTGGCGCTCTTCGGCGCTATCGATCCGGAGCTTGCGGGGGCCTCTACCTCGAGGCTGAGATAGATCCCATCGCTCGTCCCCTGCACCAGCTTGGTTTGAGACAGATGGCCCGTAAGCTTGATCTCACCCGGCCCGAGCGACTGAACCGATACCCGATCCGCTGGTGGGTGCGCAGGGGGCCCGGCGCTCGGTGTCCCCGAGAAGCCGACCATAGCCCCGGTTAGAAGCGCGAGTGCGGCGAACGCGATGAGGCCCACGCGGGTCGAGCCTAAGCGTTGATAGAAACGATGCGCTATGCTTTGCATACGATCCTCCGTCGATTTGATGGTTGCATGAGTCCTTCACCCCACTCTAGCGGTGGAGCGCGTCGCTCAGTAGACATGGCGGTGAAAAAGTTTAAGGGGGATTTTTACAAAGGTTTTACATGAGGCCACGGTGGCCGGGGCGTATAATAAAGCGATGTCCGCGAAGCTTAGACTCCTCGTCGTTGAAGACGAACCGGCGATCCTCCAGGGGCTGGCCGATGTGTTCGTGTATCACGGCTATGAAATAGATACCGCCGCCGATGGCGAGATCGCGCTCCAGAAGTTTCTCGAGCGCAGCTACGACCTCGTCATTCTCGATGTCATGCTGCCCGTGCGCGACGGCTTCTCTGTCTGTAACGCGATCCGCCAACGGGACCGCTACCAGCCCGTGATCATGCTGACGGCCAAGACCAGCGATGAGGATATTATCACCGGACTTACGCTCGGGGCCGACGACTATATCGGCAAACCCTTCTCGGTGCGTGAGCTGGTGCTGCGGGTGGAGGCGGTGCTGCGCCGCTCGCAGAAGATCCGCGACACCCAGCACCAACTGACAGTCGCCGAGGGCATCGCCATCGACACCCGCACGCTGGCCGGCAAGGGCGGGGGGAATACCATCCTGTTTACCCGCCGCGAGGTCGATCTCCTGGAATATCTGCAACGCAACGCGGATCGAGCGGTGACGCGCAATGAGCTTCTCATCGAAGTATGGGGTTACAGGAAAAGCGCGCAGATCGAGACCCGCACCGTCGATATCCATATCGCCAAGCTCCGGCGCAAGATCGAGCCCGATCCGCAAAACCCGCGTTACCTCGTCACCGTGAGGAACGAGGGCTACCGCCTGCTCGCCAAGGACCACTAAGTGCGGACCCGAAGCTCGTACCGGCCGCTCAATGCGGCGCGGGCCAAGCGCCGCCTGGCGCTATGGCTCTTCTGCTGCGGTCTGCTCCTTGCCGTTCCAATAGGGGTCCTGCTGGTGCGGACTTATCTGCAGCTCCGTAATGAGGCCTTCTATCAGTATCAGACCGCCGCCATCGAATTGGTCAATCGACTCAACGAGCGAGTCTACGAGATGCTCAAGCCGGAATCGGAGCGGCCCTTCGACCAATACAGCTTCTGGAGCGTGCCGCAAAACGCGCTCGTCCCCGAGGAGACCCTGAACGTATCGCCGCTCGCCCAGCTCGCATTGAAAACCACCGTTCCAGGGGTGATCGGCTATTTCCAGATCGACCCGGACGGCAGCCTTCACTCACCCCTGCTGCCGGAGTTCACACCCAATGGGGTCAGCAGACGCCAAGATAGACCCTTGAGCCAGGATGAGGTCAAGCGGCGGGTGGCGCTCAAAGCAAAGCTGCAAGCGCTGTTGAAACGAGGCGGTGCGGACTTGGCTGCAGAAAGACCCGAGGCGGAACCCGCGCTGCGCGATGAGCAAGCGCCGGATCACGCTTCAGCCCCACAAGGATTGGCCAAGGATCCCGGCTCCGGGAAGCAGCAGGCGAAGAAGACCGCCGATCTCAAGCTCGACGAGGACCTTTATCGGCGCCAGGAAGCTTTGCCGAAAAGACCCAGTTACGATCAGGAACGGGACGCGCGTATGGAAAAGAAGGCGCTTCCCCAGGCACCGCGGAAGGAGACCTTAAGCTATCTCGAACGCGGCGCCAATGTTCGGTCGGAGAGTGAAAACGAGGCAATAGAGGCGCGCTCGAACAAAGGCCGCGCTGCAATAAGAGAAGAAAAGCAAACGATGGCCCCAGAGGCACAAGCTCCGGCGCCGGCGCCTCGGCTCGGCGCCAAGATCGAGCGGTTTGAGGGTGAAATCTATCCCATCGAATTCGAGATCCTCCCCAATGGCGACTTGTCTTTCTATCGCAAGGTCTGGCGGGACCATCAACGCTACGTTCAGGGCTTTGTGGTGAACGGGGATGAGTTTCTGCGCGAGGTCTTTGAAGGCATCTACCAGGGCTCGGTGCTACGTGATCAGGCGACCCTCATCCTGTCTTATCAGGGCGATGTGCTCAGAAGCTACGGTTCGGCCCAAGAAGCAGCGCGTATCCTCGTGTTTCGCTCACCGCTTGCCTTTCCGCTGGGCGATATGGAGCTTATCGTTTCCGCAACTGAGTTAGCGCTGGGGACCGGGGCCTATGTTGTCAACGCCCTGGCGGTGCTTTTGACCGTGCTGATCCCCGCTGTCCTCTATGGCGTCTACCGCCTCGGTGGCGGCCAGATCGATCTCGCCCAGCAGCGCAGTAACTTCGTCTCGGCGGTGAGCCATGAGCTCAAGACACCGCTGACTTCGATCCGCATGTATGGGGAGATCCTGCGCGCCGGCTGGGTGGAGAGCGAGGAAAAGAAGCGGTCCTACTACGATTTCATCTTCTTCGAGAGCGAGCGGCTGTCGCGCCTGATCGCCAATGTCCTGCACCTGGCCCGCCTCACCAATAACGATTCGCCACTCGATCTCAGATCGTATCCACCCGATCACTTGCTAGATATGATCCGCTCCAAGGTAAGCTCCCAGATCGAGGCAGCAGGATTTACCCTTGACCTAGCGGCGGCCGACTTCCCGGCGAGCGTGACCATCTTGGCCGAAGAGGACGCCTTCAGCCGGATCTTCATCAACCTGGTCGACAACGCACTGAAGTTTTCGCGGAAAGCCGAACAGAAGGTCGTCGTGATTGGCTACCGCCTCACCAATGGAGACGGTGGCGACGAAGAGGGCGAGGTTGTATTTTTCGTTCGCGACCATGGTCCGGGGATCGATCGCGACCAGCGTAAAAAGCTCTTTCAACTGTTCTATCGGGGTGAGAACGAGCTGACCCGCGCAACGCCGGGCACCGGCATCGGTCTTGCGCTGGTGAAGGAGCTGGCCGCCAAGATGAATGCGCAGGTCGATCTGGAAAGCAAGGAACCAGGGGTGGAGTTTACGGTGCGATTCCGGGGTGCACGGCCCATGTAAATCCTTTGTAAAACTCCTCCTCGAAATATTACGCCCCATTTTTTGTCAGACTCCGCCGAAGGGCGTCCCGCTTCGTTGGAATCGGGTTCGAAATGCTCGTTTACCGCCGTGTAAACCGCGCTTTCTCCAGTTCCGTGAGTCGCTCTTGAACTCGGTTGACATCGGCGGAAAAGCGATCCGGATTGTCCTTCGCGAACCGCTCATATATCTGTAGCGCCTCCTGGTAGGCCTGGCGGGCCGCGTCCATCCGGTTCTGGTCAGCATGCAGGACGCCGAGGTTGTTGAGCGTCATCGCTACGTCGGGCAAGTAGGTCTCGGGGATCGTCTTGGCCCGCTCGCGGTAGGTCTTCAGCGCCTCCTGGTAGGCCTGGCGGGCCGCGTCCATCCGGTTCTGGGCACGATCCAGGTTGCCGAGGTTGTTGAGCGTCCTAGCCACGTAAGGCAAGTAAGGCCATGAACTCTGCGGAGCAACAACAGTGCTTTTCCGCAGCTTCGAATCGCGGTCCTCTTTATTTTGTGTTCTGGACATCTGTGAACCCCGGCTTTGACTAGCGCCAACGAACTCCGAGATGCTGAGTGGCAGCTAGAAGTGTAGGCCGTTCAGTGGGGTTCCTCAATCGATCTGCCTGCATAGAGCGGTACGAGGTCCGATTCGGCTATTCGGAAACCTGGCGAATCAGCCCGTCCAGCCCGGCGCTCCAACGTGCCGCTCATAGTTGCGTCGTTTGCTCACGTGGTGCATGAGCCGCCTGCGCCGGTGAACGAGACGCTTGACTGGAGCGCTTCTTGCTCGCGATTTACGCATGACATGAAAGCGCGCACGAGCCGGGCTCCGAGATTCATCTGTTGGTTCAGCAGCTCTTGTTGATCCGGGCTCACCACCACCTCGGCCGCCGCCGAGGGCGTGGCGGCACGCTCGATCGGCCACCAGATCGGCGATGGTCAAGTCGATCGCGTGACTCCCCGTCACCACCGGCAACTCACAGGCATATAGATCGCACGGGCCACGCGCCGTTTGAGGGCGTCGAGCGCGAGCGGAAGGGCGCCCGGCATGCGGGGATCATACGGCAGAAACCCGAGAGACTCGTGTCGAGTAGCTACGGTCGCAATGGCCGACGAGCCGGTGACCCCGGGGCCCGATAAAACGATTATATATTCTTACATAGAATAACAATATATAAATATATTCTTTGAAGTTATGAGCTCCACCGGCTATAGTGCCCGCCATCGGGACATCAGGAGGCATGGCATGGCGACCACGGAACTCGATCACTCCGAACCCCGGCTTGATCGGGACCAACCGGCTTGGGTCGAGCCGCTTCTCGATGCCGTAAGACAACTGCGGTTCGGTTCCGTGGAGGTCACGGTGCACGACGGGCGCATCGTCCAGATCGAGCGCAAGGAAAAATTGCGCTTCGAAACACCCGCATCGCCGAAAGGGCGATAAGAAGACGGGGGATAGATAACGATTCCGCCCACCCGTCGACTGGAGGCATAGAACCGGAATCGACAACCGAGCTGACCGGACCACCGGAGGTTCTCATGAAAGAAGGAGATCATCGTAATGAGAAACTCTGGGGTCACGCTGCCCGTGCTGGGCGCGACGATAGCAGGTGCGATCATAGGAGGTTTCGCGGTCCCGGCCATGGCCGAGGAAGCGATCCCACCGGCCGTGCAAAGGCGCCTCGACGAGCTCGAGCTCAAGGTCCGCACCTTGGAGCGCCAGCAGGAGGTGTCTGAAGAGGTGCACAACGCCGACAAGGCCAAGCAGACGGCCACGGTCTCGGCGGGGGCGGATGGGTTTGCGCTGAAGTCCACCGACGGAGCCTTCCAGCTCAAGCTGCGCGCGCTCCTGCATGCCGATTCGCGCTGGTTCTTCGACAGCGACGATCCGACCGGCGACGACACCTTCACCTTGCGGCGCGCGCGCCCATTTATCGAGGGCACTGTCTTCAACCACTTCGACTTCCGGTTCATGCCGGATTTCGCGGGCGGCAGGACGGTCATCCAGGATGCCTATGTCGACGCGCGCTTCCTGCCCTGGTTGCAGATCAAGGGCGGAAAGTTCAAGACACCGTTCGGGATTGAGCGCCTGCAATCGGCCTCCGCCATCCGTTTCGTCGAGCGGGCGTTGCCCAATAACCTGGTCCCGAACCGCGATATCGGCGGGGAGTTGCACGGTGATATCGGCGGGGGGCTCGTCACGTATGCGGTGGCCGGCCTGAACGGGGTCAACGACGGTCGTTCGAGCGACGACATCGGCGACATCGACAACAATGTCGACAAGGACTTCGCGGGCCGCATCTTCGCCCATCCCTTCCAGAACACCGGCATCGTGCCCTTGCAGGGACTGGGGATCGGCTTCGCCGCGAGCTACGTCGATGCCGGAGGCAGTCCCGACGCCCCCAATCTGCCCAACTACCGGACCTCGGGACAGCAGCGGTTCTTCGCCTATCGCGGTACGACCTTCTCCGACGGCGAGCGCCTCAGGCTCTCTCCGCAGGGGTATTACTATTACGGCCCCTTCGGGTTCCTGTGGGAATACGTCAACGTCGCCCAGGACGTCGCGCGTAACATCGACGGTGTGACCCGAACCGACCAATTGGACCATGATGCCTGGCAGGTGGCGTTCTCCTATGTCCTCACGGGCGAGGAATCCACCTACAAGGGCGTGAAACCCAATCGGCCCTTCTCGTTCCAGAGCGGGACCTATGGGGCATTCGAGTTGAAGGCCCGCTATAGCGAGTTCAGCCTCGACGAAGACACCTTCGCCGACGGTGACGACTCTTTCGCGGATCCCACGACGGCCGCGGAAGAGGCCCGGGCCTTCGCCGTCGGGCTCAACTGGTATCTCAATCAGAACGTGAAGCTGGTCTTGGACTATGAACAAACGATGTTTGACGGCGGCGGGGGCGGTACGGCCGATGCGCCAGAGGACCTCGAAGACGAGAAAGTCGTTCTCGGTCGGTTGCAGCTCTACTTTTAATCTGGCCTAATTTCAAAGAGAAGATCTTATGTTCACGAAAGAAGTCTTGCTGGGCTTGACGATGCTGACCGTGGTGCTGTCGCTCGTCAACCCGATCACCGGCTGGACCGCGGAGGTCACGCTGCTCAATGTCTCCTACGATCCGACCCGCGAGCTGTACCAGGAGTTCAACACCGCGTTCGCGAAGCACTGGCAGGAAAAGACCGGCGATACCGTGACCGTGCAGCAGTCGCATGGCGGATCGGGTAAGCAGGCACGCGCGGTCATCGACGGTCTCGAGGCGGACGTGGTGACCCTGGCGCTAGCCTACGACATCGATGCCATCGCCGAGAAATCGGGCTTTATCCGCAAAAACTGGCAATCCGATTTGCCGGGCTCGAGCTCCCCCTATACCTCCACGATCGTTTTTCTAGTGCGTAAGGGCAACCCGAAGGGGATCAAGGACTGGGACGACCTCGTTAAGCCCGGCGTCTCGGTGATCACACCGAATCCCAAGACCTCCGGAAGCGCCCGCTGGAACTACCTCGGCGCCTGGGGTTATGCCTTGCTGAAGTCGAATCGTGACAAAGCCAAGGCCAAAGATTTTATCGCCAAGCTCTATAAGAACGTGCCGGTGTTGGATACCGGGGCACGCGGCGCCACCACCACCTTTGTCCAACGTGGCATCGGAGATGTGCTTATCAACTGGGAGAATGAGATTCTCCTGGCCGGCAGGGAGCTAGGCCCGGATAAGTTCGACATCGTCGTGCCGCCAAGCAGCATACTGGCCGAGCCTACGGTCGCCGTGGTCGAAAAAATCGCGGACAAGCACGGCACGATCGAGGCCGCGCGCGCCTATCTTGAGTATCTCTATACCAAGGAAGGCCAGGAGATCGTGGCCAAAAACGTCTACCGGCCGGTGGATGCGGAAATCGCGGCCACATACGTCTCCCAGTTCCCGAAGCTGACGCTGTTTACGCTGGCGGAAATAGTGGGCGATTGGAAGAAAACCAATGAGATCCACTTCGCCGATGGCGGGGTGTTCGACCAGATCTACACGACTGGTCGATAAGGCAATCCCCCTAAGTCAATCCATCCCTATTCGGAGGTGAATATGTTCGAGTTTCTCGCGGGTTTCATCGTCGGTATCAACGTAGGCCTATTCGTATGGTCCCTCCTGCGGATAGGCGCGATCCAAGGGCCCGATGGCAGTGAACGCCAGCCTGCTCCGCCGGTGGTGCAGGATCCGGCGCGCGCCACGAGCGGAGCCGATTGGGTCTGGGTCACCTAGGTTTGGATCACCGGATGGCGTCACCGACGACGCAGTCGGCTGAAGGCGGCCGTGCTTGCTCCGCCTCCGCCCTTCCTCGGCCGCACGGGGCCGGGGTCTTCTAACGCAACGAGAGGAACGTCACATGACCATCAAGGCTATCAATGTACGCAATCAGTTCCGTGGTTTTGTCAAGGAGATCGTTCCGGGGCCGGTGCTCTCCGAGGTCGATGTCGAGACCCCCGCGGGGATCGTGACCTCGGTTGTCACCTCGCGCTCGCTGACCGATCTCGATCTCAGGATCGGCTCCGAGGTGCTGGCCCTCGTGAAGTCGACGGAGGTCGCCCTGGCGAAGCTTTAAAGCTCGGTTCATTAGTCGTCCAGCGTTATCCCCCTCCGCTCGCGCCGGTCCGCGAGGGGAGGGGGAAACGCACCGGTTTTGATCATCGAGATAGGAGAACAACCGTGCCGGTAAGCCAACTCGTCGATTATTTCAATGACCGGATCCGCACCCAGGAGGTACGCTTCCTGCCCGAGGACCCGATTCGTTCGCGCCACGGGGCGGTCGAGGCGAATTTCGGACCACTGCGCCTGACGAGCGTGTTTCAGCCGCTCGTCGCGATCGCGTCCGGCGGGCGCCCCGCTGTCGGCCACCAAGCCTATTTGCGTGCGATCGGTGCGAACCACGAGGCGCTACCGGCGCCCGAGGTCTTTGCGAGCACCCGCGAAGCGGCGGCGATCGTATACTTGGATCGGCTGTGCCGCACGGTGCATATGCTCAATTTCCTGCGCCAAGCGACCGAGGACGGCTGCTTGTTTCTACACGTGCACGCCCGCCATATCCTGGGGGTCCCGCATGATCATGGCGGGTACTTCGAAAGTCTCTTGCATCGCTGCGGCTTGACCCCCGAGCGCATCGCGATCCAAGTCGATCCGCCGGGCGCGGAGGACCCCGATGGCTGCCGCCGAATGCAAGCCGCGCTGAGAAACTACCGGCGGCGCGGGTATTGCACGGCGATGAACGTCACCTGCGGCGTCCACAGGGAAAATATTCTCGAACATGTCTCGGAGCTGCAACCGGATTACGTGCGACTCGACCGCACCTGCCTGGCGATCGGGGACGCCGCGTTGGCGCGGGCTATGACCTTGATCGCTCTTCTCCACGAATCCGGAGCCAAGGTCATTGTCCATCGCCTTGAGACCGCGACGGAGGTTCGTGCCGCCAGGGATTACGGGGTGGATGTGGCCGCGGGAAGTCACTTCGGACGCCCGAGCCCTGACCTGAAGGGTCCTATCCCCGTTCCCGTGCACGGCAGTTCTCCATTCGGGAGCCGCACAGCGCCCGGTACGGGTCCGGTTCGGGAGGGCGATGTTTTATTAGGTTATGCATAATAGTTATTTGCGAATTAGGATTTAGTATTTATGGCAACCAAGCACCCATCTCCCAGCCGTTCCCCGATCCCAGGGTTCGGACTGACGCTGGGCTACACGATGATCTACTTGAGCCTGATCGTGCTTATCCCGCTCGCTGGGGTATTTGTCAAAGCGGCCGGGCTCGGTCTTGACGGCCTCTGGCCGATTCTCGGCTCGCCTCGTGTGCTGTCGGCGCTGAAGCTTTCCTTCGGAACGGCGCTGATCGCGGCGGCCATCAACCTGGTCTTCGGCATGCTCGTAGCCTGGGTATTCGTGCGCTACGAGTTTCCGGGCAAGCGGCTCTTCGATGCGACGATTGATCTGCCCTTCGCGCTGCCGACCGCGGTCGCCGGCATCGCACTGACGGCGCTCTACGCGGGCAACGGCTGGGTCGGCCAGTTTCTGGAACCGCTGGGCATCAAGGTGGCCTTCGCGCCGCTCGGCATCGTCGTCGCGCTGACCTTCATCGGCCTGCCGTTCGTGGTGCGCACGGTCGAGCCGGTGCTGAGGGACGCCGAGAAGGAACTGGAGGAGGCTGCCGCCTCGCTCGGCGCAACGCGCTGGCAGACGGTGAGGCGGGTCGTTTTTCCGGCCATCCTGCCGGCGCTCTTGACCGGCTTCGCGCTGGCCTTCGCACGCGGCGTTGGCGAATACGGATCGGTGATCTTCATCGCCGGCAATCTGCCGCATGTGTCCGAGATCGCGCCACTGCTCATTGTCATCAAGCTGGAGGAGTATGGTTATGCGGGCGCCACCGCGGTGGCGGCAGCCATGCTGGTCATCTCCTTCGCGCTGTTGCTGGTCATCAACGCGCTGCAGGCGTGGACCAACCGCTACCGGACCCACCGCCATGTCGAACCCGCACTGCCTCATCCTGTGCTTCAGGGAGCCGGAGCA
Source organism: Gammaproteobacteria bacterium (assembly GCA_052387115.1). GTDB lineage: Bacteria > Pseudomonadota > Gammaproteobacteria > JACCXJ01 > JACCXJ01 > JACCXJ01. The sequence continues at coordinate 9,531 of JBQTJM010000271.1, read as the reverse complement.
TGAGTCCGCCGATTGACCACTCGCTGCTCGATCCGCCCCGGCTCCCCTTCGAGCCGCTGCTACAGCGCAATGCCGTGATCACCGAGCAGCCTTGGGTGCGCTGGCTTCTGACGGCCGGCGCGCTCGCCTTCCTGATGGTGTTTCTTCTGCTTCCCCTGGTTAGCGTGTTTACGGAGGCCTTGCGCGGCGGCTTCAAGCTGTACTGGGAGTCCTTGAAAACGCCCGACGCGCTGGCGGCAATCAGGCTCACCCTCACCGTCGCCGCCATCGCGGTGCCGCTGAATCTCGTCTTCGGCGTGGCCGCGGCCTGGGCCGTCGCCAAGTTCGAATTCCGCGGCAAGCTCTTCCTCATCACGCTGATAGACCTGCCGTTTTCGGTGTCGCCGGTGGTCGCCGGCCTGATTTACGTGCTGATGTTCGGCGCGCAGGGCTGGTTCGGTCCTTGGCTGGCCGCGCACGACATCCACATTATCTTCGCCGTGCCCGGCATTGTGCTGGCCACGATGTTCGTGACCTTTCCTTTCATCGCGCGCGAGCTGATTCCGCTGATGCAGGAGCAGGGCACGGACGACGAGCAGGCGGCGCTGTCCCTGGGCGCGAATGGCTGGCAGGCCTTCTGGCTGGTCACGGTGCCGAACATCAAATGGGGCCTGCTTTACGGCGTGCTGCTGTGCAACGCCCGCGCCATGGGGGAGTTCGGTGCGGTCTCCGTGGTCAGCGGCCACATCCGCGGCGAGACCAATACCATGCCGCTGCACGTGGAAATCCTCTACAACGAATACAACTTCGCCGCGGCCTTCGCCGTAGCCTCGCTCTTGGCCGGGCTGGCCCTGATCACGCTCGCGCTGAAATCCTTACTCGAAGCACGGCACGGCGCCGAGCTTTCGGCCTCGCATCGTCATTAACGGAGCGCCTCATGGACATTCGTATCCGCCACATCCACAAGAGCTTCAGCGGTTTTCCCGCGCTGGTGGACGTCAATCTGGACATTCGGTCGGGCGAGCTCATCGCGCTCCTGGGTCCGTCCGGCTCCGGCAAGACGACCTTGCTGCGCGTCATCGCCGGGCTTGAATTTCCGGACTACGGGGAGATTCTGTTCGGCGCCGAGAACATGGCGCGCAAGCCCGTGCATGAGCGCCGCGTCGGTTTCGTGTTCCAGCACTACGCGCTGTTCAAGCACATGAGCGTGCTGGACAACATCGCCTTCGGCCTGCGCGTGCGGCCCAGGTCCTTGCGGCCCAGTGAGGCCGACATCCGTCGCAAGGCCGTCGAGCTGCTCGACCTGGTGCAGCTGGGCGGCCTGGAGCGGCGCTACCCACACCAGTTGTCCGGCGGCCAGAAACAGCGGGTGGCCCTGGCCCGCGCCCTGGCGATCGAACCGCGCGTTCTGCTCTTGGACGAACCGTTCGGCGCGCTCGACGCCAAGGTGCGCAAGGACCTGCGCCGCTGGCTGCGCGAGCTGCACGACCGGACCGGTTACACGACCGTGTTCGTTACCCACGACCAGGAAGAGGCGCTGGAATTGGCCGACCGGGTGGTGATCATGAACCGTGGGTGCCTCGAGCAGGTCGGCACCGTGGACGAGGTGTACGAGCACCCGCGCACCCCATTCGTCTTCGACTTCCTGGGCGGCACCAACGTGCTCGACGCCGAAATGCACGGACGCAAGGTTTTCCTGCGCGGTGCCGAGCAACCGCTAGTGACCGACATCATCCATCCCGATGGCCCTGCCGACCTCTACGTACGCCCCGGCGACCTGCGCCTTGCGGACCCGGGCTCGCCCGGCATCGAGGTGCGCGTAACCGCCGTTCAGCGCACCGGGCCCATCGTGCGCGCCAGCGCCGAAGTATTAGCCAACGGCACCGGCATCAGCATCGAGCTGCCTCATCTGCACCACCACGCAGCCACGTTCCAGGCGGGCGCCACGCTCCGGCTGAAGATGATGCAGTTCTGCGTATACCCGCGAGCGGCTTCGGTTCATGCGCACCCGATTACGGACGCTCCGGAGCCGACCGCCGCCGAATCGCAAGAGCGCACCCGCGCCTAGCGCGGATTTCCACGGACAAGGCTCCAGCGTCTGCACGACGAATTGCACGTCACGACCGTGTTCGTCACCCACGACCAGGAGGAGGCCCTCGAGGTTGCCGATCGCATCGTCATCCTGAACGAAGGCCGCGTGCAGCAATTCGGGGCCCCCGACGAGGTCTACGCCGGGCCCGCGAGCCCCTTCGTCTATCATTTCCTCGGCGATGTGAACCTGTTCCACGGGCGGGTCCGCGAGGGCCGGGCCCGGATCGGGGACATCGCGGTCGATCTGGAACATCACGACGGCGTCGACGATGTCCCGGCCCCAGGTCTACGCGCGTCCCCACGAGATCGATGTCGATCGCCATCCCAACGGCGGTGGCATCGAAGCGGTGGTCCGCGACGTGCGACCGCTCGGGGACGTGGTGCGCATCGAGTTGGAGCGCCGGGACGGCACCGGGAGCGTCGAGGTCAAGCTCTCGCGCGAGCGTTATGGGGAGTCGCGGCTCGCCAAGGGCGAGCGCGTCTATCTCAGGCCGCGCAATCCGCAGGTATTTCTCGAAGCCCGAGGGCCGATAGCACTGCCCCAGTGACGGCAGGCGGGTGGCGCTACCGGCCGCTGGGGGTTACCGCTACTGGTGCTCCCCCGTCGGGGCGGGGGGACCGAAGCTCCCTCCCCTGGCCGCGCTTTTCGCGGCCGGGGGAGGGGTCTGCTAGGGCCCGGGTAGACCCGCCTCACATGCCCGCATGCGGCGCGCTGTCCGTGGCCGCCACCCCCTCGGTGGGGAGCTTTTCGATCCACCAGTCGGCCTGGGCCTTGGTGTGCTTGCAACGCTGCGCCCGTTCGAGGGCGTGGAAACAGCGCTTTTCATCGCCCCGGTGGTGGCTCGTGATCCCTAACAGCAGAGGTGGGCGGTGCCGGCCTGCCTTGATGTCGCCCTTCTGCAAGGCGTTGTCCACGGCCTTGACGGCGCCGTTCCAGTTGCGCAACTCGAACCTGAGTTGGGTGATGTGCAGAGAGCGATTGCCGTCGGGAACCTCTACCCGACCGAGGAGTGCGATCAGCGAGCGAGCTGGTAGCGCTCCCCACTACGAACCTTCCTCTCGGTCAATGCCTCTTGACCGGCACTGCCGCACTCGCGCCCGGGCACCGGATGCCGATCCCAGAGCCCCACTAACACTAACCCACGGGGGGCCGGTGCTTCCGCCCCGGCGCGGACCGCTTTCACACCGCAAAATCACCGCCCAGCCCGTCCGAGGAAATATCGCCGACACATTCTCCGTTGACAACTCGCGTTGAAATTCCTATCCTTCCTTAGATGAGTGTGTTGGACGATCTGCTCGATCTTCTGTTCCAAGAGCCCCTCGGTGCAGTCGTGGTGTGTAATATCGTCGATTGTCTTGACGAAGCACTAGTCGACGCGCCATTCGTGCGGGCCTTTATCGGTGCTGCCGAAGCAGCTTTCGATCAAGAGAAGCCGAAGACGACGATGAACGTTGTCGGTATGCTGGCCAAGGTGGCGCGTGGCGAGTTGCCCGTCTCTGTGTCTGGGGCTCCCTCCATCGCACGAAGCTTCCTTTGCGGTTGCACTGTTGCCGCAGCACCTGTTTATGACACTTGCAGTTGCGTGTTCGATGTTGGGACGTTCAAGCAGTATTTGGTCAGTGATGCAAGAGTAAATGAGGGGCACGGTTTCTTTCTCTCGAACCCCGACCCGGCGGATCCCGAATTAAAACGCGCTATCGACTCCCTGAATGGGCGGGACGACATCTTCAAGCACAAGGCGCAGTTGGGGGGTGGCGAATTCCCGTTGTTCTGGGTGTGTCCCGCCGATACGCTAAGCATCAGAATAGCCAAACATCTTACAGGCGATGGTGCCCGCGATACCCTTGGCTTGATACATCACGGTACCGGCGTAGCTCTAATCGAGATTCGCTTTCCCGCCAATAAGCTTGTGTCCGTAAAATGGGCGCGCCCCACATATGCTGACGCTGGTACCCACAGTCGGTTTAGAACGGTAAACGACGACAAAACCAACCCGAGCATATCGGGCTGGGGTTTTACGGTCGACCTCGGGCGTTTCGTGGCGGGTGACCTCGTATTGGATGGATTGCCGGAACGGGTTGTTGAACCGCTTGCATTCGACCGCGACCTGGAGGCTGAATTCTCCTTCGTCGCAGGAACTACTACGACGCGGGGCCTGACCGCCGCCAAGGATGACGACGAGGCCTTCGCCCAACGAGTCCTCCGCAAGCGCACAGTCGCAGACCTGCGCAACCGGCTGACGGTATTGTAAGTATGCTAAGACTTAGTCCGATAGATGTCGCTCCGCTTGAAACGTACAGCGTGGAGGACTTTCGCGACTGGCTGACAGCGGGGTATAAGGACTTAGCACGCCCCGATTCCCGTGCCAAGGCGTTTGCGCCCCTGCACCTACTGGTCGGCCACGGCGACATTACGAACGAGTTAAAATCGGTCTATGACGTGTTGTCGGGTAGCACACAGATACTTTTTCGCAAGGGCTTGGCTGACGCAATATCTGCCCTCCCTACTGAGGCCGAAGCCGTCCCGGTCTTGAGAGCATTACTACATCTCGCCGGCAGAATTAAAGCACCAGAGGTTCTTCCAAAGCTCACGCCCCAGGTTGGCGCCGGCTTCTTCGGTATACCAGATAGCGACGAGGGTCGTGAGCTTTTCCCACTCGCGATCGACGTTGTAGCTGGCATGGCACCCGCGTCTGGCGCCGCCGATACCTTGAGAAACCTTGTGGGTTCGGTCTTCTTCAGACCGGGCTATGCGCCGCTAGCGCTCGTCGCTCTATGCCGAGCGGAGCCCGAACGATTTACAGGGCACCTTTCCTTGTTGAGAGGCTATTTTGCCAAGCTTCACACTGACCATGGCGTCGGCAACGCCGCTATTACGGCTAGCCGCGTAGCCCACTATTTGCCGTTAAATGTGATGGCCTCGAGCTTGAAAGCGCTTGAACTAGCGGTTGGCGCGCGTGAGAGTGATAATTGGCTTGTCGATGCGTTGTTCCTCGTAGAAGAGTCCCCACTTGAGATCAACGTGAAGCAGAATCTTATGTTTCTCAGCCGCCGTGGCGAGGAAGGCAGGGAGCCGGTGCAGCTCCCGGAGGGAACAGAGGAAGCTCGGGAGTTTCGCTCGCAGCTCCAGGATCTCATCTTCGAGAACGCGCTAGAGCGCCTTCCGGAAGACCTTCGTAAGCCCAACGAGGTGCCTACGGTCGTGAGGCTGACCGAACAGAATTATGGGCCTGCGCCAAGCGAGTCGGTCAAACGAATGAACGAGCGCTTGTCCAGAGAGAGGGAGGCGTGGTTTGACCGCGAATTGCCGTGGGATTTGGAGATCACGACAGCAGAAAGAGAACTGCGCAAGGATGAGATTAGAAGAAACGAGATCGACCCGCTGCGCGCACGACTTGTAGAGGTACTACGCGATATTCCTCAAATATGGGACACATGTCACGAGGAAATTGCAGAGGTTGAACCAATCTCAGATATCTCCAGGGTCTTTCGTGACTGGCGTTGGGAAAATGACCTGCAAGCCCTCGTAAGTGGTCTGTCTGAATGCCGGTCGTACGAGACTCTGCGTAGATACGACCACCCGTTGCTGGAGATCGAGAAACTGGCCGCCCGGCTCGACGAGCCGAAGCCCGATACCGAAGCCATCGAACAAGTGGTATGGACCCTCCTTGAGGGTAAGGGCAAACCCGGTTTCAAGATCATCACGGGTAGGCTAATGCAAGGACTAGAGCATACTTTTCTAGAGCTAGCCGAGCTTCTTCAGGACTATGCTGTGAAGCGTTGGCGCGAACTGCCGGTTAGCTCGCGCTGGCCCATCTTTCGCTTGGTCGAACATCTAGTCGCTAACCTGCCTGGGGGCCGAGGAAGTCGCCACTTTCAAGTGCAGGACCTTGCCTGGCGCGCAGTTCTTCTTGACAGAGTCCGGGAAATCAGTCAGGCAGCCAAGCTTGCCGCGCAGGCACTGGAACTCGCCAGTCTGGTGCGCCCGAAAATAAACGAGTTCATGTGGTGGAGCCGACTCGGCGACGCGCACCGCATTGTCGCCAAGGCGTCGGGACATACCGGCCACGACGGATGGGGGCAATGCATAGAGTGTTATGATAAAGCGCTGGAACTGGCTTACCCAGAGCGAAAGACCGGGGTCTACCTTCGCCAAGCTGAGGCGCTAGCGGACCGGTTGACGCTGTTCGGTGCCTATCCTTCAGTTGACACCGCGACAGAGATGTGTGTTATTGCCCGTAGCGGTCGCGAGATCGCAAGAAAGGCCGTTGACCACGCAGGCGATGACGTCGTCGGGCCTTTGTTTATGAAAGCACGGCTGCAAGCCTTTCTGTCCTCAGCATTAGGCATCGCGATGCCAAACCAGGCCGCGGTAACGGAGAAGGAATTCATCACGGCGGTTGACGCTGTACTCCAGCGGGCCCCACGGCATACCGGAGCAATCTGGCTCGCGTGGCGCTTTTATGATGAGAAGGGGGGGGACGACAGCGCGATTCAATGGCTTGACCGGCAAGTTGCAAGGCTTCGCGAGACGCACGATCCGAGAAACCGGAATGTCGCCAATTATTTGGAGCTCCAAGCCGCCCGTTACATGCTCGATCTCGGACGACAGGACGAGGCGCGGCAGCGGTTTCAAAACATGGTTACTGAGACGCAGCCCAATCGTCTGGAGGCTCGGCGAGAGCTTTTCCGTATCGGAGTAGGCCCGTCGCAGAAAAATCTAGCCAAACAGTTATACAGGGAGGCTTACGGTCAACCAGTGGGTTCGCAGGATCGCAAGGATCGAGCGACCGAAGCACTCAAAGAGAATCAACCCCTTGTCGATGCGGACCCGGACATGAAAGACGCCGTGCGATGGACGCGCCACGCCCGCTCGTTGTTGCTAATAGATGAGATCGACAAGGCGTTGCCGATCCTCGAAAAACTTCGGGCTAAGTACCCACAGGATCCTTACGTGTGGTTTCACCTTGGTGAAGCGCACTACCGCAAAGGAATGGATTACCAGACCGGGGATCAAAGCAACCAAGCTCAGGAAAGCTACGAAGAGGCCACAACCGCGTTCGAAAAAGCGTGGGAGATCGAAAACCGAGTCGACACCGCCGATCGGCTAGCCGCCTGCTGGACCCGTAGGAAAAATATCCCGAAGGCAAAGCAGATGCTACTTGAAGCAGAGAAGCTTGATCCCGAGGATGGCCGGACGAAGTTTTCCCTGGGCTGGGCCCATTATCGGGCGCGCGAGCTTGACCAAGCTCTCCGACACTGGGTTGCTGCATTGCAGTGCTTCGGCGAGGCGGAGTCTCTGGCTGAGCGCGAGGAGACACTGGCCCGACAGGCGGCCAACGCCGTCGTCCGTTTTGCCGAAAAGCCGATGGCTACGGAAGTGCCGTTGCACCATCTCGGCTCTTCAGCTCTGCGCATGCTCACCTCGGCGGCGCGTAGTGCTGGCTGGAATTGCTCCAAGATCGTTGAAAGTATGGGAGACCGCATGGACAGCTTGCCGCCTCATGCGCGCGGAAGAGTGCCTCACGCGCTTCGGGCGCATCTACTCTACCTGCAACTCGCCGAGGGGAATGGATCTGCCTATCAGTGGCACAAGCGTTGGTTTGAGAAGCTTGCCGAGGTCGACGATCCCAAACTCTTCTTCGAGTACGCGGCCGGCGGCAAAGACGCTTTTCGCCGCGCTGTGCTATGGTGTCTAGCCAAAAATTGCATGAGTGACGGCTCCTATCGTGTGCCGAATATGCCCGACGTGGTGCTGGACGAGGAGCGCTGGGGCGACTTTCTCCGGGTGGCTTCAACCTGGGGCCCGCGGGAAGATTACTACCAACAGGCATACTCGGCATGGCCGACCGGCCGCGTAAGCCGTGATGAGCTATGGGATGTGGTGCGCCAGCTCAGCGCCAAATTGTTTCAGGCAGCGCTTAATGAGGTGGGCTTGGACCTGACTCGCCTTAATCCAGCGAACTCGCTGGAAGGGGCGAATAACCTACCCGTCGAACCCGAAATCCTGCCGGCGAATGAGTTGTACCCGGACGCGCCGGACTCGCTACTCGTGCAGACAGACGAATACTCCTCTTGTATCCTTTTAAGCGGTTCACTAAGCGTCGTCAGGCAGTATGCTGTGTCAGAAGTCAAGAAGCATTGGGATATTATCCCCGGCAAAGTGTTGCGCTTGTCTTTTTACGACGGTGCGGGAGTGCCCGAGACTGAGGTGAAGTCGCTTAAGTTTTTGGCGTCTCGAAGTGGCAGTGAAGTGACAATCAACGAGCAAAGAGGCCTAGATTTAACTTGGCGCATCTGGCCGCAAGACGCCGGTCTCCTCTTCTGAGCGAACAGTTCGGTTCCATACGACCGTGAAACACGACTGTAGCCCGCCTAGGGTGGGTTAGACGCGCACAATACTAGGCTTCGGAATTCGCCGTGGACTTTCCGCCCGTCGTAACCCAGGCGGATTCAAGTTCCATGTGCGCGCCTCGTTGGCCACGAGCTATGCATCAAAGATTTTACGGTTCGTCACATGCGTGGATACGGCCGAACCAGCTCCATCCGACGGGACACGATATCCGGCAGTATCAGCAGCAACAACACTCCCCGTATAGCCAGTAAGGCACCGATAGTGCTGAGCGCCTCCTCCGGCGACTTGGGATTGGGTAACTCGCTGAAATGTGTGACGACCGCGTAGAACTCCGCAAGTAATAAAGGGGCCAGGATTGGCCAGGATCGAATTGTTTGGTGCGTAATTATTATACGCCAGATAAGGGTCGGCAGACGTTGGGGGAGCGTCGGGGCTCAAGGCCGAGGGCCACTATCCCGTCGTCAAGTTTGTTGACGCTATTACTATGTGCTCTTCCGGCACGTGAGCATGTTCGAGAACATCGCCTTCGGCCTGCGCGTGCGGCCGCGCGGCGTGCGTCCCACCGAAGAGGTCATCCGTACCAAGGTGCACGAGCTATTGAAGCTCGCCAGCTAGCAGCCTGTCGGACTTAGTACCCGCGTCATAATAAGGTGACTATGTTTGCTTTCGCATTGGCAGGATGGCATAGTTCCAATCGCCGTGGAAGTCGGCCCGTTTCAGATTGACCGCAGCCAGCTCTTCGTCGCTGACCTTGATCCCAGTGGGGTAATGGCCGTTGTCCAGCTCAGCCTGGATCTTCAGGCCGGTACGCGTCGTGGTGCTGGCAATCAAGTTGATGATGACTTCGTGACTCACCAAGGGCCGGCCGCGCCAGTTCTGGGTAATGTGACAGAACATGCGATGTTCGATCTTGTTCCATTTGCTGGTCCCTGGCGGAAAGTGGCACACCTGAATCGGTATCCCGAGCTGAATGGCCAAATCGTGCAGGGCAAGCTTCCACAAGCGGCATCGACTGCTGTTGCTGCCCCCGCCATCGGCCGTGATCAACAGCTCTTTGGCGCCGCGGTAGCGCTTCGATCCCATCTTCTCCCACCAGCGATGAATGG
>JBQTJM010000270.1:0-9384 GCA_052387115.1 Gammaproteobacteria bacterium | reverse complement strand
GTGTTGGGGTTCCACACCCCGGCATAGCGTTGCTCGTTACCGATGCGGAAGGTATCCAACGTGCGGAGCTTGAAGGCGCGATTCCACTGCGTGCCGTACTCTTGCACCACGTGCGCGCCCGTCATGTTCAAGCGCACCACTTCGTCGCGCCACGTCAGCTGTTCCCACACGACATCAAACCGCACGTCCCCGTTGTTCGGCAGGTTCCACGCGTTTAGGTGGCGCACCCGCCAGCCCGAATTTTTCATCTGGGTGAGCTTCGGCGCAAGGTCTGCCTCTGCCCAGCCCTGTACCCAAGTGGTGGCCACACCGCCCCACGCCTTGTTCCAAATCGCGTTGACGCGGATGTGGTTGTCGGGCAGGAGGTAACTTTCCAGATGGTGCAAGTAGTAGCCATTAGCCACGTTTTGGTCGTGGCGTGCGGCGAAATCGGCCACCGCCCGAGGCGGGGGCGGGGGCACCGCTAGGACACGGCTTTCTTTCGTCGCAGCCAGCGCGGCTAACGTTCCATCGTTGGCGACGTTGACGTCTTGCTCGTCCGCGGGGCGCAGGGTTGCTTCTGTGTTTACGGTTTTCATCAAGATCTCTCAATGCAATGTAAGGTTTAAGATAAAGCCAACCCGGTCGACTGCGGGTCGACCACCGTTCATCCGGCGTCAGGACCAACGTATTGCGACGTTTGTGCCGGCCGCTCAAAGATCGCGGCGCGCACACTTCAAGCGCGTGTTACAAAAGGATTTTATCGCGATGGTTCGAGTAAAAGACGGTGCGGATCAGCAGCTCGTCCGCAGCGCGCGCTCTCAACATACCGGGAGCGTCCCGACATGTTGGGGAGTATCCGTAGGTCGGGTCAGCGTAGCGTAACCCGACAGAGGTGCGATGAGGTACGGGCGTGCATTCGTTTCCGGCGGTTCGCTTTTCTTCACGGTGGTGACAGAGAATCGGCGACCGCGATTCGGCTCTGCGGACGCTGGACGTCCTCCGCAGTGCCCTCGCTATCCGACCCAACCATATCGGGGGCAGACCACGATTATTCGATTATTCTGTGTCCGCCGAACCGGAAACCGTGGTCGGTCCCGGTCTGTCCCCATTTAACCGTAGTCGTATCCAGCAGGAAGTTTATGTGGGCGTGTCTGACACCTTACATCGGCCCCTACAAATCGAGAGTGGCGTTGGGTGTGAGTGGCCTCGCTCATAGATACCGGGTGAATAGGTTCGGCCGGTCTAGCTTTTTTCGGCAGTACCAAACACACGGCCAGGCCATTAGTATGAGCAGCAGTAGCCAAACCAGGTAGGTTCCGCCCAGCCCCAGCTTCGTCTGCACGACCGCAGCGCCCACGCCCAGGACGTAGAAGTGCAGGATGTAGAAAAAGAACGGAACTCTCCCCAAGATCACGAAGGGGCGCAGCAGCGCGGGCGTTGCCAAGCGGGTGATCGTCCGGAGGACGGCAAGGGCCAGAAAGATAACGGCGAAGGACCAGAAGTCGCAGCTAGCGACGCTGTGGTAAGAATAGGCGTTGCCGTAGCCCCCGTTGAGGCGAACCCCCAGAAACACTATCAAACACGCTGCCGCCAGCCCCAACCAAAAGCGTGCCGGGTGTATGCGGCGGGCGGCGTCGCGTCCCGCGACGAAGCCCACCAGCACGATTGCACACCAGGGGATCACCGGATACAGCGAGCGGAACGCGCCCGTCCGGATTGGCTCGTACAAGACGGCGCGCAGCGGCAGGGGCAGCGCCGACACGTCGAGTAGGGAATGGAGCACGAGGATGGCGAGTGCCAGCGGCAACAAGACCCGGCTTGGCAAGCTGCGCACCAGCGCGAGAAGGATGAGGCCGACGCCGACTGAGCTTAACGCCACGAATGAGTAGAAACCGCCCATCGCACGCGGGAGACCCATGATGATCGTATCGGCGGCGATCAGTGCTAACCCACGGATCAAGAGCCGGCGCGTGACCTCACGCCGCGACACGCCCCGGTGCTCTCTTGCGATGCTGGTGAGCGCCACCATGAACCCGGCCATGAAGAAGAAGCCGGGAGCAACCGGAGCTCCCGTGAAGCGCGTCAGAAACTGGTATAGGTCGTCATAAGGCGCGGGCGCTGCCGCGGCCAGCTCCTCGCCGCCACGTCCGGCATTCAACATGAGCGAGGCGTGGTCCAGGGCCATGTGGGTGATCAGGAGGCCGCGGAATACGTCCACGTAACCCCGGCGTTCGGGTTGCGCGTCAGACCTGACGTTGCACTCCATCATTCGACTCCTTACTGCCCGAACGCTCCGACCTTGTCATGCTACGGTGATGCCCGTAGGGTAATGGGGATAGCTACTTACGTTCTAAATGTTGAACACAACAACTCAAACAGATTCTATTTCACGTGTACATTCAATAAGCTGCCCAGTACCAGCTTATTCCCTCTCTCTGGCAGGGGGAGGGGTGGGGGTTGAGCGTCGCATAGTTCTGAGAGACTCAACTCCCATCCTACCCTTCCCCGGGGGAAGGCATCGATCGAGGACATCGGGGACAGACCACGATTATTCTGTGTCCGCCGACCGGAAATCGTGGTCTGTCCCATTTGACCCTCATCCCGCTGACTGATCGAGCGGCTGTCTATCTACTCGTCGAGAGCTACGGTCGAGAGCTACGTCAGTTTTGCCCGGTGCGGATGTTCTCGGTCATGAACCGGAAGGCTTGATCGGCGACGGCGGCCGGCGATCCCGTAGTCGGCGCCGGCATTGCGACTCCTACGGCAACCGCCGAGCCTAGCGCCCACGACCAGGACCGATCATAGGTAAACTCGTTGTATTATTTAGAGTCCATCATAGGATTGAAAGGTCTGCGGGGTGAACACCGCGCCCGGCGGGAGATCGGCGTCCCGATATGTTGGGACGGTCCCGATATGTTGAGACTCATTAGCGCACCAGCCCGTAGAGTCTAACCCAACAACGCTGTCCCCATTTTGATCTTCATTAGTCGTTTTCGATCACGACCGGACGGACAGGGCTTCCCGATCCACCCTTAAATCGAATGGGAAGAATGAACACCGCACCGAGGTGCATCTTCTTCTGCGCCATTTCGGTCAGGTTCAGATTTTGGATCTGGTGAACGCCTGCTTGCGCGAGGTTGTGGTGGTGTACTCCGAACGGAAGCCATGGATTGTTTCCATGCTCCCAGGACGGCACAGGAGGGAATGGTCCTACGCCGGCTTCGTTCACGGCGGCGTCGGTAAAAGGGTTGTCCAAACCGACGAGCACGATCTTTTTTGCAGCGAGGAAGACTGCAGCTTCATGAGAGAGGCCCGGTCCCTGCGTGTAATAGGTGGATGGACTGTTCGTCCATGCCGCACCGTAACCGGTGTGGATGAACACGACGTCACCCGCTTTGATGCCGCGATTTGTGAGTCCCTGGGCAGAGAGGATGTGCTCGATGTCCACCTTTGTAACGGCATAGCCCGGCGCGAGCGCATTCCCGTTGTTCAAATACTTGGCTGCATCCAGCATCACGACTGATGTAAGGATCGGTTCCGCGTGGTCGATGCCGAGACGATTGAGACCGGTTGGACCCACCACCTCACTCTGCGTGAGACCGCCGAAGTACGTGGGGGTATCGCCTGGCTGGTTGACAAAACCAAAGTGCCCAAGCGCATCCATCTGGGTGCCTTGACCGCCGATGTCTCCGCAGACGGTTTCTCCATTGCCGGCATGTCCGAAGATGGCTTGACTAGAATCGGGTGTCGGACCGTTCGGACCGAAGAAGAGCGTGGGGTTGCGAGTGAGGGACCAAGGCGCTGCAAAAGGCGACTGCGGTGCCGCCGGATCCATCAGATGACTCACTTCGACTTTGACTGGCGGGACCAGCGTGAGATGTCCGTGCACATACTTCGGTTTTGGAATCATATACTGCGCGGCGCGAAGCCACGTTTCAGGACCTTGAGTGGCGGTGTTACCCCGGTCATCAACGGCGAATGCGTTTAGAGAGGACACCAGTAGTTGACACACCAAGACAGTCGAGAAGGTTTTCATGTCACGTTTCCTCAGGGGTTTTGAAGGCTTAGGTCTTGACCACCGCTCGTCCGGAGTCACAATCGGGCTATCGCGAAACGCGTGCCAGAGGCCGTACGACCGCGGCCTGGAGACTTCAAGCGCTTGTCGCGAAAGATTTATTGTGCCGATTGGTGGTGCTAACCTCCAGACCATTGAATAACGCAGTCTTATAGTATTCGACTGTCTTACAAATGGCTTCAAAGGGATCTGTGAACTGAAAATTGGGGGAAACACGGCGAAACCTTGCGTCACACATAATTTTCTGCGGATCACCATCCTGGTAGTGCATATTGCGTTTGATCATGCCGTTGTATGGGATGGCGCGCGCAATCATGGCAGCAGACTCTTGAATGGCATAGCCGTGATTTTGGGCAATATTGATGGGTTCGTGGAGATCATCGCTGACGGAGAGCACGGCTGTCAGGATGGCTGCGGCGTCTTCGACGTATACCCATTCGCGAATCGGCCGCCCGGAGCCCCACACTTCAAACGCTGGCTCCTTGTTGTTCCAGGCCTGTAGCATGCGGATGACCATGCCATTGAGGGCGTGTACCAGGCGCGGATCGGTCCGGTCCCCTGGTCCAAACGCATTCGGCACCAAAAGGTGAGTTGAACGAATTCCATATTGGTGTTTGTAGCACGTGGCAATGACGTACAGCGCGCGCTTCGCGTGCCCATAGGGATATACTGAATGATGGACGTCCCCTTTGAGCCACTCGTGTTCCATAAAGAGGGGCTTTTCTCCCGGATAACTGCAGTTGGACAAAGGGTTCACTATGTGGGCCGTCGAACAGTGCTTCGCGACTGCTCGATAGAGATGTAACGCCATGGTTACATTGTCATGCACCACCTCCGCTGGCACGCCAGACACATAGTGCACACCGCCGACATGCGCTGCACAGTTGAAAATGACCGCTGGTTTGAGGTCACGCAAGCGCTGTTCGAGGCGAGAAAAATCTCTCAGATCGAGCCCATTTTGTCTCGACAGGGCGATCACCCTGTGCTCCGGATTCGTGCGTAGCGCACGGCATACATGTTGTCCCAAAAAACCATGGCCACCAAGTACAACAATGTTCATACCTAGTCTCCTCTGCCGCTAGTGTGGGGGTCACCTCGGGGGTCGCGCAGTTCGTCTAGAGAACTGCTTCAGCCTGATTCACGTGGTATGGGAAAATATAAACGCCGCTTTGCGTAAATAAGTAAATAAGAGCCGGCATTCGCGATTCCTAGCGCAAGCGCCGAGCCAAGTACCCGCGACAAAGACCGATCATAGGTACACCGGGCGGGAAAGGCGTCGAGCAAGCTCGATCCGTAGGTCTGCAGAGGGCACGCCGTCGAAGAAGGGGACGGGCGGCCGCGGGGTCTGTACGAAGATGTTGACGAACGCTTGCGGGCCCGTCAAGGGGCCCCGCTGGGGCACCGGCAAAAAGAGTGCGTTGGAGTTGACGGTCTGCGTCGGCCCGCCATGGCACGAGGCGCAGAACTGCCCGAACGTGGCCTTGCCCTGTCGCTCGAGCTCCGTAAGCCGAGGATCGGGGTCCGCGGGAGGAGCGCCCGCTGCCAGCGATCTGGCGAGTCTTCGTACCCCCTTGGAAGAGAACAAGTGTTGCTGGAACCGGCCGAGCCGGGCGAGGATCTTCTCCTTGGGATCATTCGCTACCTCCGAATGAGCCTGCATCGCGGAGAGGGCCTGGTCCTCCAGAGTCTCCAGTCTCCCGTCATACTGGTAGGGCGCGGTGATGCCGGCGTTGGCGACGGTCGGCACCGCGCGCCACACCGCGACGGCTCTCGCCGAAGGGTCGTCGGCGAGCCTCACATTCGGGGCCACGGGCAGCACCACACGCACCAGCGCTTTCGTTCGGAGCGTAGTTGGTCGAAGTCGTCGGCGTCGATCGAACGAAACAGCGGATCGTCCGCGTCGGGATCTGTCTTGCGGCGCTCTTGGAGAGCTTCGTAGCGTGACTCGACCGTCGCGGGGGTCAGCCCGAACTTGTCTTCCGGCCAGTGGCAGGTCGCGCACGAGCGCCCGTTGCCGCTCTTGTGGGGCTTGAAAAACTCCAGCGCGTCTTTGAACGCGCCGTCAAACACCAACCCGTTTGAACGGTGTGACGCAGGTCTGACTTCGCCTGAGCCGTCTTCGTTCCCGCGCTCTGCGGTGCTCGCTGAGGGTTGCATCTGCGGTCCGGCAACCCGGCAGCAGACGCATTGATCGAGGTAAGTAAAGCGAAAACGGAAACAACATGCGTTTTCATGGCGTTCATCCTCCCGAATGACTGATAGCACGGTTAGAAGGATACACAGGATCGTTCATCCACGCGCAGCACCGACTGTTGTTGGAACTCGTCCTTATACTCCGTGCGGATCTCTTCAACGGCCAGGTTATTCTGCCTGTTGAAAGGATAGAGCAATATCAAGAGCTTCGATCCTTCTTGGACGGTGGTTCCGCCCGAGTCCCTGAATTGACCTATGCCGCTCAGCAGGGTCAGCCCATCAGGAAAACGGGGGGTCACCTCGTCATCTATGAAGTCCTGAAATTCCGCTTCGGTGATGTTCGGACCGGTAGCCCGTGACAAGCCAAAGAACAACTCGGTCCTGGAGAAAAGCTCCCCATGAAGCCGATGCTTACAGAACCGCTGTTCGTTAAAGAACCTTGGCCCGGCGTGGTGAGCGGAGGTGTCCAGCGCCCAAGCCGCGTTCGCGACCAGCCCGGTGGCCAAAGCGATGCTTACGATGATATGACGTATTGGATTCATGACGGACTCCCCACAAGTGTCGTTACAGTGATCAAGAAACAAGGCAGGGCCCCATGATAAGGGCGCTACGTATCAAGAATGAGAAGGCTCAAGGTTTCATCATGGTTCCTCCGCTGGCAGCAACGCTGGATCACGAGACGTCTTGGACGCCGTCCGTGCGGTCACAAACTGGCACTGGCATTGCCCGAGACGGAGCAACCGCTGCCGAGGGTCGAGATGGCCACACTCGTCACCCCATCGGTCTTGTCCTGGTCGAAGGAGTTCAAGGCGTTGTCCGTGACCCGCGATGGGCAGAAGGCGAACACGCCCTCCCGTCCGACACCCTGCACGCTGTTGCCGACCACGCTGCTGCCCAAGCCTACAAAGATGCCGGTCCCGCCAGCTCGAGACACGAAATTGTCGGAGACGACGCCCGCCCCAACGATGCCGTGGATACCGACATCGAACACCACGTTGGACCGCACCCGGCCGCTGCCCAGCATGATGCCGAAACCGCCGCTCTCGACCACGCGGAGTTGTTCGACCACGGCACCCTCGGTCCTCGGGAGATTGACGCCCGTTTGAAAGTTGGCGATTGTGCCGTTGCGCAGGGTGATCGCGAATCCGAAATTCTGGTCCCGCACCCCGAACCCGGTGCCGTTGCCGCGTATCGTGTGCCCTCGGAGATCGATTTCAACTTCATTGGCGGCCACCACCAGGCAGTCCCCATTGGCGCTCAGGTTCCTAGTCAAACGGAACGAGCCCGACGTGCTGATGGTCCGGCAGGCGGTGATGTCGGTGACGGCCAGGGCCTCCTCGGTGAAAGCGGCTAGGCTCAATACCAGCGGCGCGGCTGCGATCAAGTGTTTCTTGCCGTACATCGTCGTTTTCCTCTTAGATATAGATAGGTGGATAGGTGGTATAGGACATTTAAACGCCGCTTTTCGTAGACAAGAGCAGGCATTCGCGCCTCCTATGGCAACCGCCGAGCCAAGCGGCCGCGACAAAGACCGATCATAGGTAAATCGTAGGTAACTCGCTGTATTATTCGGATTGTGTAATGGCTCGAAGGGTCCGTGGGGAGTGAATGCCCGCGGTAAGAGATCGGCGTCCCGATATGTTGGGACCGTCCCGATATGTTGGAACTAATCGATCGGCACTGGCGAGGTCCGGAGCTTCTTCGAGCGCGATTCGAAAGTGGGCTCCCGGGTCGGAAGGAGCTGGAGAAGCTCGTGGACTTCGAGCACTCGCGACGCTTCTTCAGCTCGAGGGCGCTGCGGAAATTCGCCCGTACCGGACACGCGCCCTCGCTACCGCTCGGCCGCACCGAGTCGGAGAAGGTATATCGCCACGCGCCAAAACCCTGGACGCGCACATCCTCAAAGTGCTGGCGGCTGCCGGGCGGCACGCGAACGGGGGCTCAAGCTCACCGCGTCGCTTGTGCGTGATCGACTAGGGCGCCGAGCGCCTGGGACAGAAGGTCCGGTTGACGCCCGTCGTACATGAGGACCGGGTCGAGAGCGGGCGTGTTGAGCATCGTCGGAATGCCCCGAGGCAGGACGACGGTCCGGGCCTTTGGATCGTGGGCGAGGCTGACGTTCGGAGCCAGCGGGATGTTCATCAGGACAGTGGCATCGGCAAGCATCCGTGTCACGCCGTTGCCCTTTCCATCGTCGCTGCCGTCCCCGCGAAACAGCGGATCGGCGGGATCGGCCAGGAATCGTTCCTGCGCATCGGCGGGTGATACCGTTCCGGTCTCGCGGCCGTGGCACGTGAGGCACGTTCGGCCGTTCCCACCGAAGGTCTCTCGCTCGAAGAGCCGCCGGCCGCTGACACGACCGCGCGCATGGTCGTCGTCGCCCGAATAAGCCGAGACCGCCGGCACGAGCGCGTCGATGGGTGCGGCCAGGAGACACGCGAAGAGGGCAAGTGGAGCAAGCAGCCGTAGAACCCGTCGCGCCGGCGTGCGCTCCGAGAGGGTCATCGGTCCCGCCTCGGCCACCAGGCGCACCGATAGCGGCGCCTCGGGGTCCGTAAACTGACACGCAGTGCCTGCCATCACTTTCGAGTCTGAGCCCGTATAAGCACTGCTGCCGAAAGCTGCGAAGGAAACCGCGGCGATAGCCATGAAAGGATTTGTCGTACTCATGTTGCTTACTCCTAAATTCACTCCAATAACGCAAGCGTAGGGCGCGTGCCCGCGCCATTCATGCCGCCTCGGCGCGTTCCGGTGCGTGACCCTGATACCGGAATATCGGCCGCCCGAACGCCGCCGTCGGCTCCGGATCGCGGTGCCAGCTCGCTTGCTGTTGCGCGAGGAACGCCTCGATCTCGCGGTCGAGGGCCTCGGGGCGCGAGACCGGGCCCATCCGATCGGCGCCATCGATCCGGCGCCACTCGGCGCGAGGCAAGGTGCCCGCGAGTAAGTGAGCGATTAACTCGGTGGCGGCGCGCGTGCGGGCCCCGGTCAGGAGCCATACCGGTGCGTCGATCCGGGCGTACTCGGCGAGCGGCGTCGGATCCGCGCATTGGGCGTCGATCTGCGCGCATAGCGCCGGAATGCGCCAGGCGATCGCCCCCAGCTCCTGGGTTGACAGGCCCTGCCAGGCGTCC